>NZ_JBQENN010000036.1:0-48669 GCF_052044625.1 Pseudomonas sp. 22515
TCCCTGCGCAAGTCGAAGATCAAGCTGGTACTGACCCGTCACGAGCAGTCTGCAGGTTTCATGGCTGCCACCTACGGTCGTCTGACCGGCAAGACCGGCGTCAGCCTGTCGACCCTCGGCCCTGGTGCCACCAACCTGGTGACCGCCAGCGCCTACGCCTACCTGGGCGGCATGCCGATGATGATGATCACCGGGCAGAAGCCGATCAAGAAGTCCAAGCAGGGTCGCTTCCAGATCATTGACGTGTGCGGCATGATGGACCCCATCACCAAGTACACCCACCAGTTCGCCTCGGCCGACAACATCCCGGCCCGCATGCGCGAAGCCTTCCGCCTGGCCGAAGAAGAAAAGCCGGGTGCGGTGCACCTGGAGCTGCCGGAAGACATCGCCGCCGAGCAGACCGACGCGCTGCCGATCCCGCGCAGCCTGCACCGCCGCCCGCTGGCCGAGCACGTGGCCATCGAAGCTGCCGTCGAGAAACTGCAGAACGCGCGTAACCCGATCCTGGTGATCGGTGCCGGTGCCAACCGCAAGATGACCGCCAAGGTCCTCAAGCAACTGATCGACAAGACCGGCATCCCGTTCATCACCACCCAAATGGGTAAAGGCGTGGTCGACGAGCGCCACCCGCGCTTCCTTGGCAACGCTGCGCTGTCGTCGGGCGACTTCGTTCACCGCGCCGTCGAAGCCGCCGACCTGATCGTCAACATTGGCCACGATGTGATCGAGAAGCCGCCGTTCTTCATGGTCCGTGGCGGCACCGAAGTCATCCACATCAACTTCCGCTCTGCCGAAGTCGATGCCGTGTACTTCCCGCAAGTAGAAGTGATCGGCGACATCGCCAACGCCGTGTGGCAGATCAGTGAAGCACTGAACGACACGTCGCACTGGGACTTCACCCGCCTGATGGCCATCCGTGAAGCCAACGAAGCACAGATCGCCGAAGGCGCCGACGACGACCGCTTCCCGGTCTACCCACAGCGCATGGTGGCTGACATCCGTCGTGTACTGCCGTCCGAAGGCATCGTCGCCCTGGACAACGGCATCTACAAGATCTGGTTCGCCCGCAACTACAAAGCGCACAAGCCAAACACCGTGCTGCTGGACAACGCCCTGGCGACCATGGGCGCTGGCCTGCCATCGGCAATGGCTGCGCACCTGGTGCACCCGGACCGCCCGGTAATCTCGGTGTGTGGTGACGGCGGCTTCATGATGAACAGCCAGGAACTGGAAACTGCAGTACGTCTGGGCATGCACATCACCGTGGTGATCCTGCGTGACGACGGCTACGGCATGATCCGCTGGAAGCAGGCCAACATGGGCTTCACCGATTTCGGCCTGGACTACGGCAACCCGGACTTCGTCAAGTATGCCGAAGCCTACGGCGCCAACGGCCACCGCGTGGAAAGCGCCGAAGGCCTGCTGCCGCTGCTGGAGCACTGCATCAAGACCCCAGGTGTGCACGTGATCGACTGCCCGGTCGATTACAGCGAGAACGACCGCATTCTCAACAGCGAGCTGCGTGAGCGCGCGCTGGCGGTGTAAGCCCTGACAGGCCGGCGCCGTCTTTTGGCCGGCGCGGCCTGGTGCTGCAAAGAGGCCCGTATAGCCGACGGTAATGTGTCGGCTTTACGGGCCTTTTCGCAATACAAGGCTGCTTCTGTATCCCATTCACCCCAGCTCAAGCAGACCTTGCAGGCTGGCCAGAATGGCATTGGCGTCATAAGGCTTGCGGGTGATGGGCACATGCTGCAAGTGCTCGGGAATGCTGAGGCCGTCGCCATAGCCGGTGGCAAAGAGGAACGGGACCTGCCGGCGAACCAGTTCATCTGCTACGGAAATGGATGTTCCGGTGCCCAGATTGACATCCAGTATTGCCGCGTCCGGTTTGTGGCTACCAAGCAGTTGCATGGCTTGGTCCTCGGAGCTGGCGGTGATCACGTCCTCGATTTGCGCATCGTTGAGAATTTGCTCCAGGCCTACTGCAATCACCAGTTGATCCTCGAGTATCAGCACACACAAGCCCGAGCGCGCTGCAAGCGCACCGTTTGCACGGGCCAGAGGCGTGGCCGGGAGAGCGGTTTCTGCCGCTTCGGCTACGGAAAGGTGCTTGGCCGGGATTCTGAAAAAGCCTTGCAGGCCTTCGGGGTGATATTCCACTGCGCTGGTGCCACCCAGGTCGAATGGGATGCTGCGGTCGATCAGCACCGTGCCGAAGCCGCTGCGGCTGGGCGGGCGTACCGTTGGCCCACCCATTTCCCGCCAACTGATGGCACAGGCGTTACTGGCGTCGATTGCCCAGCTCACCGAAAGCTTGCCGCCAGCCCGCGATAGCGCACCATACTTGGCCGCGTTGGTGGCCAGTTCATGCAGCACCAGCGCCATGACCGAGTACGCGCGCGCATCGAGGATGACGTTCGGGCCCTGCAACTCGATCACGTCGGCAGCCGTGCGATAGGGAGAAAGCTCGGCCTCCAGCAGCTTCGCCAGGCGCCCGCCACCGTCACCGCGCACCACCTGGTCATGGGCCAACGACAAGGCCTGGATACGCCCTTTGAGCGTTGCCACATAGTCCTGCAGGGTCTGGCTCTCCGGGGTCGGATGGGCAACCAGTGCACCAATCAGCGACAGGATGTTCTTGACCCTGTGGTTGAGCTCTTCGTTGAGCATGCGCTGGCGCACGTCGGCTTTGGCGCGTTCACTGGCGAGCAGTTCGCTGTTGTGCAGTACCACTTCGACGATAGCGGTACGGATGGCATCGCCAAACTGGCGGTCCTGCTCGGTCCAGGGTAGCGACTGCTGGTGAACGGTTTCTTTCCAGATGGCGAAGCTCTTGCGGGGCGTCAGGCGGTCGCCCAACGCGCCGCTGTCATAGGTCTTGTTCGGGTCCCCGGCCCAATCGAGTGTCTCGACCACCTCCTTGCGGAAGAAGATCAAGTAATCCCTTGGGTGTTGCGACATCGGGACGATCAGCACACCCGACACATCATTAAAATACGCCTGGGCCGACGGGAGCACTGACGACAGGCGATTGGACGCCCAGATTCGGCCTTCGCTGACCATGTCTGCCAGGCGCAGCAGATCAGGCACGGCCGTTTGGGGCGGCGCCAGCCCTGCGCACGACCAGCGGCCTAGCAGCGACATGCCGATGCCGTCGCAGGGAATCAGCGACATCAACCGGGGCAGGCGTGCGTGGAAGAACCCATCAATGTCCGCCGCCTGGTTGGCGTCGCGCAGCAGGCTGTCCAGGGCTTTGTGGATGCGCACGGCGGCTTCGAGTTTTTGCCGGCTACGCAGGGTCTCGATATGCAGGGAGAAGAACTCACCGAACATCTCGGCGGCCACACGTTGCCCCATGGCCAGCGTGCGCGGTGCGTAGTGATGGCAGGCAATCATTCCCCACAGCTCGCCATTGACGATGACGGAAATCGACATCGAGGCGCCCACGCCCATGTTGCACAGGTATTCGCAATGGATCGGCGAGACGCTGCGCAGGTGCGCGTAGGACAGGTCGAGCGGTTCGCCCGAGGGGTCGAGCACCGGGTTGATGGCGACCGTATTGAACTGGGCGTCGGAGATTACCCGGATCGGGTTGCGCAGGTAGAGCGCGCGGGCCTGCTGGGGGATATCGGAGGCGGGGAAGTATTGGCCCATGAAGCTTTCGAGGTCGCTACGCTTGGACTCGGCAACCACCTTGCCGGCACCGTCGGCTCCCAGCTGGTAGATCATCACCCGGTCGTAACCGAGCACCGCCCTGACAAAGCGGGCGGCGTCGCGGAACAGCTTGTGGGTCTGGTCGATTTCGCGCAGTTGGGCAATCAGCGTGCGGGCCAGCTCGATCGGTTCGGCGATGCTCGCCCCGGCGGGCTCGAATTCGAGGATTGCCGTGCCTTTGTACAAGTGGGCGGCGATGTCGACGGCCGCGCCGTTGGGCAACGTCACGCCGAAACTGAGCGCGGGCCGCGAGGCATCCCGGGTACGGGCAAGTGCGTTGCGAAGCGTATGCGTGACCTCGTCACCCAGCACCGCGTGCAGTTTCTGACCATTGATATCGTTTGCTACACCCAGCATCTGTGGGGCGTTGACCGAATGGCGCAGCACCACGGTCGCCGAGGCATCACAGGCCAGCAGGCAGCCATGGGGCTGGATGCTCCCGGGAATCTGGATGGGCTCCCGGTCGCAGTTGGTCAGGTTAACGTGGGGGTTGTAGGTCATTGGCCCGTGCCTGTGGGTAAGGGGAGGCGGGCTGCAGGTCCGCCATCGTCCGTCAGCCTAGCAGGCATTGCACGCCTTGGGGATGGCGGGTCGGGCAATGCCGGTCCATTCCCAAGGCAATGCTTTGATCACAGCATGGAGTACGGATGTACTCCCGTCGAGAATCGCTTGAACGCAGCTACGATCAATGGTCTTATCCCGCGCTTGAGCCAACTGGTATTGAAAGATGAACCGCCCGCTGTTTATTTCCATCGATGGGCCCAAGGGTACCGGCAAGACCACGCTGCTGGAGGCTGTCACTCAAGCGTTACGGCTGGACGGGAACAAGGTGATCCGCCTTTGCGAAAGAAAGAATGATCCTCACCGGGGCGAGACCATGGCCCTGGTCAACCAGCTTTCCAGAAGCCCTTGCCAGGACCTTGAGTTCAAGGTTTGCGAACGCTTCGCTGAAAGCCGAGCCTGGATTTCCCGACATGTACTGCCCAGGCAGCCCGCTGACAGCATCATCCTGATTGACCGCTGGTACCCCTCTGACGCTGCGTTTCGCCGCACAGTGCCATTTGACAAGATCCTGCGCCTGAACCTCGAACGAAACGTGCAAGTGCCCGATTTGCATGTCGGGGTTGTCACAACGCCTGAAACCTCGTGGGCGAGGGCCGCGGCGCGCACGCGTGGGCTGGGCAGTACGGTGATCTATAACCTGGAAGAACAGGTTGCCTGTACCGAGGCGTTCGAGCGTGCGGTTGCGGAGCAAGGCTGGGTGCTGTGCCGTAATGAAAGGACCGTCGACGAGGCAACGCGGCAGGTCGTTCGCGAGATTCAGGGCGTGCTTCGACACCTGTGAGGCTTGGGTGAGTATGGCCTGTCTACTGCCTCTGCAGGTATCAGGCGCCCTGGCGGTCGATATCACGGCGCAGGACTACCGACGTGGTAATGTCATCCACTGATTCGTGACGTGCCACGTTGTCGCGTACCTGGTTGAGGTCGTCGATCGTTCGGGTCTCCACTTCAACCACCAGGTCGAGCTGACCGCTCACCGACGACACCCGCCGTACGCGCGCGTCCGTTGCCAACTGGTCGAGCAGCCCCATGGCAGGCGTGCGCTGCAACGTCACCAGCAAGATCGCGCGTATCACGTTGGCGTCTATTTCGCCGATGTCAGCGCGATAACCGCGAATGACTCCGCTGCGTTCAAGGTTGGCGACACGCTCGGTGGTGGCACTTCGGGAAAGGCCTATGCGGCCGGCTAACGCCTTGAGCGCAATGCGCGCGTCCTTCGAAAGTACCTCAAGAATTTCACGATCTTTAGCGTCCAGGTCACGCATTGCAGCCCCTTGATAAGCTTGCCGTCATTATGCCGGTCGGGACCGGCATAATGCCTGTTGCGCCCGACCGTATGCAGGGTGTCCGTTTCGGCGGCGCATGACAAGCTATTGAAAAACAATCAGCGCGCTCGGAACCTGATGATATGACAGACCTTTCCCACCCGGCACCTCGGTTTTCGGCAAGCGATGCAGAGGGCCTTGCAAAAGATTTCTTCAATGTCACCGGCACTGCAACGCCCCTGGATGGGGAGCGTGATCGCAATTATCGCCTGGAGACTGGCGTAGATGCAGGCTGGATACTGAAAATCGTCAATGCCAGCGAGCCCAGGGTAGAAAGCGAGTTTCAAACCGCGCTACTCGACCACCTGGGCGTGCATGGCGCGCATTTGGGCGTACCACACCTGCGGGCCAGCGTGACGGGCGACTACCTGCCGTCTGTGGCCAGCAGCACCGGTGAACAGCACGCTGTGCGCCTGGTCAGCTGGCTGGCCGGCACGCCACTTGCCAAGGCCAGACGCTCCCTGGCGCTGATGAGAAACTTCGGCCAGGCACTCGGTGAACTTGACCGTGCGCTGCAGGGCTTCATGCACCCGGGCGCAGTCCGCGACCTGGACTGGGACTTACGCCATGCTGCGCGCTCCCGTTCGCGGCTGCACTGCATCAAGGACCCTGATCGCCGGGCCGTTGCCGAGCGCTTCATCACCCGGTTCGAGCAGACGGTACAGCCTGAACTGGCGTCCCTTCGGGCCCAGGTGATCCACAACGATGCCAACGACTGGAACATCCTGGTCGATGCCGAAACGCCCCGTAGCGTGACTGGCTTCATCGATTTTGGCGATGCCGTGCACACCGTTCTGATTGCCGAGGTCGCAATCGCCAGCGCCTACGCCATTCTCGACATGGACGACCCGATCGGCGCTGCTGCTGCGCTGGTGGCCGGCTTCCATGAGAAGTACCCGTTGCAAGCGCAAGAGCTTGATGTGTTGTTCAACCTGATTGCCATGCGCTTGGTCATCAGCGTCACGTTCTCCGCTTCCCGGCAGGACCAGACCGACGACAACCCTTACCTGGCGATCAGTGAAGCGCCTGCCTGGCGTCTACTGGAACAGCTCGATTCGATGAACCCACGGTTGGCCACCGGCATTCTGCGCAAGGCCTGTGGTTTCGATGCCATCGAAGGTGCGGGGGAAGTCCGCCGCTGGATTGCTGACAACCACAAGTCGTTTGCCGATCTGGTGCGCCCGTCAGCCGCCATTCTGGACAAGGTCATCGCGCCGTTTGGCGATGCCAGCCATGAGATGACCATTGCCTCGGCCCAGCAGCGCCCTGCAGATGCGACGCGGTGGTGGGATGAATGCTCTGCCGCGCACAAGGCCCCGCTGGGCATCGGGCCATGGGGCGAGGTACGTGCCGTCTATACCGACAGCGCCTTTGAGTCTCGCTTCATCAAGGGGCAGCACCGGACCCTGCATGTGGGGGTAGATTTGCTGATGCCAGCGGGTACGCCGCTGTACGCACCGATTGCCGGCACCGTCAGAAGCGTCGAGGTCGAGCCAGGCCCGCTGGGTTATGGCGGCCTGGTGATGCTCGAGCATACCCCGCCCGGTTGCCCGCCATTTCTGACACTGTGGGGGCACATGGCCCACGAGGCGCTCAGCCGTTTGAAGGCCGGTGACAAGCTCGAAGCGGGCGACCTCGTCGGTTACATGGGCAGCGATCACGAGAACGGCGGCTGGATTCCCCACCTGCATCTGCAGGTGGTCACCGATACTCAGTTGCGCGCGTGCGAGGTCATTGGCGTGGGTGAGCCCGCGTACCGCGAAGCGTGGGCCGACCTGTTCCCCGATGCCTCGGCCCTGGCCGGTATCCCGCCAGAGACCTATAGCCAGCAGGGGATGACCAAGGCCCAGATCATTGCCAGGCGCAAGGAACTGCTGCTACCCAACCTGTCCATTTCGTACACCGACCCGATCAAGTTCGTGCGCGGTGATGGCGTATGGCTGATCGACAACTTCGGGCGGGCCTACCTGGACTGCTTCAACAACGTGTGCCACCTGGGCCATAGTCATCCCGACGTGGTCGAAGCCCTGACCCGCCAGGCTGCGCTGCTCAACACCAATACCCGCTACCTGCACGACAACATCGTCGAATACGCCGAACGCCTGACCGGCACTTTGCCCAAGGGCCTTTGCGTAGCGTCCTTTGGCTGCTCGGGGAGTGAGGCCAACAGCCTGATGCTGCGTATGGCGCGCAACTACACAGGCAGTGATCAGGCGATCGTGCTGGACTGGGCCTACCACGGCACCACTCAGGAACTGATCGATCTGAGCCCTTACAAGTACAAGCGCAAGGCGGGCAAGGGCAGGGCGTCGCATGTTTACGAGGCCGTGGTCCCGGACAGCTACTACGCGCCTGCGCACTGGCCCGTGGAAGCGCACGGCAAGCGCTTTGCCGAGTCGGTGGCAGAGCAGTTGGATGCCATGCGCAAGGCAGGCAAGCGCCCCGGGTTTTTCATTGCCGAATCGATCCCCAGCGTGGCGGGGCAGGTGTTTTTGCCCGAACACTACCTTGAGGAGGTGTACGCCATGGTGCGCGCCGAAGGTGGTCTGTGCCTGGCCGATGAGGTTCAGGTCGGGTTTGGCCGGGTCGGCAGCCACTGGTGGGCATTCGAGACCCAGGGCGTGGTCCCGGATGCCGTCAGCATGGGCAAACCCATTGGTAACGGCCACCCGATGTCGGCGGTAGTGACCACGCGCGAGGTTGCCGATGCTTTCAACAACGGTATGGAGTATTTCAATACCTTCGCCGGTAACCCAGTGTCATGCGCGGTAGGCCTGGCGGTACTCAATGCAATCGAGCGCGACCAGTTGAAAGAAAACGCCTTGAGTGTCGGCCATTACCTGCTCGAGGGTTTGCGCAAGCTTCAGCAGCAGTTCGACGTGATTGGTGATGTGCGTGGGTTGGGCCTGTTCCTCGGCATCGTGCTGGTCACTGACCGCAAGTCAAAGGCGCCAGCCACGGCCCTGGCCAGAAAAGTGGCTGATGGTGCCCGGGAGCGCGGCGTGTTGATCGGCACCGAAGGCCCGCATGACAACGTGCTGAAAATGCGCCCTTCGATGATTTTCAGCCGGGCCAATGCGGACTTCCTTCTCGAGGTGCTGAAAGACAGCTTCATCGCGGCGCTGAAATAGCGATTCAGCGCGGGCAGGGCGTGCGCATGTGCACGCCCTGCGGCGCACCTATCTGAAGGCCCGGGCAGGTTACCAGCATCAAGCGCCTCTGATGCTCAGGCCTTCGCGAGCCTGGCCATGCAGGCCGGAGGCCTCTGGCAATGCCGTGACCTTGATCGCGCGCACCGGCACGGCGAACTTGGCGCCGATTTGCGAGAACCGCTCCAGCAGCCTGAAGTTGATCGCCTGCTGAATGTCCATGTAAAGGTTGTAGCCTGGGTCCCGGACAATGTAGACACACTCGAACTCCAGCGCCTCTTTGCCGAAGCCGCGCAGGTGAGCGCGATCGAAACGCGCCTGCTCCTGGGCCTTGATGGCGTCTTCTACGATGGCTGGCGCTTTCTTCACGGCCTCGGTGGGCGTGTCGTAGGAAAGCCCGAACTCGAACACGATGCGACGCTCTTGCAGGCGCTTGTAATTCTGGATGGTGCTGCTGATCATGCTGGCGTTGGCCATGACGATCTGCTCGCCGCCGAGGCTGCGGATGCGTGTGGTTTTGAGGCCAACGTGCTCAACGGTGCCCGCCAGGGGCCCGATGACGATGAAGTCACCGATCTCGAACGGCTTGTCCACGGCGATCGACAACGAAGCGAACAGGTCGCCAAGGATATTCTGCACAGCCAGCGCCACCGCGATGCCACCCACGCCAAGGCTGGCGACGAAGGCGGTGATGTTCACCCCCAGGTTCGACAGCATCGCCAGCACTACGACTGACCACAGCAGGACCCGCGCGCCCCAGGCCGAAAGGGTTGCCAGTGCGCTGCCCTGGTTCAGGCCGTCGGTACGGTGGCGGGCGAAGTAGCGGCTCAGGCCCAGGCCGATGGCGCGGTTGGCCCACAGGCCAATCTGCAAGGCAGCGACCACGAACCACAGGCTGCTGACTCTGCTCAGCCAGCGCTCGGGCAGGTCGAGCATGCTCAGGCCCACCAGCAAAGAGGCCAGCAACAACAGAACGTTGCTGGTGCCGGAAAGCACCTTGGCCATTATCTGGCTCAATGGGCCTTCGTGTTCTGACCAGCGCCGTACCCGGCGCATCAGGAAACTGATGGCGGCACGGGCGACCAGGAAGACTAAGGTGGCGACTGTCAGCGCCACCAACAGATTGAGAATGGAGATGCCGAATACGGTGGTTTCGGTGAAAAACGCGATGATGCGGTCGTTCATGAGTACCTCGCCTCTGGGTTGATTTGCCAAGGTGCTTTCTTGGGACGTCAAAGAGGCGCAACAGGTCGATCGGATTTCACCACGCTGGGTTGACTGAGTCAGTCCCGGTAGATTTTCTTCAATAACCGCAACAGTTCAGTCCTTTCGTCATCCGAGAGGTTGGATGTCGCCTGGTGATCGCTGTCGGCGGCGATGTGCTTCAACTCCTTCAACAGGGCCTCGCCCGATTTGCTCAGGAAAATCCCATACGAGCGCTTGTCCGGTTTGCACCGCACGCGCACGGCCAGCGCGCGCTCTTCCAGTTTGTTCAGCATTGGCACGACTTGCGGGGGTTCGATTGCCAACGCACGTGCCAGGTCGGCCTGCATCAGCCCTGGGTTCTGGTCGATGATCGCCAGGGCGGAAAATTGGGCCGGGCGCAGGTCATGGGCCGAGAGCCGGGCAATAAGGTTCTGAAACAGCTTCAATTGCGCGCGTCGCAAGGCGTAGCCGATCAAGTCTTCAAGCACCCCTTCTCCCACAGGAGCAGCCACGCAAGCGTCGTCGGTACTACGGGCAGACCTAGCCATCAGGGTTCATGCTCCTCGATCATGGGTAATAAAGTTACCTATTTTGCCTGTCCTTATGCGATTCGGCTAGTGAGGTTCCGCAAAAAGGCAGCGCGCCTAACCATGGAACAAAGATAAATTTGTTAATGGTTAATTGACATAACTAATTTGACCCGTTAGCGTGGCCCCATCACCTCGAACAACAAGAGTGCAGAACCATGAGCAAATACGAAGGCCGCTGGACCACCGTGAAGGTCGAACTGGAAGCGGGCATCGCCTGGGTGACCCTCAATCGCCCGGAAAAACGCAATGCCATGAGCCCCACCCTGAACCGGGAAATGGTCGACGTGCTGGAAACCCTCGAGCAGGACGCTGACGCTGGCGTGCTGGTATTGACCGGTGCCGGCGAGTCCTGGACCGCCGGCATGGACCTGAAGGAGTACTTCCGCGAGGTGGACGCCGGCCCGGAAATCCTCCAGGAAAAGATTCGTCGCGAAGCCTCGCAATGGCAATGGAAGTTGCTGCGTCTGTATGCCAAACCGACCATCGCCATGGTCAACGGCTGGTGCTTCGGCGGCGGCTTCAGCCCACTGGTGGCATGCGACCTGGCGATCTGCGCCAACGAAGCGACCTTCGGCCTGTCGGAAATCAACTGGGGCATCCCGCCTGGCAATCTGGTCAGCAAGGCCATGGCCGATACCGTTGGCCATCGTCAGTCGCTGTACTACATCATGACCGGCAAGACCTTCGATGGTCGCAAGGCTGCCGAGATGGGCCTGGTGAACGACAGTGTGCCGCTGGCCGAGCTGCGTGAAACCACCCGCGAGTTGGCGCTGAACCTGCTGGAAAAGAACCCGGTGGTGCTGCGCGCCGCGAAGAATGGCTTCAAGCGCTGCCGCGAGCTGACCTGGGAACAGAACGAGGACTACCTCTACGCCAAGCTCGACCAGTCGCGCCTGCTGGACACTACCGGCGGCCGCGAGCAGGGCATGAAGCAGTTCCTCGACGACAAGAGCATCAAGCCGGGCCTGCAGGCCTACAAGCGCTGAGTCGCACCGCGGGCGGCGGTGTGCCGCGCCAAAGCCCGCGGGTATTTCTCTATAACGACAACAAGAGGAATGAGCATGTTGCAGGTGCCTTTGCTGATTGGCGGGCAGTCGCGCCCCGCCAGCGATGGACGAACCTTCGAGCGCTGTAACCCGGTGACTGGCGAGGTGGTGTCGCAGGCTGCCGCCGCCACACTGGCCGATGCCGATGCCGCGGTGGCTGCTGCCAGCGCGGCGTTTCCGGCCTGGGCCGCCCTGGCACCGGGCGAGCGGCGTAGCCGCTTGCTGGCAGGCGCTGATCTGTTGCAGGCGAGGGCCGCCGAGTTCATCGCCGCCGCCGGTGAAACCGGGGCCATGGCCAACTGGTATGGCTTCAACGTGAAGTTGGCCGCCAACATGCTGCGCGAGGCTGCAGCCATGACCACGCAGATCACCGGTGAAGTGATCCCCTCGGACGTCCCTGGCAGCTTCGCAATGGCCCTGCGCGCGCCCTGCGGCGTGGTGTTGGGCATCGCGCCGTGGAACGCCCCGGTGATACTGGCCACGCGTGCCATTGCCATGCCGCTGGCCTGCGGCAACACCGTGGTGCTCAAGGCCTCGGAGCTGAGCCCGGCGGTCCATCGGCTGATCGGCCAGGTGCTGCACGATGCAGGCATCGGCGACGGCGTTGTCAATGTCATCAGCAATGCGCCGCAGGATGCCCCGGCCATCGTCGAGCGGCTGATCGCCAACCCTGCGGTACGCCGGGTCAACTTCACCGGTTCGACGCACGTCGGGCGCATCGTCGGCGAACTGGCGGCCCGCCACCTCAAGCCAGCCCTGCTCGAACTGGGCGGCAAGGCGCCTTTGCTGGTGCTCGACGATGCCGACCTGGACGCCACGGTCGAAGCGGCGGCCTTCGGTGCCTACTTCAACCAGGGGCAGATCTGCATGTCCACCGAGCGCCTTGTGGTGGACAGCCGTATTGCCGACGCCTTCGTCGACAAGCTGGCGGTGAAGATCGCCGGGCTGCGTGCAGGTGATCCGCAAGCCAGCACCTCGGTGCTCGGCTCGCTGGTCAGCGCAGCGGCCGGCGAGCGCATCAAGGCACTGATCGACGATGCCGTGGCCAAGGGCGCGCGCCTGGTCAGCGGCGGCCAGCTGGAAGGCAGCATCCTGCAACCGACCTTGCTCGACAACGTCGATGCCAGCATGCGCCTGTACCGCGAGGAGTCCTTCGGCCCGGTGGCGGTGGTACTGCGCGCCGAAGGCGACGAAGCCTTGCTGCAGCTGGCCAACGACTCGGAGTTCGGTCTGTCATCGGCCATTTTCAGCCGCGACACCAGCCGCGCCCTGGCCTTGGCTCAACGGGTGGAGTCGGGTATCTGCCATATCAACGGCCCGACCGTTCACGATGAAGCGCAGATGCCGTTTGGCGGGGTCAAGTCCAGCGGCTATGGCAGCTTCGGCAGCCGCACGGCCATCGATCAGTTCACCCAGTTGCGCTGGGTCACCCTCCAGCACGGCCCGCGTCACTATCCCATCTAGCCGCGGCAGGCCCAGGCCACTGGCAAGATGACCGCCGCCCGTCATTTCGGGCGGCGGCAGGATGTACAACAAGAACAAGGAGCAACCTGCGTGAATAACGAAGCCCGCTCAGGGTCGACCGACCCTGGCCAACGTCCGCGCTACCGCCAGGTGGCCATCGGGCATCCCCAGGTGCAGGTCAGTCACGTCGACGATGTGCTGCGCATGCAACTTGTCGAGCCACTGGCGCCGCTGCCGGCGCGCCTGCTCGAGCGCCTGGTGCATTGGGCCCAGGTGCGCCCGGACACCACTTTCATCGCGGCACGCCAGGCAGACGGTGCCTGGCGTTCGATCAGCTACGTGCAGATGCTCGCCGATGTGCGCACCATCGCCGCCAACTTGCTAGGACTGGGTCTCAGTGCCGAGCGCCCGCTGGCGCTGCTTTCCGGCAACGACATCGAACACCTGCAAATCGCCCTCGGCGCCATGTATGCCGGTATTGCCTATTGCCCGGTGTCGCCGGCCTACGCGCTGTTGTCGCAAGACTTCGCCAAGTTGCGCCATGTCTGCGAGGTGCTCACCCCCGGAGTGGTCTTCGTCAGCGACAGCCAGCCGTTCCAGCGCGCCTTCGAGGCGGTGCTGAACGATTCGGTCGGCGTGATCAGCGTGCGTGGCCAGGTCGCAGGTCGCCCCCATATAAGCTTCGACAGCCTGCTACAACCGGGTGACCTGGCGGCGGCCGATGCGGCTTTCGCCGCCACCGGGCCGGACACCATCGCCAAATTCCTCTTCACCTCGGGCTCGACCAAGCTGCCCAAGGCGGTGATCACCACCCAGCGCATGCTGTGCGCCAATCAGCAGATGCTTCTGCAGACTTTTCCGACGTTCGCCGAGGAGCCGCCGGTGCTGGTGGATTGGCTGCCGTGGAACCACACGTTCGGCGGTAGCCACAACCTCGGCATCGTGCTTTACAACGGGGGCAGTTTCTACCTAGACGCCGGCAAGCCGACCCCGCAAGGCTTTGCCGAGACCTTGCGCAATCTGCGCGAGATTTCCCCCACGGCCTACCTCACCGTACCCAAGGGCTGGGAGGAACTGGTCAAGGCACTGGAGCAGGACCCAGAGCTGCGCGAGGTGTTCTTTGCCCGCATCAAGCTGTTCTTCTTTGCCGCCGCAGGCCTGTCGCAAAGCGTCTGGGACCGGCTGGACCGCATTGCCGAGCAACACTGTGGCGAACGCATCCGCATGATGGCCGGCCTTGGCATGACCGAAGCTTCACCATCGTGCACCTTCACCACCGGGCCTTTGTCGATGGCCGGCTATGTCGGGCTGCCGGCACCTGGCTGCGAAGTGAAGCTGGTGCCGGTGGGTGACAAGCTCGAGGCGCGCTTCCGTGGCCCGCATATCATGCCGGGCTACTGGCGCTCGCCGCAGCAGACCGCCGAGGCGTTCGACGAGGAGGGTTTCTACTGTTCGGGCGACGCGTTGAAGCTGGCCGATGCCAGGCAGCCCGAGCTTGGCCTGATGTTCGATGGCCGTATCGCTGAGGACTTCAAACTTTCGTCCGGGGTATTCGTCAGTGTCGGGCCGCTGCGCAACCGCGCAGTGCTGGAGGGCTCGCCTTACGTACAGGACATCGTGGTCACCGCGCCGGACCGTGAATGCCTGGGTCTGCTGGTGTTCCCGCGTCTGCCCGAGTGTCGGCGCCTGGCCGGGCTGGCAGAGGATGCCAGCGATGCGCGGGTACTGGCCAACGACACCGTGCGCAGTTGGTTCGCTGACTGGCTGGAGCGATTGAACCGCGATGCCCAGGGCAACGCCAGCCGTATCGAATGGCTGTCGCTGCTGGCCGAGCCGCCGTCGATCGACGCCGGTGAAATCACCGACAAGGGCTCGATCAATCAGCGCGCTGTGCTGCAGCGGCGCGCCGCTCAGGTCGAGGCGCTGTACCGTGGCGAAGACCCCCACGCATTGCACGCCAAGGTGCGGCCTTGAGTGCGGCCGGGCTGTGCACCGTCTTTGAGGACACGGCCATCGTCCAGATGGTGCGCACGCCCTGGGTCGACCTGGGTGGCGCATTGGCCGCGATCTCGCCCATCGACCTGGGCATTCAGGCCGGTCGCGCGGTGCTGGCACGTGCAGCTGCCGCCCCTCAGGCGGTAGACAGCGTGCTCGCCGGCAGCATGGCCCAGGCCAGCTTCGACGCCTACATGCTGCCACGCCATGTCGGCCTCTACTGTGGCGTGCCGCAGTCGGTACCGGCACTGGCGGTGCAGCGCATCTGTGGCACGGGCCTTGAACTGTTGCGTCAGGCCGGTGAACAGCTGCGCAGTGGCGCCCGCCAGGTGCTGTGCGTGGGTGCGGAGTCGATGTCGCGCAACCCGATCGCGGCCTATGAACACCGGGGCGGTTTTCGCCTGGGGGCACCGGTCGGGTTTAAGGACTTTCTCTGGGAAGCCCTGTACGACCCGGCTGCCGGCGTGGACATGATCGGTACTGCGGAAAACCTGGCCCGTGCCTATGGCCTGGCGCGTGAAACGGTGGACGCGTGGGCCCTGCGCAGCCATCAGCGGGCCCTGCAAGCCCAGGCGCAGGGCTGGTTCGACGAGGAAATCGTCAGCGTCACCGCGCAGGCACTAGAGGCAGAAGGCTGCCAGCCACGCGGCATTGCATTGCCGCGTGGCGTGAGTGAGGTCAGCCAGGACAGCCACCCGAGGCCTACCGATGCCGCCGCACTGGCCCGGCTGCGCCCGGTGCACGCCGGTGGCGTGCAGACGGCTGGTAACAGTTGCGCGGTGGTCGATGGCGCGGCGGCAGCCTTGGTCACGCGCTACTCCGATTGCACTCATCCGCCTTTGGCGCGCTTGCTGATGGCCACGGCTGTTGGCGTGTCGCCCGGCCTCATGGGCATCGGGCCGGCGCCGGCCATTACCTTGCTGCTCGAGCGCAGCGGCCTGCGCCTGGAGCAGATCGACCGCCTGGAAATCAACGAGGCCCAGGCCGCCCAAGTGCTGGCGGTGGCCCAGGCGCTCGAACTCGATGTGGACAAGCTCAATGTCCATGGCGGCGCTATCGCCCTCGGTCACCCACTGGCCGCTACAGGTCTGCGCCTGGTCCACACCTTGGCCCGTCAATTGCGCGACGGCAACTTGCGCTATGGCATCGCAGCGGCATGCATCGGCGGTGGCCAAGGCATGGCGCTGCTGATCGAAAACCCTCATTTCGTTGCCTGACCCGGAGGTATCCGATGACCTGGAAGGCGCCCCTGCGCGACATGCAGTTCGTCCTGCAACACTGGCTGCGGGCCGATCAGGCCTGGGCGCAATTACCGGCATATGCCGACGTCGACCTCGACCTGGCGGCCCAGGTACTGGAAGAGGCGGCCCGTTTCTGCGAGCAGGTACTGGCCCCTTTGAACCGTTCGGGCGATCGCCAGGGCTGCCAGATGGAGGGCGGGGAAGTACGCACCCCGGACGGATTCCCGGCGGCTTATCGCGCCTACGTCGACGGTGGCTGGCCGTCGCTGGCATGCGCCCCGGCGCTTGGCGGCCAAGGGCTGCCGTTAGTGCTGGAGGCGGCCTTGCAAGAGATGCTGTTCGGCAGCAACCACGGCTGGGCCATGTACACCGGCATCGCCCACGGTGCCTACCTGTGCCTGAAAACCCATGCATCCGCCGAGCTGCAGGCGCGCTATCTGCCGGGCATCGTCAGTGGTGCCACCCTGCCTACCATGTGCCTGACCGAACCCCAGGCCGGCAGCGATCTCAGCCTGTTGCGCTGCCGCGCCGTGCCCCTGGGCGACGGTGGCTACGCGGTCAGTGGCAACAAGCTGTTCATCTCTGGCGGCGAACACGACCTGACCCGCGACATACTGCACCTGGCGTTGGCCCGGTTGCCGGATGCGCCGCCCGGCAACCGCGGGCTCTCGCTGTTGCTGGTGCCGAAATGGCTGGAGGATGGCCAGCGCAATACACTGTACTGCGACGGCCTGGAACATAAGCTGGGCATCCGGGGCAGCGCCACCTGTGCACTGCGCCTGGAGGGGGCCCGGGGCTGGTTGATAGGCCAGCCCCATGGCGGCCTGGCCGCGATGTTCGTGATGATGAATTCCGCACGGCTGCATGTTGGCCTGCAAGGGCTGGGGCATGCCGAGGCCGCCTGGCAACAGGCCCGCGATTATGCCCTGGAGCGGCGCCAGATGAGTGCCCCGGGGCGGGCCAAGGGGGGCGTCCAGGGCGCCGACCCGATCCACCTGCACCCGGCCATGCGTCGGGTCTTGCTGGAGTTGCGGGTGCGTACCGAGGGGATGCGCGCGCTGGCCTACTGGACGGCCCAGTGGCTGGAGATCGCCGACGCCGCCGTCGAGCCTGCACAACGGGCGAAGGCCGCGACATTGGTGGCGCTGTTGACCCCCATCGTCAAGGCGGCCTTCACCGAGCAGGGGTTCAGCCTGGCAAGCCAGGCCCTGCAGGTGTTCGGTGGCTATGGCTACACCCAGGAGTTTGCCATCGAGCAGACCTTGCGCGACAGCCGCATCGCGATGATCTACGAAGGCACCAACGAAATACAGGCCAACGACCTGATGCTGCGCAAGGTATTGGGCGATGGGGGGGAAGGTTTCGCCCTGCTGTTGGGTGAGTTGCGTGCCGAGGCCGCTGCGGACGCTGGCGCCGCCGCCGCCGCGTTGGGCAGCGCGTGCGACACGCTGGAGGCCGTGCTGGCCAAGGTGCTGTCGATGACCGCGGGCGATCCCGAATTTCCGTACCGCGCCGCAGGCGACTTCCTGCAGTTGTGCGCAACGGTGCTGCAGGCCTTCGCCTGGGCCCGCAGCGCGCGCTGCATCCAGGCGTTGCCAGTGGGGTCGGCGCAGCGTCGGGAAAAGCAGGAAAGCGGTGGGTTCTTCTTCAGCTACCTGCTGCCCGACCTCGACCGGCAGGTGGCGGCCATCGACGCGGCCGCCACGCCGTTGCCATTCATTGCCGAATCGTTCTGAAACCCACGTGCGAGGTCGTCATGAACACCGGCTGCGGCTGGCGTGCTGAGGGGCGGTAGCGCATGCAGCGGTCCGCCGAACACAGGTGCGAGCCGCCTTTGATCACCGCCACCGGCACGCCGGGGTCTGCCGGGTCGAAGCTGTCACTCAGGGTCGGGCCTGAGGGGTCGAGCTTGGCGTCGCGCTGTGCGTCATGGCCTGGCCGATAGCCCGTGCGAGTCAGCTCCCAGACATTGCCGCCGGCATCGAACAGGCCAAGGCCGTTGGCCGGGAAGCAGCCCACGGGTGATGTACCCGTAAAACCATCCTTCGCCGCATTGCGATAAGGGAACTGGCCCTGCCAGGTATTGGCCATGAGCTTGCCCTTGGGCTGCTCGGTGGCACCCCAGCTGAAGTCGGCATCGGTCAGGCCGCCGCGCATGGCGTATTCCAGCTGCGCCTCGCTGGGCAGTTCGCGGCCTGCCCAGCGGGCATAGGCCTGGGCATCTTCCAGGGCGATCTGCACCACCGGATGATTGTCCAGCCCGGCCAGGCTGCTGCCCGGCCCTTGCGGGTGTCGCCAGTTGGCGCCGGGCACGAACTGCCAGCCGGGGCTGAGCACGTCCGCACCCTGATGAAACACCATCGCACCCGGTACCCGCAGCGCGCCGGGCAGGGCAGGGTCGTCCTCGACACGGGTACCGCGCTCGGCATGGGTGACATACCCGGTGGCCTTGACGAAGCGCGCGAACTGGGCGTTGGTGACCGGATGCACGTCAATCCAGAAGCCGGACACCTTGGCGGGGTGAGGCGGGCCTTCTTCGTCGTAAAAGCGGCTTGAACCAAAGCTGAACTCGCCGCCCGGCACGTGCACCATGCCGTCTCGCCAAGGGCCTTGGCGCTGCGCGGGCAGGCCGCTGTAGTCCGTGCACAGCAGCGCCGGCGCCGGGGCTTGCGGCCACACGGCATAGGCGGCGGCGAGCAGGCCGGTGGCGAGTGCTGCGCAGCCGGCTGCCCGGGCGATCATTGCTGCTTGACCAGGATCGGGCTGGCCGGACGGCCGTCGGCATCGATCGCGATGTTGCCGCGTTGGGCATAAGCCTTCCAGTCGCGCAGCATCAGCGCCACCTGCTCGGGGTGCCCTGCGCCGATGTCGTGGTGCTCGCCAGGGTCCTTGCGCAGGTCATACAAGTGCCAGCTCGGCTTGCTGTCGGTGGCATCCCACACCAGCTTCAGCGGGCCCTTGCGCAACGAGGCGCTGCCGTTGATTTCCCACCCCAGGGCTTCGTCATGGGCGTGGATCTGGCTGTCCTGGCCTTGCAGGTAGTTCAGCGCCGACGTGCCTTGCGGCGGCACGATATCGCGGTCGCGGTACTTGACGCCGGGCATCGGCGCACCGGCCAGTTGCAGCAGGGTCGGCATGATGTCGCGGACGCTGGCCAGCTCTTCGCTGCGGCCGGCCTTGATGGTGGCCGGGTAGTAGACGAAGGCCGGTACGCGGATGCCGCCCTGGTAGGTGGTCATCTTGTAGCGACGGCTGGGCAGGGCGCTGACCTGGGCCCAGGCTGAGCCGATCATCAGGAACGAATCGCGGCGGCCGTAGTTGTCCAGGCGGTTATCGAAGTTTGCCTTGATCCACTCGGGGTCGACACGGGTGGCGTTCTCCGGACCGTTGTCGGACATGAACAGGATCATCGTGTTTTCCAGCTCGCCGGTCTTGCGCAGGTGGTTCACCAGGCGCCCCACCTCGGCGTCCAGCGCCGTGACCATGGCCGCATACACCTCCATGGTGCGTGCGGACTGGCGTTTTTGTTCATCGCTCAGCGATGCCCAGCTCGGCACACCTTCCAGTTGTGCTTGCAGAGAGAAGTCGGCGGGCACCAGGCCGGCTTCGCGTTGGCGCTTCAGGCGTTCGTGGGCGATGACTTCGTAGCCTTGGTCGTAGCGGCCTCGGTACTGCGCCAGGTACGCATCCGGTGCCTGCAGCGGCCAGTGCGGCGCGGTGTAGGCGGCAAAGGCGAAGAACGGTTTGTTGCTGGCCTTGCCTTGGTCGATCGCGTCGATCAGGCGGTCGGTGTACCAGGTAGTGGAATAGAAGTCGTCGGGCAGCGCGATCGGCTCGCCGTTGTGGCGATAGGTGGCGCTGTAGTTCGACTGCAGGTCCATGTTGGCCTGCTTGAAGTGTGCCGCGCCGCCTTCGAGCAGCACGTAGGCCTGGTCGAAGCCGCGGTTGTGTGGCTGTTGGGCCGGTTGCATGCCCAGGTGCCATTTGCCGGCGATGTAGGTGCGGTAGCCGGCGTCATGCAGCAGTTCGGCGAGGGTCGCGACATTGGCACCGAGCACGCCTTCGTAGCCGGCGCGTACCTCTGCGCCGGCCGGCAGGCGCTTGCGTGTCTCCGACATCATGCCCAGCCCGACCAGGTGTGGGTCGTTGCCGGACATCAGCATCGCCCGCGTCGGCGAGCAACTGGGCGCGGCATGGAAATCGAGCATCAGGCGACCGTCGGCCAACAGTTTGTCCAGGTTGGGCGTCTGGATTTCGCTGCCCAAGGCCGACAGGTCGGAGAAACCGAGGTCATCAGCGACCACCAGCAGAATGTTTGGTTGTTTAACGGTTGGTGCGGCCATGGCGTGGCTGGCACCAAGCATGAGCACGCCGAGGGCGGCAAGGGGGCGGAGGCAATTCATGGGGGGACTCTTGTTTTTGTAATGGGCTCGAATTTTGCGCATGGCCTCTGAATAGACAGCACGCTACTGGATTTTAGCGACGGATGAATGAATGCCGCAGCCGCTCGCTGCAGAAGTGTGCGATTAGCGAACGCTTGATGCTGATCATTCCTTGTACACGGGTAAAACGCTATTGACGGCGTATATGGTTAACAAAAATAATCGTTAACAGAGTTATCCAGTTTGTAAGAACAATTATAAAAACAAGTGAAGGGAAATTCTGATGATCAAGCCGTTGAACGGGGTATGCCTGCCCCTCATGGTGCTTTCGCTGTGCCAGTCCGCCTACGCGGCCAGCCCGCTTGAAGAGAGCCGGCCGGGGAGGCCAGGGGCCCCTCGCTGGATCGAGGACTACCGCTTTCTCGACGACCCCGCCAAGGCCACTGCCCCCTTCGATGGCCTGCGCTACCATCGGCTGTCAGAGTCGGCCTGGCTGCAACTCGGGGCTGAGGCCCGCTACCGGGCCGATGCTTCGGACAAACCCTTCTTTGGCCTCCGCGGGCTGAACGACGATTCCTATCTGCAGCAACGGCTGCAGGCCCATGCCGACCTGCACCTGTTCGACGATGCCGTGCGTACCTTCGTCCAGGTCGAGAATACCCGCGCCTTCGGCAAGGACTTGTACTCGCCCAATGATGAAAGCCGCAATGAAGTGCGACAGGCCTTCGTCGATTTCAACCACGATTTCGCCGCCGGGCGCTATACCACACGCGTAGGTCGCCAGGAGATGGGCTTCGGCGACCAGGTGTTGGTCACCTACCGCGACGCGCCGAACATCCGCCTGAGCTTCGACGGCGTGCGCGCCAGCCTCAACCTCAAGGACGGACGCAAGCTGGATGCATTCGCTGTGCGCCCGCTGAAAACCGGTGAAGACAGTTGGGACGATGGCAGCAACAACAACATCAAATTCTACGGTCTTTACGGCACCTTGCCGCTGTCGGCGTCGTGGAACATGGACCTGCTAGCCTTTGGCCTGGAAACCGACGACCGCAGCCTGGCCGGCGAGTCGGGTGACGAGCAGCGCTACACCTTCGGCACGCGGCTGTTCGGCCGCCATCAGGCACTGGACTGGAGCTGGAACCTTGTCGGGCAGACCGGCCACCTGGGCAACGCGTCGATCCGCGCCTGGGCGCTGTCGAGCGACAGCGGCTTCACCTTCACCCACCCTTGGCAACCGCGCCTGGCCATGCGCATCGATGCCGCAAGCGGCGACAGTGACCTGGGCGACGGAAAAGTCGGCACCTTCGACCCGCTTTACCCACGCAATGGTGTCTATGGCGAAGCCAGCCTCACCACCCTGAGCAACATCATCGTGGTGGGGCCGACCTTCGGCTTCTCGCCCTGGCGCACGCTGCGCATCGAGCCGGGCATCTTCGAAGTGTGGAAACAGCGTGAGGAAGACGGCGTGTACATGCCCGGCATGAGCATGCTGGCCAACACCCGCGGCACGGGTCGCCATGTCGGTACCATCTACCGCGCCAGCACGCGCTGGCTTGCCACTCCCAACCTGACCCTGGACCTTGACCTGAAGTACTACGACGTGGGCACGGCCATCAAGGAGGCTGGCGGCGAAGATTCGTCGTTCGTCTCAGTACGTGCCACGTTCCGCCTTTGACCACCCGACCGATAACAACAACAGAGGGCCACATATGCATCATTCATCCGCGTCATCAGGCAAGGCCGTGCTCACCATCGGCTTGTGTTTTCTCGTTGCCTTGCTGGAAGGGCTGGACCTGCAGGCCACCGGCATCGCCGCGCCGCACATGGCCAAGGCATTCAACCTGAGCCCTGCCATGCTCGGTTGGGTATTCAGTGCCGGGTTGCTGGGGTTGCTGCCCGGCGCGCTGATCGGCGGTTGGCTGGCAGACCGCTTTGGCCGCAAAGCGATCCTGATCGTGGCGGTGCTGCTGTTTGGCGGCTTCTCGCTAGGGACCGCCCATGCCCAGACCTACGACTCACTGTTGATCGCGCGGCTGATGACAGGGCTCGGGCTGGGGGCGGCGTTGCCGATCCTGATCGCCCTGGCCAGCGAGGCGGCGCCTGAGCGTCTGCGGAGCACGGCGGTCAGCCTGACTTACTGTGGTGTGCCGCTAGGCGGGGCGGTTGCGTCGCTGATCGGCATGGCCGGCGTGGACGACGGTTGGCGTACGGTGTTCTACGTCGGCGGCATCGCACCGATCGTGATCGCCTTCGTGCTGATGATCTGGCTGAAAGAGTCCCAGGCATTCCGTGCCCAAGGCGTTGCCAAGGCTGGCAGTGAAGGTGTGCTTACCCAACTGTTCGGGCCGCAGCAGGCAAGCCGCACGCTGTTGCTGTGGGTGGCATGTTTCTTCACCCTGACAGTGTTGTACATGTTGCTCAACTGGCTGCCGTCGCTGTTGATCGGCCAAGGCTTCAGCCGACCGCAGGCGGGCGCCGTGCAGATTCTGTTCAACCTGGGTGGGGCGGCTGGATCGTTCCTGACCGGTCGGATGATGGACCGCGGGTTTGCCGGGCGGGCGGTATTGATCGCCTACGCCGGCATGCTGGCGTCGTTGGCGGGGCTGGGGCTGTCGAGCAGTTTCGGGCTGATGTTGCTGGCCGGATTCACTGCAGGGTATTGCGCCATTGGCGGCCAGTTGGTGCTGTACGCGCTGGCGCCGACGCTGTATTCGACCCAGGTGCGCGCAACGGGCTTGGGCGCTTCGGTGGCGGTGGGGCGCCTGGGTTCCATGGCCGGTCCTCTGGCGGCCGGGCAGATCCTTGCAGCAGGCGCAGGTGCGGGGGGGCTGCTGATGGCCGCGGCTCCAGGCCTGGTGCTCGCGGCGTTGGCGGCACGTGCGCTGCTGAAACACCGAACCCGCACGCAACGCCCTGAGCCGGGTGAGGCTGCGGCCCAGGACCCTGCATAGCACTTCCTTGAAGGAGCTAGTGCTGCTTGTGCAATGCCTCCTGCTCCGGTTCGGCGACCGTGACCCGGTTACGGCCCGATACCTTGGAAAGGTACATGGCGCTGTCTGCGCTGCTGAGCAAGGCGCCGAGCTCAGTGGCAGGGGCCTTCGCGAACGCTAAACCTATGCTTGCGGTGACCGGGTGTTCATCATTCACACGCAGTTTGGCTATCAGGGCCCGCAGGCGCTCGGCAACCTCAATCGCCGTGTCTGGCGGCGTATTGGGCAGCAGGATGGCGAACTCCTCACCGCCCAGCCTGCCGGCAATGTCGTTGTCACGCAGGCTGGCACTGATCGCTGCACCGATGCGCTGCAGTACCTGGTCGCCTGCGGCATGCCCGAACGTGTCGTTGATCTGTTTGAAATGGTCGACGTCCAGCATCAACACGGCCATGAATTTACCCGCATCCCTGCACTGGGCGTGCTGCGCCGAAGCGTTGTCGAAAAAAGCACGTCGGTTGTTCAGGCCGGTCAGTTCGTCCGTGCACGAGGCCACCATGGCAAGCCGATGCGCGCGTTGCATTTCGTGTTTCAGGCGCCAGGCCGTCGTCAATGCCGAGGACAGGCTTTGCGTCGCGCTGACCACGAACCAGGCGAACACCAGCACCGCCAAGGCTATCCCTTGTTGCAGTGTGGAAGGTTGCAACAGTAGCCAGCCTGTAGAAGGCAGCAAGACCAGGCCCATCGACACCAGGGTCATGTTGCGGTAGGAGGAGTAACACGACACCGCGCTGACAGACATGCCGACGGCAAACAACATGATCAGCGTCTGCCCCAGCGCGTCGTCGGTGGGCATTACGGCAAAGGCGCCCCAGCCCCAGATAGCCGCCGACAGCATCAGCGTGACCCAGTAACGCCACTCCCAGCGTTCGGCCGTGCGCTGGTTGGCCGGTGCTCGCAGATAGGCGAAGAACATGGCGGTACGCACGCCGGTCGACAGGCCCAATAACGTCATCCACACGATGACCCTTTGCGGGTCGAAACGCTCCCAGCCCAACCAGCACAGCATGACGGCGGCCAGGAAGCTGCCAAGCACAGCGGGCGCCGACTGGACAAACAGCTGTTCAAGCCGATCCCTCCGTACGGAGTAGGCTATTTCATCGCCGGGATCAAGGTTTGTCATGGCTGGCGCCGCCGCGTGTGACCGGTAGCGGATTCTGGCACTTTGACGGCGTCCTGGAAAAGCCTCCTGGCGTTCACATGTGATGCCCTTTGCCCTGTTCGATTGCTGGATTCAGAAAGCGTTGCGGTAAGTAGTGGCAGTGCAGCACGGGTTATCGCCACGGTTACGGCACCTGCGACGTTTCCCGTATTTCACGTCGTTGCGCGGATCCTTTACTTGATCGAAGGCTGCCTTGGCTGCACAGTTTCCCCTCGCAAGTTCAATCACGAACATAGCGTGTTTTCCGGCACTTCGAAAGCCAATTGATCGCGACGGCCAACAAGCGGTCGAGCAAGCCAAGGCCACTGAGGGCGTTGCCCGAGCCACTGGCGCCGACCAACGTGCAGACTTTCAGAAGTCGAACGTCACGCCGGCATACAGTGCTCGACCGTCACCCGGGGCGTGCAGGGAAGCCTCCGCACCATCCGGGTCGTACCACACGTACTCATAGTCGCGGTTGGTGAGGTTCTTCAACTGCAGGTCGACACTCATCGCTTCGGTGACCTTGTACGTCGCGCCAAGGTTCGTGAGTACGTAACCGCCATACCGGCCCTGGGTATTCTCGCGTTCCAGGTAGTAGTGGGTCTGGCCATTCATCCAGGCTGTCAATTGCAGGGCAGGGGTGGCCTGGTAGCTGATGCCGGTGTTCCACAGGTGATGCGGCACGTGGTCGATTTCCTTGCCTTTGCTGGCTGGCAAGGCACTGCTGGGCTCAAGGATTTTCGAGTACTGCCAGGAATACGACATCCACATCTCGGTGCGTGCGTCCGGGTGCAGGTTAACCTGCAGGTCATAGCCCCAGCGGCGTGTCTCGCCGACGTTGTCCGACTCGCCGCTGGGGTCGTTCAGACGGCGGCTGACCTCGCCCGTGGCGTCCTGGCGCCAATAGGCGAAGCGGCCATCGACCCAACCGGCTGGCGTGAACTTGACACCGGTTTCCCAGCCTTCGTTGATCGACGGAGAAAGGTCTTCGTTGCGCGGTGGTACTTTGTAGGCGGCCGCGCCCGTACCCACCTGGAACGTTCTGCCCCAATTGGCATAGACGCTGGCGACCTTCCAGGGTGAATAGACCACGCTGAGCTTGGGCTGTTTGATCAGGCCGTAGTCGTTGATGTCGTAATCCTGGCCGGTCATCTCGTTGGTGAAGTCACCGCTGATCCTGTCCACACGGTACGCCGGGACAATCTTCAGCGATTCGACCGGTTCGATCTCCGCCTGCACATAGGCCCCCACGGTGTTGAAGTCGTAACGCTGGTCGCGGGTTTGCGCCTGCCGCACGCGGTTGAGCGTGCGGTAACGTTCGCTGCGGTTTTCCTGCTTCTGGATATCGCTGCCGCCTTCCAGGGTGAAGGCATGCAGCCAGTCGACCTGCGGGCGCCAGGTGAGCGAGGTAATGGCGCCGTACTGGGTTTCGTACGTGTCGCGTTCCTGCTGCGAACTGCTGCTCCAGTACTGGGTCCAGCGCCGGTCGTCAAAGGTGTTGACGTAGGTCCTGGCGGACCAGGACAGGGTCTGCGCCAGTTCGGTATCGAAATGCAGGCTGACCTGGTTCATCCGCCGCGTGCCCTTGTCCGTGGCGTTGTAGTCGTTGCTCATGCGCGGGTGGTGGCGGGCGTTGTCCTCGGTCAGGTAGCCGGCCTCCTGCGCTTCGGACTCGTAATGGCGGGCGATCAGGCCCACGCGGTAGTTGCCATCGTCCGGGGTGTAGAACCATTTACCGCCGAAGCTGTAGCGTTCGGTGTCGGCATGGTCGCGGTAGCCGTCGACCTGCTGGCGGGCGAAGAAGTAGTTCTGCGTCCAGTTACTGGTCTCGATGCCCTTGGCCAGTTGCACCTCGCGGGTGTTGAAGCTGCCATAACGCATGCGCGCTTTGTTGTAGTTGCCGCCGGTACGGGTATTGATGTTGACGTTGCCCGCAATGTTGTTCAGGCCATAGCGCGGATCGCTGGTGCCACGCACCACCTCGATGCTGTCGATGTCCATGGGGAACACCGAGTCGATGAAGGGCATGTTGCCGTCATTGGTGTTGCTGGGAATGCCGTCGATCAACAGTTTCACGGCGTTGATTTCGCCTTCGCCATTGAAACCGCGGAACGAAAGCTTGCCGGAGGTGGTGCCTTGGTTGAACTCGGTGAGCATCACCCCCGGTGCCCGGCGGAACAGCTCCCAGCTGTAGGCAACTGGCATCTTCTCGAGGATGTCACCGCCCAGAATATCCACCGAACTGAGCACGCTGGTTGTGGCCAGGGGGCCGCTGTCGGTGCCGGTCACATTGACCGCGCCGAGGGTGAGTACCGAGTTTTCGGCAGGCAGTGTTTCAGCGATGGCAAGTGACAGTGGGTTGAGGCCGAACAAGGCGAGCACGGGCAATACGGCGCGTGCGGTGCAACGGGACGCAGGCATGTGTGGTTTCCTGGCAAAAACGGTCGGGCAAGGTCAGGCGTCGTGCAGCGCACGCCATGACCACAAGACAGCAGCGACGGTTCAGGCCAGGGGCGAGGCGCGGGGTTCAGCCGAGGCCACTGGTCCCGTGGCAGCGGCAAGGCATGACGGCCCGAACGAACGTGGAGCGAATTGAGCCGCATCCGTTGCGGGCTGTATACGTTCCGTGGCAGGCCATTTTGTCGCAGGTGCACCACGCTGAGGGCTCAATGACTGCGCATGCTGGCGGCCACCCTGAACACCCGCATCAGCCAGGCGAACAGGTGTAGCGCCTTCAGCGGCTGTTGCGCCCAATGTTCGGGCAACTCGGCGCAGCACCCCGCCGGCAAAGCCGGCTGGTGGGCAAGGCGCTCGGTCGGTGTCAGCTTGGGGTAGCCGACGTACAGCATGACAACCCCGGAGACGAACCACAGCGCCATGAACAGGCAGGCGACGATGCCCAGCCAGCGGTGCCACAGGTACAGCTGGCGCTTCACGCTCATCAGTAGCGCCACTGCACAGCGACTTCCAGGCTGCGCGGTTCACCCAGGTAGTATTGGGTGTTGGTCTGGTGGATGAAGCGGGCATACACCTCGTCGGTGAGGTTCCGCAGGCGCGCGCTGACTTGCACGTGCTTGTCCAGGTCGTGGGTCATGGACAGCCCGTAGACGGTGTACGACGGTACCCATGCGGTGTTGGCAGTGTTGGCGTACACCGATGAGACATAGCGGGCATCGGCCCCGACCTGCCAGCCGGGCGCCAGGTCGTAGGTCAACCAGAGGTTGGCCACGCGGTCGGGGATGTTGACCGGGTGCTTGCCCTTGCGCGAGTACACCACGCCGCCGATGGTCTCGTTGAATTCATCGTATTCGGCATTTACCCAACTGAAGTTGCCCGCCGCCAGCAGCTTGGGCGTGACCTTGAACGAGGCTGCCAGCTCGATGCCAGTGGAGGTCTGCTGGCCCGCCTGCTCGGTGGTGTTGGGCACGGTCGAGGAGGGCACGGAGATATCCTTGCGCACGATGCGATACGCCGCTGCCGTGGCCGAGCCGCGGCCGTCGAGGAAGTCGAACTTGCTGCCTACCTCGACCTGACGGCCGGTGCTCAGGTCGAAGTCGCCGACCTGGCTGATCGAGGCGCTGGTCAGGGTACCGCCTGGTGGTTCGGCCGAGGTGCTGTATTGGGTGTACAGGCTGACGTTGGAGGTCAGGTCATAGATCAGGCCCAGGCGACCGGTGATGGCGTCCCAGCGTCGGTCGAGCCTGGCTCGCGCCACATGGTCGACCACGTCGAAGTCGATATGGTCGTAGCGCAGCGCGGTGATCAATGACAGTTGATCGGTCAGGCGGGTACGGTTCTCGACGAAGGCCGAGGTGGTGTCGGTGGTGGTGGTTCTGCCCTTGGTCATGGGCGCGTCCATGCCGGGGATATCGAGGAAGTGCCCGGGTTCGAAGCTATTCGGGTCAACCGTGTCGAACGCCCCCTTGGACAGCGGGTAGTTGGTTTGCTGGTTGGTGCTGTAGTCCATGCCGAACGCCCAGTCGCTGGCCATGCCGAACAACTGGCCCTGGTGGGTCAGCTCGAGCTTGTTGCCGTTGACCTCCTGGTCGTGCCGCTGGCGATAGCCGCCGGAGCGAGCGATGGCGCTGTTGTCGGCGTTGTAGCGATACACCTCGAGATTGCGGTAATCGCGCTGGCCGTTGTAGTGGTAGAAGGTATTACGCAGTTGGGTGTTGTCGTCGACGCGGTAGTCGGTGATCGAGCGCAGCCACCGGGTGCGCTGCTCGTAGCGACCGTCTTCGACGTTGTAGTTGTTGAAACGGTTGTGCTTGTCGATGTGCAAGGTACCGACCAGTGGCTGCAATACCGGTGTGCCCCAGTAGGGGCTGTCCTCTTGCTCTTCCAGGTACTCGATGGCCAGCGTGTGCGAGAGCTGGTCGTTGATGTCGCTAAGCAGCGAGAAGGCCAGGTTGCCGGCCCCATTCTCCTGGCGATCGATATAGCCGTTGGTGCTGGTGCGGCTGTAGTCGAGGCGTGCATAGTGGCGTGGGCCGTCGCCCGTGTTCAGCGCCTTGTTGAAGGCGATCGACGTTTCCATGGTGTCGTAGCGTGCATAACTGACGCGCCCTTCGAAGGTGTCTTCGTCACGGCTTGCCAGCCGGGTGATGAAATTGAGGCTGCCACCGACAGCGCCGCTGCCGTTGAGGAAGGAGGACGGCCCGCCGAGCAATTCGACGCGGTCGTAGATCCAGGCGCCCACCGGGCGCGCCGCGCCGCCATACTGCAAATTGATGCCATTGAACAACTGGCTGATCTGGGCACCGTTGAACCCTCGGTACGCCACATATCCCCCCCAGCCGGGCGGAGCCGAGGCGTTAACCCCGGGCAGTGCATTGGCGGCGTCCTGGAAGTTACGTGCGCCAATGCGCTCCATGGTCTTGCGGTCGGCAACGCTGACGGAGGCGGGGTTCTCCCTGGCGCTCAGGTTCAGCCGCGAGCCGCTTTCGATGGGGCGATCAAGGTCAAGGCGGGTTGCCTCCGTGGGTTGATTGGCTGTGGCCGTGACAGTGCTGGCCGGCAGGGTCAGGGTGTCATCCTGCGCCCAGGCACAGGTTGCGCTGCCAACGAGCAGCGCCAAAGTGGTCATGCGGAACATGCAAGGCTTCCTGGCTGAAATCGGTGAGCACACGCCCGCTGCCGATCAGGCGGCACGGGGACGTGGCGATGTCAGAACGCGAGAAGCGAAGCGGGAGAGGCGCGGGGATTGACCAGTGGCCAACGCTGCTTGGGCAGGCGTGGCGGAGGTTGGTTGGGTAAAGGGCTGCCCGGCTCGCCGGCGAGCAGGGTCAGTAGGCCGAAAAATACGGCCAGCAGTGTGGCGCTGAACAGGCTGGCGATCACGCAGTCACCGCCGGCAGGCAGGCTCGGATCGCTGAAGTCTTGCTCACCTTGGACCATGCCGCTGCTGTCGGCCGTGCACCAGGCGGCATCATCCATGCCAGCCAGGCGCAACCCGGCCATTTGCCCATGGCCCATGGCGCACAGCAACGAGCCGAACAAGATGCTGAAATACAGCACCCAGGCGACCTGTGATCGTGTGTGGTGGGCCAGCTTCATTGCAGGACTCGGCGTGACAACTGAATGATCAGGTTTAGAGGTTGGCGAGCGATTCTACATCTTCTGGTGCATCTGAACAGGGGGGATTTTTCAAGCACGAATAGTCAATCGGGTACTGTCGGGGGAGGGCGATCGCAGCAATGTCGGCTTCATGTACAGGCCCACCGAGACTCAGTGCTCACCGATGAGTTCGGCAGCAAGAGCGCGGAGTTCGTAAAGCACAAGTCCACTGCCCGCGTGTGCAAACAAGCGCGCGGCATGCCGGCTGCAGCCGGGTTAAAATGCGCAGGGGTAACGAGATGGGCGACACCCTCGGAGAGGTAGGCCGCCACTCCTGTTGTTGCCAGTATGGGCGTGGTGAGATCCGGCCCCGAGTCAGTTCAAGCATGATGGCTGAGGCAGTCAACGCAGCGCGTGTGTGATCGATGGGAAGCTGCAGTTATTCATAAGCTGTTCCTTCAAAGCCTCCACCGCTTTAGGCCTTCTGGGGTTGGACTTGTAAAGCAGGACTACCTGGCGCATGTAGCGGTCAGCGTCCGACACGGGTGTTGCCTGTACGTCGTCCGTTTTCAATCCCGCCCATAGCGGGACGACGGAGGCCCCCATACCTTTTGCGACCATGATGTAGATTGCATCTAGCGCATCCAGATTACAGAGGACATCGGGTTGCAGGTTATTGTCATTCAAGTACTGCTGTGCAATCTGCCCACCCCAGGCATTTGAGTCATATCGAATCAGGTTTCGACCAAGAATCGTCGAGCGGATGTCGCGCTTGTCAATCGGGTCTTTGGTCAAAAGCATCAGGGGTTCTTCTCGAAGCACCTGTACACGAATGGTTTTGGGGACGGTGAAGGGCGGACATACCATGATTCCCGCATCGAGCTCTCCGCAGGCTACTTGTTCGTAAAGTCTGCGCGAGTCCCCTGGCGTGATGCGTAGCCTCAGTTGCGGGGCAATGCTTGATAGCTGATTCATGGCCTCTGGCAATATGCCTGTCAACGCTGTAGAGATCGCACCGATCTCGAGATACCCCGACAGGCTACTGGTGTCCAGATCCTCTTTCAGCTCTGCTGCCCCCTGGATCAGATCTCGAATCTTCGGCAGCAATGACAGGCATTTCTCGGTCGGTTCGACAGCGTGTGCGCTTCGGATCAGGAGTTCGCACGCCAGTGACTTCTCGAGTGCTTGTATACGTTGGCTGACTGCAGGTGCTGTCAGGTTTTCCCGTCGAGCAGCTGCGGCAATCGAGCCAGTTTCTATTACCGCAATCAGGCTTTCGAGAAATCGAGTGTCCAAAACATTTCCTTTCGCTGAGAGATGGAAAAATGCGCTTTAGCACGTGCGCGAGGCTACGCTAACCTCCCCAAAAGTTCTATCACGAAGCAAAGAGGTTAGTTATGAAATCGTTATTTCATGTTTCGTACCACGTCACAGATCTCGAAACGTCTCGTAACTTCTACGGTAACATTCTCGGCTGCAAAGAAGGCCGTGCGAGTGAAACTTATGTGGATTACGATTTCTTCGGTCATCAGATTTCGCTTCACAAAGGTGTTCCTTTTCCAACTACCCGTACCGGTAAAGTCGGCGACCATGAAGTGCTGATGCCGCATATCGGCTTGGTGCTGCATCTGGATGACTGGTTCGCGATGGCAGACCGCCTGGCGCTTCATGGCGTGCAGTTCGACATACCGCCGGTTGTACGATTCCCGGGCCAACCTGGGGAGCAGCGAACGATGTTTTTCCTGGACCCCAGTGGCAACCCGATCGAGATTAAAGGGTTCAAGGACTTTGAAGGTGTATTTGCCAGCTGATTGGCATAAACCTTCGGGACGCGCCTCCCGCTTTGTCTGCGTGAGATAAGAGGCGTGTATCGATGAGTGGCCACTCAATAAAAATAATAGGCTCCAACGATGTGTTTGGCATTTTTGCCGGCCAATGTACAGTCCAAATTATAATAACTGGAGGACGTATGGCGAAGACTAGTCTGGTGACTAGAATTATTGTAGGTCTTGTGCTCGGGGTTGTAGTGGGGGCACTTCTCAATTTCTTTCCCGAGTATAAAGCCTGGATAATCAGCAGTTTTTTGCAACCCGTCGGCGATATTTTCATCAAGATGATGAAGATGATTGTCATACCCCTTGTATTCGCGTGCATGGTCGGCGCGATTGCAGGCAATGGTGATAGCAAGGCGATAGGGCGGGTAGGGGTGAAAGCCTTGTTCTACTTCTTTGTCGTGACCAGCATCGCAATTGTGTGTGGCCTGCTGGTTGGCAATCTTGCGCAGCCAGGCGTAGGTGCCAACTTGACGACGCTGACAAACACCCAATCGCTCTCGCTTCCCTCTACCTCGGAGAGCACAGGGTTTGCTCAAGTCATCCTCAATATCATCCCGGACAATATCGTCGGTGCAATGGCGCAAGGAAAGCTGTTGCCTGTCCTGTTCTTCTCGGTCATGTTCGGCTTTGGGCTAAGTGCTCTGGACAAAGAGAAGAAAATGCCGTTGATCGCGGTAGTCAATGCCATTTCCGCGACGATGTTCAAGGTGACGCATATCGTGATGCACTACTCACCCATCGGGATCTTTGGCCTGATCGGCGTGACGGTCGCCAACTTCGGGCTTTCCGCGTTGCTGCCTCTGGCAAAACTGATAGCCGTCACCTATGTCGCGGTCATTCTGTTCGGCGTGGTTGTGCTGGGCGGCATCGCGAAGGTTGCAGGGATCAACATCTTCGACCTGATCAAGGCGATCAAGGATGAGTTGATCCTGGCGTTCAGTACCGCCGCCTCGGCGACTGTCATGCCCCAGCTGATTGAAAAGGTCGAGGCCTACGGTGCGCCGCGTTCGATTGCTACGTTGGTTATCCCTACGGGTTATTCCTTCAATCTGGATGGCGCATCGCTGTTCGTGGGCATCGGCACGCTGTTCATCGCGCAGCTCTATGAGATTCCCCTGAGCTTGGCTGACCAGGCGATGCTGATCATCATCATGGTGCTGACCTCCAAGGGCGCAGCCGGCGTCCCGGGTGCCATGTTCGTCATCTTGACCGCTACGCTGACCAGTGCCGGTCTGCCGGTGGAAGGTATTGCGTTCATCGCCGGAGTCTATCGCTTGATGGACATGCCGATCACGGCGCTGAATGTCTTGGGCAACGCACTGGCGCCTCTGGTTGTGGCGAAGTGGGAGAACCAATACCGGATGCCTGCTGCCCCGGTGGTAGCGCCCGAGGAGCGCCCGCAAGTGTTGACCTCTTCAATTAGCGCTGGGAGCTCGGCAAACGCGACCTAGTGTGTTCATCGACATGATCGCCCTGCATGTGATGCAAGTGCCCATCATGCAGGTAATCGACATGCCCATCGTGTTCGATTGCCGTGTGGCCGCAGCTGGGCTTGTGCCAATGGTCATGGTGCGGATGCTGGTTGCAGGCACTCATTCCGAACGCCTCCAACTGCCATACCTCGGCCGTCACGGCCGAGGTAGGTCGCTTAGTCTACTCGTGGTGCGGCTCACCCAGGAACGACAGTGAACTGAACAGGCTCTGCTGGGCCACGGGGCTGCCGTCTGCCATTGGCAGGGTAGCCTGGGCCGCGATGATGTTGAGTCCTTCATTGCGTACGGTGATACGTGCCCGGCCTTGCTTGTCGGTGGTGGCGCTGACCTGGTGAGGGGCGCCCCGGTAATCACCCTGCAGCGGTATATCCGCAGCCGGCTTGCCAACGAGCAGCACCTGCACTTCCAGCGTCTTGCCTGGCCCGATTTGCAGAGGGTCGCTCAGGGGGATAATCGCCAAACGCAGCATGTTCAGTTTCGGCAGGCGAGCACCGCGCTGGTAGATTGCCAGGCTGTACTTCAAGCTGTGGGTGGAGGCGATCGCATCCTTGACGTGGGTGCGATCCTGATTGACCCATTGCCTGTCCGGGCGCTGCGACCAAGGCCCGTTGTCCAGCAGCACGGCAAGTGCCGCAGGCGGGGTAAGTGGTTGCAGCACGGCATGATCCGCCAGGCGCTTGACCGTGACCGGGACCATGTTCCCGGTCGCGTCGAACGCCCAGGCGCGCTTGATCTTTTCCGCCTTGTAGGCGTTATCCTCGGCGCCGTGGCCGTATACGGCCTCGATATTGCCACGTCGCTCCTCGGTCCACAGGCCGTGGGCGCCTGCGTTGACGCTGACCATCAGGGTCAGCAGGGAAGCGACTTTCAACGATGGATGCATGATGGTTCCTCGGTTCAAAGGCTCAGGGTCAGGCTTACACTGAAGTTGCGTGGCTCCCCGGGCAGCACCCAAGCGCTGTTGTACGAGCGTTCGTAGTACTTGCGGTCGAACAGGTTGTTGAGGTTAAGGCCGACGGTGACCTGTTCGCTGGCTTTGTAGTGCGCCAACAGGTCGACCGTGCTGTAGGCGTCCAGGGTGAAGTCGCTGCCGGCCTGGCCGGAGCGTTCGCCGACGTAGTTCACCGCCGCGCCCACATCCGAGCCGCGCAGGGCACCGTCCTGGAATTCGTACACGCCCATCAGGCTGCCGCTGTTACGGGCGATGCCGAGCAAGTCGCTGCCTTTGGGCAGGGCTGCGTCGCCCTTGGTGACCTCGGCGTCGATGTAGGCGTAGGCGCCGATCACTCGCAACGCGTCGGTCAGCTGGCCGCTGAACTGCAGGTCCAGGCCTTGGCTGCGCGCTTCGCCCGCCGCCACGCTCTCGCCAAGGGCGTCGGTGGTGATGACGTTCTCCTTGTCGATATGGAACAAGGCGATGGTCGCGCCCAGGCGGCTGTCGAGAAGGTCGAGCTTGACCCCGGTCTCGTAACCCAAGCCCTTTTCAGGCTTGTACACCTGGCCCTGGGTGCCGATGGTGTTGGGTTTGAACGAAGTGGATGCGTTGGCGAACACGCCGACTTGCGGGGTCAGTTGGTACAACACCCCGATGCGCGGTGTGGCAACGTCCTTTTCCTGGCTGTTGCTCAGACCCATGGTGCGGTTCTGCGAGGTCTGCTCGAAGCGCTCCAGGCGTATGCCCAGCAACCCGCGCAAGCGCTCGGTGAAGGCGATCTGGTCTTGCAGGTTGATCGCATAGCTTTCAGTGTGCTCGAAGAAGTCGTTGGCACGGGTGATGGCCGGCTTCGGCTTGCCGTATACCGGGTTGTAGATATCCAGCCCATACGCTGCGGAGGTGGCGCTTTGCGGGTACTTCTGGCTGTTGCGGTAGTTTTCGTACTCCAGCCCGACCAGGGTCTGATGCTGCCAGCCACCCAGCTCGAACTGCCCGTGCAGCTCAGCCTGGGTGATGTTGTCGTTCCATTCGAAGTCGCGTTCGCGATAGAAGCGCGTGATGGTGGTGCCCACCAGGGCCTGGGGCTCGGAGCTGTTGCCCTTGAGCGTACCCTGGGTGTAGTGGTTGGCCAGGCGCAGCGTCCAGTTGTCGTTGAGCACGTGTTCCAGCGCCACGTCGAGGGTCTGGTTGTCGTTGCGGATCTCGCCGTCATTCGGCTCGCCAAGGAAGGTCGAGCGCTTGACCGACCCCATTTCGCCGTTGACCGCCGGAATGCCTCGGTCGAACACCGACTCGGTTCGGGAGAACTCGGTGTCGATCATCAGTCGGGTGTCGGGTGACAGTTGCCAGCTCAGGGAGGGGCTGACGATACGGCGCTCGCTGCCGACATGATCGCGGAAGCTGTCGTTGTCTTCGACGGCGAGGTTGATCCGGCCCAGCAGATTCCCCTCGCTGTCCAGCGGCGAGTTGGCGTCCAGGGCGGTGCGGTAGCGGTCCCAGCTGCCTGCGCTGAGGGTGAGGGTACTGAAGGCTTCGGCCTGGGGGCGCTTGGTGACGATGTTGACCAGTCCGCCAGGGTCGCCACGGCCGTACAGGCTGGCCGCCGGGCCTTTGAGCACTTCGATGCGTTCGATGTTGGACGTGTCCGGCGCGCTGTAGCTGCCGCGGTTGATGGCGAAACCGTTCTTGTACAGCTCGCCCGTGGTGAAGCCGCGCACACTGTAGTTGAGGAAAGTCAGGCCGCCGAAGTTGTTCTGCCGCGACACGCCACCCGCAAAGTCCAGGGCGCGGTCGATGCGGGTGGTGTTGAGGTCCTTGATCACCTGTGCGGGCACCACGTCGATGCTCTGCGGCGTGTCGCGCAGGTCGGTATCGGTGCGGGTGGCGGTGGCAGAGCGGTTGGCACGGTAGCCTTGCACCGGCCCGTCGGCGCGCTCTTCGAGGTAGGCGTCGGTGATGGAGGTTTCGTTCAGCAGCAAGGGTTGTGCCGCTGAAATCGGCTGGCCGAACAAGCCCAGCGTCAGGCCGGCCAGAAGGGGGGCACGAGGGTTCACGTAAAGTCTCCGTTTTTCACGCTATAACGTTGCATTTTTTGGTGCGTCCTGACTTGGGCACTGTCCACGAGCTCGAAGGGGATCACAACGGATACACCATCAGGCTGCACTCGACGCCAACATCGATGCCGCGCGCTGCTTCGGGCGGTGCTGCATCAAAGATGACTAGAAACCCTTACGAGTAGAGGGGCCGCCTTGCGTCAGGCCTGACAAATGAATCCTGATGAGGAAATGTTCATGTGTTGGGATACGCATGTTATTAGATGTAATAACGTAACGCCAGTGGTTAGCGCTCATTACCGGTTGCAAATGATTCTTGTTGGTCAGGCGCAGATGCCTGCGGGGCGGACCAGGCCGAGGCATCGTGCGGGTGCAGGCTTTCCAGGTGGCGAACGTGCACTTGGCTATCGCGGTAACCGCGCAGGCTTGCCTGAATACGCCGCGCAGCGTCTTCGACGAACATCAGGTTCTGCCCGTTGAGCGCTGCGAAAGCCTGTTCGTCAGCCCGTTTTACGGCGGTCTGAACCGGCGTGCGCAAAGCGCCTTCGACTTGGTCGATCAGGGCCAGCAACCCGAGATCCGGGGCATCGGAAGGTACCGTGACGCGCACTCGAGCTTCGCTGCGTTGGCTATGTGGCGTCGCCAGCGACGCGTTGCTGCGCAGCCACTGCGCGACGGCGCTGGCTTCGAGCAGCGGCTGGTCCTTGAAGGTTCGCAGGAAGCCGTCCTCAATCAATTGTCGGGAGAGAGCGGCCGAGCACGGGCAGGTCGAGGAATAGCCGATCCTGACCTCGATACTCAGGTTCAGTGCCCCGCCGACCTTCGTGGCGAGCACGTGAACCGGGTACGACTTCCAGCCAGAGAGGCCCTCGGTCACCAGCGCAGGGCGGCGAACCAGCAAATCGAAATCCAGGCGCAACCTGGCATTGCGGCTTCCGCAATCCTGATGGCTGTCGATCATCTCCTGCAACAGCGCGAAGAGGCTTGCCGGCGACACCGCCGCAGCCTGCCCCCAAGCGTCCAGCAGGCAATACAGCCTGGACATGTGAATGCCTTTGACGTGCGGCGCCGGCAGGTCGACCTGGACATCCGCCCGGGCGTGTAGCTCGCGCTGGTAGGTCGGTTCTTCGATCCTTACCGGCAGGTCGATACCCTGCATGCCGACCCATTGCAACGGGCTTAGGCTGTGGGCCAGGTCGGTGACGGAAACGTCGGGTAATGCTGAGCTCATCATGTCTATCCAGTGGTGGGAGCCTTGCACGTAGCAGCAAGGGGTATGAATCAGTTCCAGCCGGGGAAGGGGTTGGTCAGCTTCATCCAGCCTTCCGTTCCCTGGGCCCTTTCCTCATCGGTCAGCAGCGCGCGACGGGCCCGGCCTGGGACCGGTTGCCGGCCATGGACGGTTCGCAGTCGAGCCAGAGGTAACGTTTAATTTAGTTAGTTATAACATAACATTTAGGTTAGATTGCAAATCATGTCCGTGTTCTTGACCAGGTAGAGGCAGGAAGCCGCTTCGCGTGTGGCTGCTGGAGTGGGAGAAAACTGCTGGACAAGATCAACGCTGACCTAGAATGCGTTGCCTGGGGTGAGCTGAAACGTAGTCGCTGGGGTCGAAGGCCATAAGCAGGCGGTCGCGAGCGGGCATTTTGTGCACGTTTTCGTTGACCGCCATAATCGGCGACCAGTGCCGGTGGGGCTGAGGGACCTACTGGAGAGATTTGTCGAGTTGAGTTAGCTCATGTGCGCTGAGTGCTGTGTGGTACCTTTCGTTTGGCATACCACGCGAACAGCATGATTGCTAGCAAGCACACTGCAGTTTGGGTCGTTCCCAGTATGGCAACAGTGGGAAAATTCGGCGTTGAAACCATCCAGGTCGACACTGCTCCGATTGCCATGGTGAGGAATCCCAAAAGGGCTGAGGCCAGTCCTGCTTCTTTCCCGAACGGTGTCATGGTCAAGGCCGTTCCCAGCGGATTGGCAATACCCATACCCCCTAGGAAAAGCACCATCGACAATGAGTACCAGCCCAAGCTTGGATTGCTCGGGCCTACCAGCAGCAATGCACCCGCCAAACACGCAGTCGCGAGGCCTGATAAGGTGATGGCTCGGCTACCCCAACGGTGAGCCAAGCGAGGAGCAGCCAAGCCAGCGGCAAAGACTACGAAGACAGTTGCCGCGAAATAAAGGCCCACTTGGAGCGAGTTAAGCCCCATACCGTCCATCAAGATGGACGGCGCAGCGGCGAACGAGGCGAATAAGCCGCTCATCAGCAGGCTGGTCGCCAGTGCGGGCAAAATGAAGAGGCGGTTGGACGCCAGTTTGCCGTATGCGATCAGGACCGCAGGTACTGATTGAGTCACCCGACGACGGCTAGGAAGGGTTTCACCTATCCCTCTGACGTAGAACAGCGCGATAAGGATTGCCGACATGCCGACGACTACAAAAAGTGCACGCCATCCCAAAGTGGTGTTCAGCATACTGCCGATCAAAGGTGAGAAGCCTGGTGCTGTGGCGGCAGCGATCATCGTCAGCGATAACGCGCGTGCCAGGTTCTCACCCTCATAAAGATCGCGAGCGATGGCTCTGGCCAGAACCGCGGCGGCACACACGCCAATAGCCTGGATTACTCGTCCGAGGATCAGCATGTCGAATGTGGCGGCGTTAGCCGCCCAAAACGTACCCACCACGAAAATCATCAGCCCACCCACTACCAGCCGCTTGCGGCCATAGCGATCGGCAAGCGGCCCTACCAATAATTGGGCGAAGGCGAAGGTGATGAAAAAGCTGGAGAGCGTCAGCCCGAGTTTCTGGGATGAGACGTTGAACTGTCGAGCCATTTCAGGAAAAGCGGGCAGGATGATATTGGTGGACAAGTTGCTGATGGCAGCGAGTGCTGCCAGTAGAAGGATGACCTTGGCCGTCAGAACGTTGGCCCTCTGAGTCTCGCCGTCAGCTTCGTTGGCGTGGGTTTCGAGTTGGCTGTTCATACGCTGGCCTCCCAGCGGCGGAACAGCACGCTGGCGTTCACACCACCGAATCCGAAACCGTTGGACAAGGCGTATTCGATGGGCATTTCACGGGCTGTTCCTGCAACCAGGTCAAGGCCAAGCGCAGCATCATCGACTTGAGTCAGGTTGAGCGTGGGGGGAACGATCTGGTCTTGCAGCGCCAACACCGTGAAAATGGCTTCGATACCGCCTGCCGCCCCCAAGAGGTGGCCGGTGGCCGATTTGGTCGATGTAATCGCCACGCCGCTGCCGCTACCGAATACGGCGCGAATCGCTGAAAGTTCACCCTTGTCGCCAACCTGGGTAGAAGTCGCATGCGCATTGATATGGTCCACGTCCCCAGGCGCTACCGACGCCTGTTGCAGCGCGAGTTGCATGGCACGCCTGGCACCGCTTCCGTCTTCGGGACCAGCGGTCAAATGGTAGGCATCAGCGCTCGTTCCGTAGCCGACCAGCTCGGCCAGGGGCTTGGCGCCACGGGCCAGCGCATGTTCCAGCGACTCGATCACCAGCAAGCCAGCCCCTTCAGCCATGACAAACCCGTCCCGTTGGCTATCGAAAGGACGGGAGGCTTGCTCAGGGCTATCCGAAAAGCCCGTGCTGAGCGCTCGTGCAGCCGCAAAGCAGCCTAGCGTCACGCGATCGATTGCCGCTTCGGCGCCACCGCAGATCGCGATATCCGCTTCGCCGCTTCTGATGAGCCGAGCGGCATCGCCGATGGCCTGCACCCCCGCAGCGCACGCTGTGACGGGTGCCCCAAGTGGGCCTTCAAAACCGTAGCGTATGGAGACATGACCCGCTGCCATATTGGCCAGGAACGATGGCGCCGTGAAGGGCGACAACTTGCGAGGGCCACGTGTGTCAGTGGTGCGCACCGCCTCTGCGATGGCGCCGAAGCCACCGACTCCGGAAGCGATGACGGTGGCGGTTCGCGCGCGTTCCGCCTGACGCTCGGGATGCCAGCCGGCTTGCTGCAATGCTTCATCCGCTGCTACCAGCGCAAACTCGATGAATCGATCCATTTTCTTGCGTTCCTTGGCGTGGATGACCTGCTCGGGTTGATAGCCTGCCACGGCATCCTCGGCCAATGTGGGCACGCTGCCGCCCACTGACACGCCAGTGCCTTCGACGATATCGGCAGCAAGCGCGCGAATCCCGGACTGGCCAGCCAGCAATCGACGCCATACTTCCGTTACGCCACAGCCCAGCGGGCTAACAACGCCGGTGCCGGTCACCACGATGCGCTTTTGAATAACGTTGTGAGCCATTTCGACCTCTCGTTGGATCATGAGCGCGCCACGAATGACACCGGGCGCGCACGGGTTGCAGGCAATGTTCAATCAGGCGCGGCGTGCAGCTGCTGGCTTGGCAATGCGGCTATCTGGGTGGATCTTGAACCAGATGGAATACATCGCCGGCAGGAACACCAAGGTCATGATCGTGCCCACGAACGTGCCTCCGATCAGGGTGTAGGCCAAGGTGCCCCAGAACACCGAGTGGGTGAGGGGGATGAAGGCCAGGATGGCTGCCAATGCCGTAAGCAAGACCGGGCGTGCGCGTTGCACTGTGGCCTCGACCAGGGGTTATGCCGAGATAAGGCAAAAATTAGGACATTCGTTCTGTAAATATATGATTTAAAAGGTTATTCGAGAGGCCGTGGCTTGCTGGTCATCCACCGTCTGGCTAGCCGTCTATGCTGATGCTTTTGCCTCGCTTGGGGGATGTGTTCAATGGCATCGGTGGAAAGAACAGCCTACCCTATCTTGCCCAGTCAGCTACCGGCCAAGGAGCTTCATCGAAGCTATTCCCTGTCTGATTCAGAGATCGAATGGGTCAACAACACCGCTAAGAGTCCAGCGCTCTCGATTGGGCTGGCAATCCAGTTAAAGGTGTTTCAGCAGCTGCACTATTTCGTTCCGTTCGAGGAGCTTCCTCAGGAACTCATCAGTCATGTCCGGCAATGCCTCCGCTACGGCGCACGAATAGCTCCACGCTATAGCAATCCCCGCACCCTTTACCGGCACCAAGCAGCGGTACGGCAGTACCTGCAGGTTACCCCCTTCTACAGCAGCGACGGGCTAGCGGTCACTGAGCAGATCGCACGTGACTGCGCTGTAGTTCTTGAGCAGCGAGTCGATCTCATCAATGCCATGCTTGATGAGCTGATTCAGCGTGGCTATGAGCTTCCGGCTTATTCGACGCTCAACAACCTCGCAGAAACCGCCTTGGCGAGTGCCCAGGAAGTTACCTTCAACCTAGTCGTGACTCGAGCGCCAATCGAGGTGATCTACAAGCTGAAGGAGCTGCTCGACACCGACTTCGGCCGGCGCCAGAGCGATTTCAATGCGCTGAAACAGGCACCCAAGAAGCCATCTCGCAAGCACCTGGAGGTGCTGATCGACCACTTGGCCTGGCTAGAGAGCTTCGGGGACCTGGAGGCCATCTTTGAGGGGATCGTCGATGCCAAGATTCGCCACTTTGCTGCCCAAGCCGCGGCGGCGGACGTCTCCGAGCTGAAGGACTGCTCGCTGCCGAAGCGCCACACGCTGATGCTGGCCTTGATATATCGAATGCGTGTGCGAACTCGGGACCACCTGGCCGAGATGTTCATCCGGCGGATTTCGACGATCCATAAACGCGCCAAGGAGGAGCTGGAACAAATCCAGGCGCGACAACGCCAGAAGCTGGAGCAGTTGGCGGCGACCCTGGACGGCGTGGTGCAGATTCTGGTTCAAGAACCGGATGACCAGGAAGCTGGCAGCCTGATTCGGGAATACCTCTCCCCTGATGGCAATCTGGATCGGTTGCGTGAGACTTGCGCCGAAGTCCAAGCTACCGGCGGTAATAACTACCTGCCGTTGATCTGGAAGCACTTCAGGTCCCATCGCTCGCTGTTGTTCCGTCTCAGTCACCTTCTCCAACTGGAGCCCACGACTCAGGATCGGTCGCTGACTCAGGCACTTCAACTGATCCAGGACAGCGAGAATCTACACCGCGAATGGATCGACGAGCACGTCGATTTGTCGTTTGCGTCGGAGCGCTGGGTCAAGGTCGTTCGTCGCCCTTCGAGTGAGGGGCCACCGACCAACCGGCGCTATCTGGAAGTTTGCGTTTTCTCCTACCTGGCCAGCGAGCTGCGATCCGGCGACATGTGCGTACAAGGGTCGGTATCCTTCGCCGACTATCGCAAGCAGTTGCTACCCTGGGAGGAATGTCTCCAGCGACTACCGGCCTACTGCGAAAAGATGGGGCTGCCTGGCACAGCGAAGGAGTTTGTTGCCTCTCTCAAGACCCAGTTGGAGGAAACCGCGCAACAACTGGACGAGAAATTCCCATCATGCCGAGGGGACGTATCGATTAACGAAGCTGGAGAACCGGTGTTGCGCCGAGTAGCGGCGCGGGACATCCCCCCTTCGGCCATCTCGCTGCAGACGGCGCTTATGCAGCGCATGCCGGCCAGGCATGTGCTCGATATCATGGCTAACATCGAGCATTGGATTCAGTTCACGCGGCATTTCGGGCCCATGTCCGGTAACGAGCCGAAGCTCAAAGAGCCTGCCGAGCGCTACCTGATGACGATCTTCGCCATGGGCTGCAACCTAGGCCCTAGCCAGGCTGCACGGCATCTGACCGGTAATGTCACGCCACACATGCTGTCCTATACGAATCGCCGTCACCTCTCGCTGGAAAAACTGGACAAGGCTAACCGCGAGTTGGTGGAACTCTACCTTCAACTTGATCTGCCCAAGCTCTGGGGCGATGGCAAGGCGGTGGCTGCGGACGGCACGCAGTTCGACTTCTATGATGACAACCTGCTGGCCGGCTACCACTTTCGCTACCGCAAAATGGGAGCCGTGGCCTATCGGCACGTGGCCAACAACTACATCGCCGTGTTCCAGCACTTCATCCCGCCGGGCATCTGGGAGGCGATCTACGTGATCGAGGGGCTGCTCAAGGCTGATCTCAGCGTCGAGGCTGACACGGTGTACTCCGATACCCAAGGGCAGTCGGCCACGGTGTTTGCCTTCACCCATCTGTTGGGCATCAATCTGATGCCACGTATTCGCAACTGGCGCGACCTGGTGATGTGCCGGCCGGATCGCGGTGCTTCGTACAAGCATATCAACCGCCTGTTCACCGACACTGCCGACTGGAACTTGATCGAAACCCACTGGCAGGATCTGATGCAGGTCGCATTGTCGATCCAGGCCGGCAAGATTTCCTCGCCCATGCTGCTGCGCAAACTCGGCTCCTACAGCCGGCGCAACAAGCTCTACCATGCGGCTCAGGCACTGGGCAGCGTGATCCGTACGATCTTCTTGCTCAACTGGATCGGCAGTCGCGAGTTGCGCCAGGAGGTCACCGCGAACACCAACAAGATCGAGTCCTACAACGGTTTCTCCAAGTGGTTATCTTTCGGCGGCGATGTGATTGCTGAAAACGATCCGGACGAGCAGCAGAAACGGCTGCGCTACAACGACATGGTGGCCTCGTCGGTGATCCTGCAGAACACTGTGGACATGATGCGCATCCTGCATAAACTGGCCCGCGAGGGCTGGCAGTTCACCGATGAGGACGTGTCGTTCCTCAGCCCCTACCTGACCAGCAACGTCAAGCGCTTCGGTGAGTTCAACCTCAAGCTCAATAGGCCACCGGAGCCCTGGATCAAGGACTCGGTATTCCAACAGGCCGCCGGCTCGCTTCGAGCCAACACGGCCAGCAAGACCGGTGCCTAGGAGGCAACATGATCGAGATCCCTCCCGCGACTTTTCGAGTCACACCCTACGGAGAAGTGGATGGTGTAGCACTGGACAAGCTGCGAGCCAGCTTCGACACCTCCCAGCTTCTGCGACTGGTTGACCAATTCGATGCCTGTCTGGCTGAGTTAGGTGGAGTTGTGGCTGTCCGAGATGAGCTGCTGAAGCTTCATGCGATGGCCCTAACCCTTGTAGAGGGTGTGCCACTGACAGTACCTACTGAGAATGCCTGCATCTGGACGGAGGCTGAGTCGCTGCAACAGAATCTCGAGACCCTCGCTGGGTGGGTGCGCTCTGCTCAAGCTGGAATAATCCCCTTGGTCAATCTAGCGCCCGACCACGAACAGTAAGCACTTGGGAGAGTGCCTATATTGTAAATGCGCAGGCTTGAGGAAAGACCATCTCTTGCCGGATTAAATCTTCGACAGCGGCAATCCAATACTTATCGAGCGACCAGCCGAAGAACTTGACCTGTCTCACCCGAGCGTCAGGGGCCAGCACCAGATGGCGAGTGGCCTTGGCCAGCGTTACGATCAACAGTAAGCTCCAAAAGGGTTCCCGCAGGACGCCAGCCACTACTGTGAGTGGATCACCAATAATATGTACCCAGCTGATCAGCAGCGACCAGCGCCCGAAGCGGTGATAAGCCTGCTGGGTCTTTTCCAGTTTTTCTTCGCTGACGGGAAACCAGCGTTTGTGTCGGTAGTGTTCGATAAAACGGCCCAACAGCCAGTTCAGTGCTTAGCCCAGTACATTGCCCGTGGTCGCCACGGCCAGCCGTGTCCAGGCGGCATAGGGGTCGGTCAGCAGCAAGCCGACCAGCACCGCTTCCGGCTGCATGGGCAGCAGCGTGGCGGCACCGAAGGCGGCGAGGAACAGGCCGAAATAGCCGGATAACTCGCACATCAGGCTAGGCGTTCAGGCCGATCCAGCCATGGACACCCACGTAAATCCCCACACCGATGATCAATAGGCTGGACAGGTACGGAGCGCGACGCGCCACAGCACCAAGCCAGGGCCAGCGATTGGACGCCTGGCGTGCTCCGATAGCGGCGGCAGCACCAACGGTAACCAGGGTGATGGCCAGGCCAATGCTGAAGCACAACACCAGCACGGCTCCCAGCGCGACTTCCTTCACTTGTAGGCAGAGCAGCAGCACGGTGATCGCTGCCGGGCAAGGAATCAGCCCGCCCGTCAAACCGAACAGGATGATCTGGCCCGTGGTGACGTTGCGATTGCTAAAGCGCTTGCGGATATCGTTGGCATGCGCCCGCTCATGGGCATCCTGGTAGCCCTCCAACGACAGCTCCAGGCCCTCCAGTTCTGCATGATCATGGCCATGACCGTGGCCGTGCTCGTGGAACTCCAGATCATAGTCGTGAGAATGACCGGCATGGCCGAGGCTCAGGCGCGCTGTGAATTCGTGGGGTTCGGGAATCTCGTCCACTGACTCCAGGTAGTCACCTCGGTCGACGAAGCGAAACTGCTGGGCCAGGCCATCGGGGCGGGTCGTCAGCAGGCTCATTTCAGCTGCCGACCAGGCATGGCCAGTCAAGATATTCAGTCGCCAGCGCGGAGGGACGCCCTCTTCGAAGATCGACAGTTCGATGCGCCCATGCCCGGTGTCGATGCGCTGCATTTCATCGTGGTGGTGATAGTCATGCTGAAGATCATCGCCTTCCTCGAAGCGCCACATCTGCTCGCCACGCCAGGTGCGCCAAAGCATCCACAGGGCGATGGTGATAATTATGGCGGCGGACGCAAGCTGGAAATACGGCTCGGTGGTTTCGGCATTCAGGTTCTGCCCCAGGTACATGCCGGCCATGGCCACCAGCCAAACCACTGCGGTGTGGGAAAGCGTTGAGGCCAGTCCCAGCAGAACAGCCTGCTTCACCGTGCCGCGAATGGCCACGATAAACGCCGCCATCATGGTTTTCGAATGCCCTGGCTCTAGGCCATGCAAGGCTCCCAGCAGGATGGCACTGGGGAAGTACAACCAGGCCTGCGAGGCTCCCTGTTGCAGCAGTTCAGCGAAGCTCGACATGGGAAAAGGCCTAGAGGTACTTAGTGATTTGCTTGAAGTCTTCGAGCGATGCGCGTTCACCTGTCGCGAGTGCTTCGACGGTGTGTTCCAGGCAGTGATCGATATGGTCTTGGATAAGCACACGCTTGGCCTGGCAGACGGCTTTTTCCACGGCATGCAGTTGCTGAGCGATGTCGACGCAGGCCCGGCTGTCTTCGATCATGCTGACGATGCTGCGCAGGTGGCCCTCCGCACGCTTCAACCTTTTGATGATATCGCTATGACTTTGGTGCTGATGGCCGTGTTCGTGATCGCTCATGCCTTGAGTCTCATGCATCGATGAATTACGCTCGCATCCTATCCCCCTGGGGGGGATATGGTCAAACCAACTACCCCTTCAGAACAACCATCCGCTTAGGCATCAAAAGAAACACGACATGCTCAGCAACCCCATCAGCACTAAGGTGATTTTTGCCCTTGCTCTGGCCATCTTGATAGCCTGGGCCGGGCACACCTCTGCGCTCTTTATGGGTTCGAGTCAGCCAGTCGGGAGTGGCAACAATGGCGCACATTCGCATACCCATGGTGACGAGGCGCTCGCCTGTGCTGCATACGGGGATCACTGCCACTCACCGCTGACCGCCGACCATGTGCATGAAACACCGCACCTGACCACGCTGCTCAGCATCAGCACGCTGCCTGAACGTACGCAGCCGATACCCGCCCCTCGTTACTCCATTCCTCCAAGCCCGATCTTCCTGATTGAACGGCCACCGCGCGCCACATTCGTGCTCTGACATAGGCTGCTGTGCGGCCCAAGACCCCTTTAACTCAGGACTCAACCATGGATTCGTTATCCATGAGCGCAATGGGCGCATTTGTCGTGCGTCCGAATCGCTCGTTATTACTGCTGCTGTTGTTTATGGGCACCTCGAATAACGCGAGGTTTTCAGTGAATCCGACCGCCAAATGATGGCCATGATCGAATTCGGTTCGATTTCTGCGGCGAATCACCGCTTTCTGGGCGGTGTCGCCCCGTTTTTCTTCCGAATCGCCCTCTGCAGCGGCGATTCGGCCCACTCCGGGCGTCAGAAGGCCTTGATTCCCGCCTTCTGGAAGTACACCAGCCGCTTCAAGTTGTAGCAGGCCGCCATCATCGTCATCGCAAAGTTCGCGCGCCCCTGTCCGATGGTACGGATCAACTTGCCGCCCATCTGCTCGATGCTCGCGAACACGTGCTCCACTCGGGCACGCGTCTTGGCGATGCGGTGGTTGCGCCGTTGCTGACACTCGGAAAGGGGCTTGTTGCGGTACCCCTTCCTCTGGATCTGATTACGATAGCCGTGATCCTTGAGCCAGCCCTCCCGGTCTGCGCTGGTGTGGCCTCGGTCCGCATAGACATCGCGGCTCGTGTTGCTCCGGTCGATGAGCGCATCGAAGTGCTTGCTGTCATGGACGCTGGCCGTATCAGTCTCGAATTTGCGGATGATCTTGTACTTCTTGTCCACGTTGACCGAGAGCTTGTAGCCGAAGTGGTTCTTGCCGTGCTTCTGCGTCCAGGTGGCATCCGTATCCTTCTGGCGCCGTTTGGCTGGCTTCCAGTTAGCCGGCATCGCGCCTTCCCTGACCAGCTTGTTCTCCTCACGGCTGTTACGTTGCTTGGGAGCAGGCACCAGCGTGGCATCGACGATTTGGCCGCCGCGGGCGATGAATCCGTGCCGGAGCAGTTGGGCCGTGACACCGTCGAACAGGACCTTCGCGCCGGCGTCGCCGATGCGGTTCTCGAACGTCCACACGGTCGTTCGATCCGGAATATTGACCGCGCTGGCCAACCCGCAGAATCGCTTGTAGCTCATCCGGTCAAGCAACTGGTACTCCATCTGTTCATCCGACAGGTTGTACAGCCGCTTGAGCACCAGAATCCGCACCATCGTCTCCGTCGGATACGGCGGGCGACCGCCTTGAGGGCTGACAGGGCGCGGCGCTACCCGATCGACTTCCGCCGCAAGTGCCGCGAAATCGATGTACGACTCGATCTGGGCCAGCGGATCTCCAAGCGTGTCGATCTTCTTCCGATGATGTTCGTCAGCGAACAGGTCCGTCTTGATGGCAGTGCGCTTCTTCATGGCTGGTGTCAGAGAACGAAATCAGGACAACGCAATTTTACCAATCGCAGGGGGCCGAGGTTTTTCGAGGTGCCCT
>NZ_JBQENN010000037.1:0-39880 GCF_052044625.1 Pseudomonas sp. 22515
TGTGGGAGCAACTGTCTTGCTCAATTTCTAAAAGCTGGCGCCTTCCCTGTGGGAGCGGGCTTGCCCGCGAACACGGGCGAAGCCCGTGCCATCCACCACGGTGTTGGCTTCGCGGGCAAGCCCGCTTCCACGCGGCTCACGCTGCGTTCTGGATTTACGTTGTACTTTCAGGCTGCGGTAGCACTAGATCGAGCCATGATGTACCCGTTCTGAGCATGGCATTTAACCGCACGATGAACGTTCTCATGCAGGCCACGATAGCGACTTTGGGAAGTTTTCCGCGCTCCCGCAGTGACTGATAACGAGCCTTGAGTGCTGGGTTGTATCTCATCGCCACAAGGCATGCCATGTACAGCGATCGCCTGACCGCAAATCGTCCGCCAGAGATAGAGCGCTTGCCCATGAATTTCCCACTGTCGTGGTTGAAGGGCGCCACTCCGACCAGGGAGGCAATTTCTCTGGATTCAACCCGACCCAGCTCCGGCAGCAGCGCTACTAGCTTGCCCGCTGTCACCATCCCAATGCCTTTCACTTTAATCAGTTGGGTAACCCGTTCGTCGTTCAGCATCGCGGTTTGCTGTTCGATCTCACGCTCAACCAGTTTGATCTGCGCTTTGAAGTGTTTCAGGTTGGCATTCAGGTAGTTAGCAACTGCAGTCGATTGCACCTGCTTCAGGCGCCGCAGGTCGTCATCTCGCTGTTGAACCAACCGATCACGTTGCTGAAGCAACTCTCGCAGAAGCGCTCGTTCGGGGCTGATTCGCAGGGAGGGTTGATCTGGAATGACTTCGGCATAGTGCGCCAGAACCTCGGCGTCGATGGCGTCAGTCTTGGCCTTGATGCCTAGAGAGTCAGCGAATGACCTGGCTCGCCTGGGATTAACGCGTATGACCTTGTAGCCAGCGTCCTGTAGAAAACGCATGACATCTCGCTCGTAGCCACCCGTCGCCTCTAACAGGACGCGCTTGATACTGAGCTTGCGAAGGCTCTCCAGTAGCGCCTCAAAGCCTGTGGGATCATTGCTTAAATGCATTTTGATGCCCTGTGGCCGCACCGCAGCATCAAGGGAGAGACTGGAAACATCGATACCCAAGAAGGAAGCCATCACCAAAACCTCCTAAACTCAACACAGTGAGAGGACTTTGGCTTGGCCCACGCTTGTGATTCGAGATCAGAGCCGCATCCAACTGTTCGGGCTCTCGCCAAAGTGGAACGGTGAATGGCAGCTTGTGCTCCCACACGTGCTCAAGGCACCTACGGCATTCAGCTTGCCATTCACCGCTCTCACTCCAGATTCTAATCCCCCATCAAGACACAAGCGGCCTTGTGTCGCGAAAGGAGGGCGAAGCCCTCCCAGCTTTTTCCAGGCAAAAAAAAGCCCCGCCAATCGACGGGGTTGAGGTACGAGCGTGGCAGCTCGAAAAGGGTACTGCCCCTCGCAAGGAGGGGCAGTGTGCTGGCTTACAGCAGCATGGTGCGGATATCGCCCAGCACGTCGCCCAGGCGCTTGGTGAAGCGCGCGGCGGCAGCGCCGTTGATCACACGGTGATCGTAGGACAGCGACAGCGGCAGCATCAGCTTTGGCTGGAAGGCCTTGCCATCCCAGACTGGCTGCATGGTCGCCTTGGAGACGCCCAGGATAGCCACTTCCGGCGCGTTGACGATCGGCGTGAAGCCGGTGCCGCCAATGTGGCCGAGGCTGGAGATGGTGAAGCAAGCGCCTTGCATCTCGTCGGCCGACAGCTTCTTGGTGCGCGCCTTCTCGGCCAGTGCAGCGGCTTCGGCAGCCAGTTGCAGCAGGCTCTTCTGGTCGACGTTCTTGATCACAGGGACCAGCAGGCCGTCCGGGGTGTCCACGGCGAAGCCGATGTGCACGTACTTCTTGCGGATGATGGCCTTGCCGCTTGGCGCCAGCGAGCTGTTGAAGTCCGGCAGTTCCTTGAGCAGGAAGGCGCAGGCCTTGAGCAGCAGTGGCAGCACGGTCAGCTTCACCCCAGCCTTCTCGGCCACGGCCTTCTGCGCAACGCGGAAGGCTTCCAGCTCGGTGATGTCGGCAGAGTCGAACTGGGTCACGTGCGGCACGTTGAGCCAGCTGCGGTGCAGGTTGGCAGCACCGACCTGCATCAGGCGGGTCAGGGCCACTTCTTCCACTTCACCGAACTTGCTGAAGTCCACGGCAGGGATCGGCGGGATGCCAGCACCACCGGTTGCGCCAGCGGCTGCCGGTGCTTCCTTGGCCTTCTGCATCATCGCCTTGACGTACACCTGTACGTCTTCTTTCAGGATGCGGCCGTGCGGACCGGTGGCGGCAACCGCGCCCAGGTCGACACCAAATTCACGGGCCAGCTGGCGAACCGCCGGGCCAGCGTGAACCTTGGCATTGCTGCCGGCAGCCGGTGCGGTCGCAGCCGGTGCTGCGGCAGCGGCCGGGGCAGCAGCAGGAGCAGGTGCGGCAGCCGGAGCAGCCTCAGCCTTGGCCGGGGCAGCAGCAGCTGGTGCCGCTGCAGCAGCAGGCGCAGCGCCAGCAACCTTGAGCTTGAAGATCAGGTCGCCAGTGCCGACTTCGTCTTCCAGCTTGCACAGTACTTCTTCGACCACGCCGGCAGCCGGCGACGGGATTTCCATGGAAGCCTTGTCGGACTCCAGGGTAATCAGCGACTGGTCGGCTTCGACGGTGTCGCCGACCTTGACCAGCACTTCGATGATCTTGGCCTTGCCCGACGAACCGATGTCCGGCACGTGGATGTCCTGCACGCTGGCAGCAGCCGGGGCTGCGGCCGGAGCAGCCGGAGCGGCTTCAGCGGCTGGCGCTGGAGCAGCAGCCGGAGCAGCGGCAGCGGCCGGAGCCTCAGGGGCCGCAGCAGCGGCGCCCTCGGCTTCCAGGACCAGCAGCTCGTCGCCTTCTTTCAGGCGGTCGCCCAGCTTGACCTTCAGTTCCTTGATGACGCCGGCCTTGGGCGCCGGAATCTCCATGGAGGCCTTGTCGGACTCCAGGGTCAGCAGGCTCTGGTCAGCCTCGATACGATCACCGACCTTGACGAACAGCTCGATGATTTCACCTTCACCGCTGCCGATGTCAGGTACGCGAATGAGTTCGCTCACTTAAAAATACTCCTCAGCAGTCCAGTGGGTTGCGCTTGTCCGGGTCGATACCGAACTTGACGATAGCGTCTGCAACAACCTTGGGTTCGATCTCGCCACGGTCAGCCAGGGCTTCCAGGGCAGCCAGCACCACGAAGTGGCGGTCGACTTCGAAGAAGTGACGCAGCTTCTTGCGGCTGTCGCTGCGACCGTAACCGTCGGTACCCAGGACTTTGAACTCTTTGCTCGGTACCCACTGGCGAATCTGCTCGGCGAACAGCTTCATGTAGTCGGTAGAGGCGATAACCGGGCCTTTGCGACCGTTCAGGCACTGCTCGACGTAGGTCTGCTGTGGCTTCTGGCCAGGCTTCAGGCGGTTGGCGCGTTCCACGGCCAGGCCGTCGCGGCGCAGTTCGTTGAAGCTGGTGACGCTCCACACGTCGGCACCGACGTTGAACTCTTCACGCAGGATCTTCGCGGCTTCGCGGACTTCGCGCAGGATGGTGCCGGAGCCCATCAGCTGTACGTGGTGTGCGGCTTCGCGGGTATCCTCTTCCAGCAGGTACATGCCCTTGATGATGCCTTCCTCGACACCGGTCGGCATGGCTGGCTGCTGGTAGGATTCGTTCATCACGGTGATGTAGTAGAAGATGTCCTGTTGCTCTTCGGTCATCTTCTTCATGCCGTCCTGGATGATCACCGCCAGCTCGTAGCCGTAGGTCGGATCGTAGGTGCGGCAGTTCGGGATGGTGCCCGCCATCATGTGGCTGTGACCGTCTTCGTGCTGCAGGCCTTCACCGTTGAGGGTGGTACGGCCGGCGGTACCGCCGATCAGGAAGCCACGGGTGCGGCTGTCGCCAGCGGCCCAGGCCAGGTCGCCAATACGCTGGAAACCGAACATCGAGTAGAAGATGTAGAACGGCAGCATCGGCTGGTTGTGGCAGCTGTACGAGGTACCGGCAGCGATGAACGACGACATGGCGCCGGCTTCGTTGATGCCTTCCTCGAGGATCTGGCCCTTCTTGTCTTCGCGGTAGAACATCACCTGGTCTTTATCGACTGGCTCGTAGAGCTGGCCGACCGACGAGTAGATACCCAACTGGCGGAACATGCCTTCCATACCGAAGGTACGGGCTTCGTCCGGGATGATCGGGACGATGCGCTGGCCGATGTCCTTGTCCTTGACCAGCTGCGCCAGAATACGCACGAAGGCCATGGTGGTGGAGATTTCGCGGTCGCCCGAGCCGTCCAGGATCGCTTTCAGCGTTTCCAGTGGCGGGGTCGGCACGCTGAAGCTCTTGGCGCGGCGCTGCGGTACGAAGCCACCCAGGGCTGCGCGGCGCTCGGCCAGGTACTTGGCTTCGGCAGAACCTTCTTCCGGCTTGAAGAACGGCAGGTTCTCCAGGTCGGCATCCTTGACCGGGATGTCGAAGCGGTCACGGAAGTGACGCAGGCTGTCGACGTCGACCTTCTTGGTGTTGTGCGCGGTGTTCTTGGCTTCGCCAGCACCGGTGCCGTAACCCTTGATGGTCTTGGCCAGGATGACGGTCGGCTGCTCTTTGTGGTTCACAGCCTGGTGATACGCCGCGTAGACCTTGTACGGGTCGTGACCGCCACGGTTGAGCTTCCAGATCTCTTCGTCGGACAGGTCTTCGACCATGGCCTTGAGTTCCGGGGTGTTGAAGAAGTGCTCGCGAACGTACGCGCCGTCTTTGGCTTTGTAGTTCTGGTATTCGCCGTCGATGACCTCGTCCATGCGGCGCTGCAGGGCACCGTTGGTGTCCTTGGCCAGCAGTGGGTCCCAGAAACGGCCCCAGACGACTTTGTTGACGTTCCAGCCACCGCCACGGAACACGCCTTCGAGTTCCTGGATGATCTTGCCGTTGCCGCGAACCGGGCCGTCGAGGCGCTGCAGGTTGCAGTTGATGACGAAGATCAGGTTGTCCAGCTTCTCGCGGCCGGCCAGGGCGATTGCACCCAGGGATTCCGGCTCGTCGCACTCACCGTCGCCCATGAAGCACCAGACCTTCTGCTTGCCGGCCGGGATGAAGCCACGGGCTTCCAGGTACTTCATGAAGCGTGCCTGGTAGATCGCCTGGATTGGGCCCAGACCCATCGAAACGGTCGGGAACTGCCAGAAGTCAGGCATCAACCATGGGTGCGGGTACGAAGACAGGCCGTTGCCGTCCACTTCCTGACGGAAGTTGTTCATCTGGTCTTCGCTGATACGGCCTTCCATGAAGGCACGAGCGTAGACGCCAGGCGAAGCGTGGCCCTGGAAGAAGACCAGGTCGCCGCCGTGTTCTTCGGTAGGGGCCTGGAAGAAGTAGTTGAAGCCGATGTCGTACAGGGTGGCACTGGAGGCGAAGCTAGAGATGTGTCCGCCCAGGTCCGAGTCTTTCAGGTTGGTACGCATGACCATGGCCAGCGCGTTCCAACGCACCATCGAGCGAATGCGGCGTTCCATGAACAGGTCGCCAGGCATGCGTGCTTCGTGGGTGACAGGGATGGTGTTGCGGTATGGCGTGGTGATCGCATACGGCAGCTGGGAGCCACTACGGGTGGCCAGCTCGCCCATACGGGTCATCAGGTAATGAGCGCGGTCTTCGCCTTCTTTGTCGAGGACCGACTCCAGGGCATCCAGCCATTCCTGGGTTTCGATTGGATCGAGGTCTTGCATGGCTTGCTCCAGGGCGGAAAGGCAACCAGAATCGATTGCCTGAGATTGCGACTGGCCTTATGGGCAGACGTCGTGAATTCTTGGATTACCGGGGTGTCTTCCGGCGCGTTGTAGTTTTACTACATTTGCTTTCGCATTTCATGCTTTTACACGACACGAGTAGTAGTAAAACTACATTTGTGCGACGTTTGGTCGCACCTTGGCTTGTGAGGAAAAACGTTCATGTTGGTTGGCATTGTGTCGCGAACGGGTGGTTCTTGATGTTTGTTGCCAAGTTTTCGTTTTTTTCAGCTATTTCCAACTTTTGTACGACAGTCCAACCGTGGTCCGGCTTCCCCTTGGCCGCTTTTTCCCCTCTATTTCACGCCGATCAAGGATAGACCATGCGCCTACCTTTGCCCTCCGATCTGCCTGCCACCTTGCAGCCGCTGGTCACTCGCAACCAGCAGTTCATCAGCGATGCCGTGGCCGGCCACCCCGAACTCGACCTGCAGGCCTGGAGCCCGCTGCACCGGCAGCAGTTCGACCAGGTGGCTGCTGCCAGCGAGTTCGTGCTCAGCCTGGCCCAGCGCGAGCCCGCCATGCTGTTCGCCCTGCTGGCCAGTGGCGAGCTGGAGCGGCGATACGCCCCGGGTGAGCTGCGCGGGCAAATCGCCGCAACAGCCCAGGCGGCACAGAGCGAGGACGAGCTGGCGCGCAATCTGCGCCGCGCGCGCAACCGCCAGCAGTTGCGCATTATCTGGCGCGACATTACCCGTCAGGCGGAACTTGGCGAAACCTGCCGCGACCTGTCGGACCTTGCCGATGCGGCCATCGACGAAGCCTACCAATGGCTGTACCCGCGCCATTGCCAGCAATTCGGCACGCCCATCGGCAACCGCAGCGGCCAGCCGCAGCACATGGTGGTGCTGGGCATGGGCAAGCTGGGAGCGGTAGAGCTTAACCTGTCGTCGGACATCGACCTGATCTTCGGTTTTCCCGAGGGCGGTGAAACCGAAGGGGTGAAGCGCTCGCTGGATAACCAGGAGTTCTTCACGCGCCTGGGCCAAAGGCTGATCAAGGCACTGGACCCGGTTACCGTCGACGGCTTTGTATTCCGCGTTGACATGCGCCTGCGCCCCTATGGTTCGGCGGGTGCCCTGGTGCTCAGCTTCAATGCACTGGAGCAGTACTACCAGGACCAGGGCCGTGACTGGGAACGTTACGCGATGATCAAGGCGCGGGTGGTGGCCGGCGACCAGGCGGCCGGCGCGCAGTTGCAGGAGATGCTGCGCCCGTTCGTGTACCGCCGCTACCTGGACTTTTCCGCAATCGAAGCGCTGCGCACCATGAAGCAGCTGATCCAGCAGGAAGTGCGGCGCAAGGGCATGGCCGAGAACATCAAGCTGGGTGCCGGTGGTATTCGTGAAGTGGAGTTCATCGCCCAGGCCTTCCAGCTGATCCACGGCGGGCGTGACCTCAGCCTGCAGCAGCGGCCGTTGCTCAAGGTGCTGGCCACCCTGGAAGGCCAAGGCTACCTGCCGCCAGCAGTGGTGGCCGAGTTGCGCGAGGGCTATGAGTTCCTGCGCTACACCGAGCACGCCATCCAGGCCATCGCCGACCGCCAGACGCAAATGTTGCCGGAAGGTGAGACCGATCAGGCACGCGTGGCCTATGTGCTCGGTTTTGCCGACTGGCAGAGCTTCCACGACCAGCTGATGTACTGGCGTGGCCGTATCGACTGGCATTTCCGCCAGGTCATTGCCGACCCGGATGATGAAGACGGCGAAGGCGAACTGGTGGTGGGTGGTGAGTGGTCGCCGTTGTGGGAGCAGGCGCAGGATGAAGAAGCCGCTGGCCGGCAATTGCAAGAGGCTGGCTTCAAGCAACCCGCCGAAGCCTTGAGGCGCCTGGCCGGGCTGCGTTCCAGCCCGCAGTTGCGCTCGATGCAGCGCATCGGCCGTGAGCGACTTGACGCATTCATCCCACGGCTGTTGGCTCAGGCGGTGGAGCATGACAACCCTGACCTGGTGCTTGAGCGGGTGCTGCCATTGGTCGAGGCTGTGGCAAGGCGTTCTGCCTACCTGGTACTGCTGACCGAAAACCCCGGTGCCTTGCGCCGTTTGCTGACGCTGTGCGCCGCCAGCCCGTGGATTGCCGAGCAGATTGCCCTTTACCCGCTGCTGCTCGACGAACTGCTCAATGAGGGCCGCTTGTTCAGCCCGCCCTTGGCGCCAGAACTGGCCAGCGAGCTGCGCGAGCGCCTGACGCGCATCCCCGAGGACGACCTGGAGCAGCAGATGGAGGCGCTGCGCCATTTCAAGCTGGCCCACAGCCTGCGCGTGGCCGCCTCGGAAATCAGCGGCAACCTGCCGTTGATGAAAGTCAGCGACTACCTGACCTGGCTGGCGGAAGCGATCCTCGACCAGGTGCTGGCCTTGGCCTGGCGCCAGACCGTGGCCCGCCACGGCCAACCCAAGCGCAGCGACGGCAGCCTGTGCGACCCGGGTTTCATCATCATCGGTTACGGCAAGATGGGCGGCCTGGAGCTCGGCCACGGTTCGGACCTGGACCTGGTCTTCATCCATGACGGCGATCCGCAGGCGGAAACCGACGGTGCGAAGCCTATCGACAGCGCGCAGTTCTTCACGCGTCTGGGGCAGCGCATCATCCACTTGCTGACCACCCAGACCAACTCGGGCCAACTGTACGACGTGGATATGCGCCTGCGCCCGTCCGGCGCCTCGGGCCTGCTGGTCAGCTCGCTGGGCGCCTTCGAGCGCTACCAGCAGAACGAAGCCTGGACCTGGGAACACCAGGCGCTGGTGCGGGCCCGTGTGCTGGTGGGTTGCAAGCAGGTGGGGGCTGCATTCGAAGGTGTGCGTGCCAAGGTACTGGGCCAGGCCCGCGACCTGGAAAAGCTGCGCGGCGAGGTGAGTGAAATGCGCGCCAAGATGCGTGACAACCTCGGTACCAAGGCTACGGCTGCCGGTACCGCGGCGAACGCCTTCGACGCCGGTGTACCCTTCGATATCAAGCAGGATGCCGGCGGTATCGTCGATATCGAATTTATGGTGCAATACGCCGCTTTGGCCTGGTCCCATGACCATCCGGCCATACTTCGATGGACCGATAACATCCGCATTCTGGAAGAGCTGGAGCAGGCGAACTTGATGCCGGCCAGTGACGCGGTGCTGTTGCGTGAAGTGTACAAGGCGTTCCGCTCGGCCTCCCACCGCCAGGCCCTGCAGAAGCAGGCCGGGGTGATCGATGCGGCACAGTTTGCCGATGAACGCCGTGAAGTGCGGCGGATCTGGGGTGAACTGGGGCTGACTTGAGATCGTTGGGGCCGCTGTGCGGCCCTTTCGCCACACAAGGCCGCTCCCACCATTGGCCGGCGTATGCAGTACCTTTTGTGGGAGCGGCCTTGTGTCGCGATGGGCTGCAAAGCAGCCCCAAAGGCTCATGCCTCACCACCGGTGTTACACTGTCGGCCACATAGCCTGAATATAAAGAGGGGAGGCCAGGCTGTACCGCAGCCTGTAGCCTCCCCGAGCGTTTCTGGACTAAGCATGAGAATACTGATCATTGGCCCCAGCTGGGTCGGCGACATGGTGATGGCGCAGACCCTGTTCCAGTGCCTGAAACAGCAGCACCCCGACTGCGTGATCGACGTGCTGGCCCCTGAATGGAGCCGGCCGATCCTCGAACGCATGCCTGAAGTGCGTCAGGCCTTGAGCTTCCCGCTCGGCCACGGCGCGCTGGAGCTGGCCACACGTCGGCGCATCGGCAAGTCCCTGGCCGGCCAGTACGACCAGGCTATCCTGCTGCCCAACTCGCTCAAGTCGGCGCTGGTGCCCTTTTTTGCCGGCATTCCCAAACGCACCGGCTGGCGCGGTGAAATGCGCTTCGGCCTGCTGAACGATGTGCGCAAGCTGGACAAGGCCCGCTACCCGCTGATGATCGAGCGCTTCATGGCCCTGGCGTACGCGCCCGGCGCCGAGCTGCCGCAGCCATACCCGCGCCCCAGCCTGCAGATCGAAGCGCAAAGCCGTGACGCCGCCCTGGCCAAGTTCGGCCTGGAACTGGACCGTCCGGTACTGGCGCTGTGCCCTGGCGCCGAGTTTGGCGAAGCCAAGCGCTGGCCGGCAGAGCACTATGCCGCTGTGGCCGATGCGATGATTCGCCAAGGCTGGCAAGTGTGGCTGTTTGGCTCGAAGAACGATCACTCGGTCGGTGAGCAGATCCGCGACCGGCTGATTCCGGGGTTCCGTGAAGAGTCGTCCAACCTGGCCGGTGAGACCTCGCTGGCCGATGCCATCGACCTGATGTCCTGCGCCCATGCCGTGGTGTCCAACGATTCCGGCCTGATGCACGTGGCCGCTGCGCTGAACCGTCCGTTGGTGGCGGTGTACGGCTCGACTTCCCCCGGCTTCACCCCACCGTTGGCCGAACAGGTGGAAGTGGTGCGCACCGGTATCGAGTGCAGCCCGTGCTTTGACCGCACCTGTCGCTTCGGCCATTACAATTGCCTGCGTCTGCTGGAACCGGGCAAAGTGATTGCCGCCCTGCACAGCCTCAGCGGACCGGACCTGATCGATACCGTGGCCGAGGTCGACTAAGTGCGGGTACTGATCATCAAGACCTCGTCGCTGGGGGATGTCATCCACACCCTGCCGGCGCTTACCGATGCCGCCCATGCCATTCCCGGTATCCGTTTCGATTGGGTGGTGGAGGAAGGCTTCGCCGAAATCCCCAGTTGGCACCCCGCGGTCGACCAGGTCATCCCGGTGGCGATTCGTCGCTGGCGCAAGAACCTTTGGCAAACCATCAAGAGTGGCGAGTGGAAGGCGTTCAAGCAGCGCGTGCGCGAGCGCAAGTACGACCTTGTGATCGACGCCCAGGGCCTGGTCAAGTCGGCCTGGTTGACCCGTTACGTGAAGGCACCCGTCGCCGGCCTGGACCGCTACTCGGCGCGCGAAGGCTGGGCCAGCCGCTTCTACGACCGGCCTCTGTCGGTTGCTACCGGCCAGCACGCGGTGGAGCGGGTACGCCAACTGTTTGCCATGGCCCTGGCCTATGACCTGCCAGAAGGCATCGGCAACTACGGCCTGGACCTCGACCGCCTGCAACTGCCCCCGGCTGCGCCCTATGTGGTGTTCCTGCATGGCACCACCTGGGCGACCAAGCATTGGCCCGAAGCCTACTGGCGCGAACTGGCCGAGCGCATGGGCCGGCGCAAGCTGGAAGTGCGCCTGCCTTGGGGTAATCCGGCTGAGAAGGCGCGGGCCGAGCGAATTGCCCAAGGCTTGAACAACTGCCAGGTGCTCCCCAAATTGAACCTTGCCGGCGTCGCTCGTGTTCTGGCGGCGGCAAAGGCCTGCGTGGCGGTCGATACCGGCCTTGGCCACCTGGCGGCGGCACTCGATGTGCCCACCCTTTCGCTGTTTGGCCCAACCAACCCGGGCCTGACTGGCGCCTACGGACGGACCCAGATTCACCAGGCCAGTGACTGGCCTTGCGCTCCCTGCCTGCAGAAGAAGTGCACCTACAAACCGAGCGCCGATGACCTGGCCCGGTTCGATCTGAAACGCGAGTGGCCACTGTGCTTCACTCGCCTGAATCCCGAGCATGTGGCGAGCCGCTTGAGCGCGTTGCTGCTGGCTGAGGATGTCCGTTGATGCAACTGGCTTTCGTGCTTTACAAATATTTCCCCTTCGGCGGGCTGCAGCGCGATTTCATGCGCATTGCCCTGGAATGCCAGAAGCGGGGCCACCAGATCCGTGTGTATACGCTGATCTGGGAGGGTGACATTCCGCCGGGCTTCGAAGTGCTGGTGGCGCCGGTGAAGGCGATCTTCAACCACCGCCGCAACGAGAAGCTCAGCGCCTGGATGGCCGCCGACCTGGCCAAGCGCCCGGTCGACCGCTTGATCGGCTTCAACAAGATGCCGGGGCTGGACGTGTACTACGCCGCCGACGGCTGCTTCGAGGACAAGGCACAGACCCTGCGCGGTGGCCTGTACCGCCGCTGGGGCCGCTACCGGCACTTTGCCGAGTACGAGCGTGCGGTGTTCGCCAAGGACGCCCATACCGAAGTGCTGATGATTTCCGAAGTGCAGCAGCCGCTGTTCATCAAGCATTACGGCACCCCGGTAGAACGCTTCCACCTGCTGCCGCCAGGCATTTCCCAGGATCGCCGTGCGCCGGCCAATGCCGCCGAGATCCGCGCTGAGTTCCGCAAGGAATTCAACCTGGGGGAGGACGACCTGCTGCTGGTGCAGATTGGCTCAGGCTTCAAGACCAAAGGTGTGGACCGCAGCCTCAAGGCACTGGCCGCGCTGCCGTCGGCCCTGCGCAAACGCACCAGGCTGATGGTGATCGGCCAGGACGACCCCAAGGTATTCCAGCTGCAAAGCGCTACCCTGGGTCTGGGCGACCAGGTGCAGTTCCTCAAGGGCCGTAGCGACATCCCGCGCTTCCTGCTGGGCGCCGACCTGCTGATTCACCCGGCGTACAACGAGAATACCGGTACGGTGCTGCTCGAAGCGTTGGTCGCCGGCTTGCCGGTGCTGGTGTCCAAGGTGTGCGGCTATGCCCACTACATTGCCGAGGCCGACAGCGGCCTGGTGCTGGACGAGCCGTTCGAACAAGAGCAGCTCAACGGCTATCTGCAGCGCATGCTCGAAGACCCGCAGGCGCGTGCCAGCTGGTCGCGCAATGGCCTGGCATTTGCCGATAGCGCCGATCTGTACAGCATGCCGCAGCATGCTGCCGACGTGATCCTGGGGCAAAAAACCGCATGAAGCTGATATTGGCCGAACCCTTCAAACGCCTGTGGGCCGGGCGTGATGCCTTCGACGCCGTGGAGGCGCTGCAAGGCGAGGTCTATCGCGAGCTGGAAGGGCGCCGCACGCTGCGCACCGAAGTGGCTGGCGAGGGCTTTTTCGTCAAGATCCACCGTGGCATCGGCTGGGGCGAGATCTTCAAGAACCTGTTCACCGCCAAGCTGCCGGTGCTCGGTGCCGGCCAGGAGTGGAAGGCCATCCAGCGCCTGCATGAAGTGGGTGTGCCTACCATGACCGCAGTCGCCTATGGCGAGCGTGGCAGCAACCCGGCCGCGCAGCACTCGTTCATCATCACCGAAGAGCTGGCGCCGACCATCAGCCTGGAAGACTTCAGCATCGACTGGGTCAAACAGCCGCCTGAGCCGCGCCTGAAGCGTGCACTTATCGCCGAGGTGGCGAAGATGACTGGCGGGATGCACCGCGCCGGGGTCAACCACCGCGATTGCTACATCTGCCATTTCCTGCTGCACACCGACCGACCGGTGACGGCGGATGACTTCAAACTGTCGGTGATCGACCTGCACCGCGCGCAAACCCGTGCCAGAATCAGCCGCCGCTGGCGCGACAAGGACCTGGCTGCGCTGTACTTTTCGGCCCTGGACATTGGCCTGACCCAACGCGACAAGCTGCGCTTCCTGCGCGGTTACTTCCAGCGTCCGCTGCGGCAGGTGCTGAAGGACGAAGCCGCGCTGCTCGCCTGGTTGGAGCGCAAGGCCCAGAAACTCTACGATCGCAAGCAACGCTATGGGGACGCACTCTGATGGCGAGTTGGACACTGGCGCCGGGGTACGAACACCTGGCGGCGGACTTCGGCAGCCTCGACGCGGTGTTCGCCCTCCAGGGCGAACGGCTGACCCGCGACCCGCTCAGTGAGGTGGTACGCATCGAGCGTGACGGGATCAACTACTACGTCAAGCGCTACACCGGGGCCGGCAAGCACATGCGCCGGTACCTGGGGCGGCCACGCATCAAGGCCGAATGGCAAAACCTCAAGCAGTTCGCCAAATGGGGTATCCCCACTGCCGAAGTCGTGGCTTGGGGCCTGGAGCGCAACGGCCTGGCCTTTGGCCGTGGTGCTATGATCACCCGTGAGCTGCCGCACACCGAAGACCTGTCGGCCCTGGCCGATAACAACGATGCGCGCTTGGCCGACCGCAGCTGGGTCGACCATGTCAGCCGTCAACTGGCGCGCCATACCCGGGTCATGCACCAACACCGCTTTGCCCATAACGACCTGAAGTGGCGCAACCTGCTGGTCGATGACCAAGGCACGCTATTCTTCATCGACTGCCCTACCGGCGACTTCTGGCGCGGTTTCATGTGGCGCCACCGGATGATCAAGGACCTGGCATGCCTGGACAAAGTGGCCAAATACCACCTGTCAGCTACCCAGCGCCTGCGCTTCTACCTGCAATACCGTGGCCGCGACCGGCTGAATGTGCGTGACAAAAAGCGCATTCATCGGGTACTGGGCTTTTTCGAGGGAAGGGAATGACCGATTACCTGGCCAGCGCGGACCTCGCGCTGCTCAAGCGCCATGGCCTGGACAACTTCGAGGCACTGTGGGCGCTGCAACTTGATGCTGTGGACGAACCCAACACCGGCCGTGGTGGCTGGAGCAGCGTCTTCCGTCTGGAACTCGAAGGCAAGGGCTACTACCTCAAGCGCCAGAGCGACTACCTGACCCGTACCTTGCACCGGCCGTTCGGCGAGCCCACCTTCGCCCGCGAATTCCGCAACATCAGTCGCTACCAGAAGCTGCGCATTCCGGCATTGCAGGCGGTGTTCTACGGCGAGCGCAAGCAGGGCGGCAAGCACCGGGCTATCCTGATGACCCGCGCTCTGGACGAGTGGGCCGACCTCGACAGCCTGCTGGCGCAGTGGCCGCGGTTGGGTGAAGCCGAGCGCACTGGCATCCTGCAGGCCTGCGGTCAGCTGGCGCGCACCCTGCACAGCGCCGGCCAGGTGCATGGCTGCTTCTACCCCAAGCACATTTTCCTGCGTCAACGCCGCGAGGGTTGGGACGCGCAATTGATCGACCTGGAAAAGACCCGGCCGCTGCTGTTCGGCATGCGTGACCGCCTCAAGGACCTGGAGCCGCTGCTGCGCCGCGCGCAGGCCTGGCGCGTGCAGGATGTACGTACTTTGCTGGCGACCTACCTGGGGCAGCCGGCTGACGGCGCGCTGGTCGACACCTGGCTGCAACGGCTGACGCAACGCCGTCGTGAAAAAGAGGCTCGCTGATGCGTTTGTCTGAACTGAAGGATGCCGGGCGCAGCCCGACGCTGCCCCTGAGTATCACGTTGGTTGATGCCGCCGGCAGTGCCGACTTGCAACTGCTCACCCTGCTGCGTGTGCTGCCGGGCCAGCGTTATGTGGGCGCTGGTGTCTGGCGTGGCACACCGGTGCTGGCGAAGCTGCTGGTCGGTGGTAACGCCGCGCGGCATTTCCAGCGCGAACTGCAGGGTGTGAAGTTGCTGGCCGAACAAGGCCTGACCACACCGACGCTACTGGCCGACGGCCTCAAGGAAGGCGAGGGCGGCTGGCTGCTGTTCGAGTTCCTTGACGGTGCCCAAAGCCTGGCCGATGCCTGGGCCGCAGTGGCAAACCTGCCAGTGCTGGCGGACGAGCAGCACCTGGTACTGGGCGAAGCGCTCACGGCTGTGGCGCACATGCACGCCCAAGGCCTTTGGCAGGAAGACCTGCACCTGGACAACCTGCTGCGCCATGCCGGCAAGCTGTACCTGATCGACGGTGCGGGCATCAGGGCGGAAACACCCGGTCAGCAGTTGTCGCGTCCACGCGTGCTGGAAAACCTCGGGGTGTTCTTCGCCCAGTTGCCCAAGCGCCTGGAGCCGTTCATCGAAGAGCTGCTGGTGCATTACCTGCTGGCCAATGCCGAGCATGCGTTGCCGCTGGAAGCCCTGCAAAAACAGGTGGACAAGGTGCGCACCTGGCGCCAGAAGGACTATCTGGACAAGGCTGGCCGCGAGTGCAGCCTGTTCAGCGTCCAGCGCACCCTCTCGGGCTTGCAGGCGATCCGCCGCAGTGAGGTCCAGGCCATGCAGCCTGTACTGGAGCAGGCCGATGCGCTGATCGACAAGGGCCATTTGTACAAGACCGGTGGCGCTGCCAGCGTGGCGCGCATCGAGGTCAATGGTCGCCCGTTGGTGATCAAGCGCTACAACATCAAGAACACCGCACATTGGTTCAAGCGCTTCTGGCGCCCGAGCCGGGCCTGGCATTCCTGGATTGAAGGCCACCGCCTGGAATTCCTCGACATCGCCACGCCACGCCCCCTCGCGGTGCTGGAACAGCGGGTGCTGGGCCTGCGCAGCCGTGCTTACCTGGTCACCGAGTATGTCGACGGCCCGGACCTGACGGCATGCTTCGCGCCCTACGTCGAAAGCGGCGATGCGCCCGAGGAGCAGGTGGATGCCTTGGTGCACGTGATGCAGCAGCTGATTCGCGAACGCATCAGTCACGGCGACTTCAAAGGCCATAACCTGTTCTGGCACAACGGCCAGTGGTCGCTGATCGACCTCGATGCCATGTGCCAGCACGCCACCCAGCTCAGCTTCGCACCGGCCTATGCCCGTGACCGGGCACGGCTGCTGCGCAACTGGCCCAATGGCAGTGCCTTGCATCAGCGGCTGGACCGGCTGTTGCCAAAACTGGTCGACTGAGGCCGCCGGTTCCGGCTGTCAGTGGGCCGGCGGTGGTTGATCTGGCAGTGTCAGCCAGTCACTGCTGCGCCCTGCCTGGCGAACGCGTATCAGCCACTGGCCGTTTTCGTGGCGCAGCACCGCCCACGGCACCACCCCGGCGTTGCTGGCAACGGCAATCTCCAAGTGGTAATGATCCGGTAGGAGGTGGCGGCGCACAGGCAACTGCCCGTTCTCGAGTGCCAGGTACAGCTGATCGTCAGCCTGAAAAAGCCCTTGTTCGGTGTTTACCGGCAGGCCGGCCACAGGCGCTTGCAGATAGCAGTCCTGCAGTAATTGCGTCAGGTCGGGCAGCCCGTCGTACCAGAGCACCGGTGAGTCGATCACCCACTGCCCGTCGACTTTGCGCTTGAGCGGTTGCTGCAGATAGGCATCTGGCTGGTCAGGGTCAATGGCTCGCCAGCGGTAGCCGTCGAAGCTGACCCGGTAATAGCGGTTGTCGTTGTCCTTGACGAAGTACAGCGATTGCCCACCAAACGCCGAGCTTTGCTCGTAGACACCTTCACCGTAGATACCGTCTATGCGATAGCGCAGGCTGCTGCTGTCCGGTTGTACCTGGAGGCGTGCGGGCAGCGGCAGTGGCGGTGGTTTGGGGATCCCGCGCAGGGATCGGCGTAGCACTCTGGAACCCATGAAACTGGTACCCGCATCGTTGAGGTGGCTAAGCGCCTGATAGGCATGCCGCATCACCCCCTCGACATCCTCTTGCTTGAAGGCCTCGGCGCCGTCCCAGATATCGATTGCCATGCGGCCGATCGACAGCACCAGCAGCGCACGGTTCGGCAACAGCAGGCTGATGAAGTCCAGCAAGCGCCAGCTCAACGCCATGACCGACTCCGCATTCACTTCGCTGGTCGTCATGCTGTCGGCATCGGCCTGGGCGATCAGCGCCCGGGCCTCGGCCATGTAGTAGTCGAAGAAAAGGTCGTCTTTGACCTCGGGCGTGGTCAAATGCGTGCTCAGGCGCCCCTTGTCCAGCAACCGCTGCACCGTGGCGGCAGGCAGCAATGGCAGGTGCTGGGCTACGTATGCTCTCAACGTGGGCTGTTGGCGCAATGTGCGAAGCAGTTCGCGGGTCGTGCGAAAACGGCGCCAGGCCCTGCGGTCTGGGGCATCCGGGGTGTACAGCACGCATGCCGGAGATTTGTAGGGGAGGCTGTTGAGCAGAAGCACGCCCTGCAGGGTATGGCCCATGATGTTCAACTGTCGAACAGTGACCGGGTAGCCGGCTACCGGTGCACGCAAGGCATTGTGTGGTTGGTCCAACACTGCGCGCACCCAGTTGTAGCCATGTTCGAAAGGGTCTTCGCCAAAGTGTCCGGCGTAGCGCGCCTTGACTGCTTCAGCGTGCATGCGTGCACGGTTGACCTTACTGTGCGCAGTCAGGCGCCATTTGCCTGCTCTGGAACTGATGAGTTGGGTGTGCAGGTACTTTGCGTAGCTGTCACCCACGTTCAGTTCCCGGACCATGTGCTTGACATACGGCGGCGTGAGCCCGGCGGGCATGGCTTTACCGTGGGCATGGATCACCCGGGCAGTCAGCCAGTAGTCGGTATCGAACCACGGCAAGTTCTTGAGGGCGATCTCTTCGAGGGTGTTGATTTCCTCGACCATCTCCACCATCTCGTGGCCCACGCGTCGCATGCCTGCATAGGTGACATAGGATGAGAGGGCGAAGGGATGCATGATGGCGCCCGTGCGGCGGGCGCGTACGACCACGATCTTGATCTCGCGAGGATCTGTGTCGTACCCCAGGTCATGGCCCAGGCGCTCGCGAAGGCGTGCGTTGGCCCAGGCCAGCAGGCTATTGCGTTGCTTGAAGTCGTCAAGGCTCAGCACTCCCGGGGCTGCAGCCTGCTCGGCGATTGCCACCAGCGTTTGCATGGCCTGCATCATATGGCTCAGGCCTTGCGCAGATGTATTGCGCAGCCAGTTGGGCAGATTCTTCTCAAGCAATTGAGAGTAGCGTGTTTGCAGGATGGGTTTGGCGCCGACTTCGGGCCATAGCGCCAGGGCTTTATGTATTCGGGTGTGCTGGTCGGGTGAGCCGTTGCTCCACAAGCCGGTGTCACTCAGGCGTTGGCGTTGGGCTTCTATCACGCTGTCGATCTGGGCCTCCAGCAGGCTGTCGGCGTACCAGTCATAGCGCAGGCGCTGTGACCGGCGAGCGCGGTCTGCCTGCGCGTCAGAGTACAGCTGCAGCAGCGGTCTGCTCTGGAGGGGGGCTTCCAGGCGTTCGCAAAGCTCTAAATGCAGTGCGGCAAGGGAGTCGAAGGCCTCTATGCCTTGTGACAGGCTGCACAGCAAAGCAGCGCCTGCGGCATCCTGAGGCGTGAGCATAGGGCCTTCGGCGGTACCGGCAACGATGATCAGTGTGCCTGGCAGGTAGCTTCGCCAGTTGGGCCGTAGGCCTTCCAGCAGAACGCGGTAGACCTGTGGCCTTTTGGCCAGGGGCATATGCCTGCGCTGGGAGGGTAGTGGCTGTTGCAGGCAGGCCCATAGTTGATCGGCTGAGCGGTAGCCCAAGGTCTCGTCGCCCAGGCGCAGTTCAACCTCGGCCAGCATCAGCGCCTTGCGCAGTGCCAGCAGCTTTTGTCTGGGGGTTTCGCCTTGCTCATCGGCCGTGGTCCAGAAGCTGGCCAGTTCGCCGTGCAGCCAGGTGCGCGTGTCGGGGTTGATGGGGTGTTGACGGTCGAGGGTTGGAAGGCCGTCGAGCAAGTCACCGATTTGTCGGTCGATCTGTTCCAGTTGTTCGAGGGGGCGCATGGGGCGGTTCCTTGGTTGAGGAAAACCCCATGCTTGGCAATACCTGCGGTTGCGGGGTGGTAGCGGGCTAGCGCCCCCGACGCCAGAGCAGCCCGCGCAGGCTCAGCAGGGCCGGCAGGCCCAGGCCGGCCCATGCCAGAACGTCCCAGCCACCGTCGCCGAGCAGTGCGGCGAACAGGCCCAGGAAGCCAAGCAGGGCAATCAACGCTGGCCAGGCGAAGAGGCGTGCAGTGGCTTGAGACCTGTGGCTCATGCGCGTGCCTCCCTGGGTTTGCGCTGCTTGCCCCACCACAGGTAGAGGCCGCTGCCGAGCACGATGATTGTCAGCACGTCCAGTAACGCCCAGAGGATCTGCATCGGTCGCCCGCCGTAATCGCCGAAATGCAGTGGCTGCGACAGGCCCATGGCATCCATGTACCAGGGACGGTTGCCGACGGCAGTCACTTCAAGGGTGCGAGCATCGATCAGTACTGGCGTGAACAGGTGCGAACTCAGGTGGGTGGCACCGTTCATGAACACCGCATAGTGGTGCTCGCTGGAGAAACGCGTGCCAGGAAACGCGATGAAGTCCGGGCGCATGCCCGGCGCGGCCTGTTCGGCAATGTCCAGCAGGCGAGTGGCTGGGGCGCGCTCGACGAGCGGCGGGGCGTCGCGGTAGGGGGCAACCATCGCAGCCAGGCTGTCGTTGCGCCAGGCCGCGATGACCAGGTCGGACAGGGCACTGATTACCCCGGTCACGCTCACCGTCAATGCCCAGGCCAGGGTGACCACGCCGATCAGGTTGTGCAGGTCGAGCCAGCGCAGGCGGCGGGACTTCTTGTCGCGTACGGTGCCGAATTCCAGGCGGCGCATGAACGGCGCATAGAGCACGGTGCCGGAGACAATCGCGACAATGAACAATACGCCCATGAAGGCCAGCAGCAGCTTGCCCGGTAGGCCTGCGAACATGTCCACATGCAGGCGCAGCATCACCATCATGAAACCGCCGTTGGCGGCCGGCATGGCCACCGCCTCGCCGGTGCGTGCATCGAGCATGAAGGTGTGCGACAGGTTGGGGTCGGTGCCGGCGGTGGCGGCGGTAATGGCGACTACGCCGTTGGGCTCGTCTTCATCGTAGCCGAAGTACTGCATGACCTCGCCGGGGCGATGTTGTTCGGCCTTGAGCACCAGTTGCTGCAGGTCGAGGTGCGGTGTGCCTGCCGGCATTTCACGCAGTTCAGGGGCGTCGCCTAGCAGGTGTTCGAGTTCGTGGTGGAAGATCAGCGGCAGGCCGGTGACTGCCAGCAACAGCAGGAACAGGGTACAGACCAGGCTGCTCCAGGTGTGGATCAAGGACCAGCGGCGGATGGTGGGGCTCTTCATCACGGTACCGATTGTTGTCGGTTGGAACCCGGGGCCGCAAGGCGGCCCCAGCTTACTCAGAACTTGTAAGTGGCGCTGGCGACAACGCTGCGCTCATCGCCGTAGTAGCAGTAGTACGCGTCACAAGTAGAGAGGTAGTCCTTGTTCAGCAGGTTGGTGGCGGTGACCGCGACCGACGCGCCCTTCAGGCTGCCGTTCAGGCGACCCAGGTCGTAATGCACCGACCCGTCGAAGACGGTGTAGGCCTTGGCCTTGCCCAGGTAGGTATTGCCTTGGTCACCGTAGGTGTTACCGGTATAACGCGCGCCCAGGCCTATGCCGAAGCCGTCGAGTACGCCTGAGTGCCAGGTGTAGTCGCCCCAGATGGACGCTTGCTGGTTAGGCATCAGTTGCAGGCGGTTACCTTTGAAATCGCCATCCTGCACCTCGGACTTGGCCAGGGTGTAGGCGGCAATCACCTTCAGGTTGTCGGTCACATCGGAAACCGCTTCCAGCTCAAGGCCGCGGACTTTCACTTCACCGGTCTGGCTGGTGATGGTCACACCACCGACCGTGTTGGTGACCGAGACGTTTTTCTGAGTCAGGTCGTACACGGCTGCCGACAACAGGGTGTTGGACCCCGGCGGCTGATACTTCACGCCCAGCTCCCACTGTTTGCCTTCGGTGGGCTTGAACGAGTCCGAGGCTGACACACTGGCATTGCTGGAGGGCTGGAACGACTCGGCATAGGACAGGTACGGCACGAAGCCCGAGTCGAACACGTAGCTGATGGCTGCGTTGCCGCTGAACTTCTTGTCCCGCTGGGTATTGGTGGCATCGCCCTGGTTGAAGAACTTGGTGCCGGTGTGCACCCAGTCTTCACGACCGCCCAGGGTCAGGCGCCAGTTACCAAGCGCCATCTGGTCCTGCACATACAGGCCGGTCTGACGGGTTTTCTGGTTGTAGTCGTAAAACGCGGTCGAGCGATCCGGGCGAGTGATCGGCAGCCCGTAGACCGGGTTGTTGACGTTGCTGTCCGGCACGGTGAAGTCGAAGATCGACAGGTAGTTGGTGTTGATGCGCTGGTGGTCCAGGCCGATCAACAGCGTGTGGTTGATGTCCCCGGTAGCGAAGTCCGCCTGGAAGTTGTTGTCCACTGCGAACTGGCTGATGTCTTCATCGGTGTTGGTGGACATGCGGCTGACAGTGCCATCGTCTTTGACCGGGCCGCCGGGCTCGTAGTAACTGCCAGGGGTGATGGTCTGGAACGACAGGTCTGACTTGGTGTAGCGCAGGTTCTGGCGGAACTGCCAGACGTCGTTGATGCGGTGTTCGAAGGCGTAACCCAGCGCGTAGTAAGTACGGTCGTAGAACTCGTAATCCGGGTCACCCAGGTTCTTGTGGTGCGAGATCTTGCCGAACGGCATGTCGATCTTGGTGCCCTGGATGGGCCGGAATTGGCTGGTGGCACCGGTATCGTCACGGGTGAACTGGGTCAGGAAGGTCAGCGTCGTGTCTTCGTCAATGTTCCAGGTCAGGCTTGGGGCAATGTTGTAGCGCTTGTTGTCGATGTGGTCGATCTGGGTGCCACTGTCACGGATAACGCCACTGACGCCATAGAGAAAGCGACCTTCATCGTCGATCTTGCCGGTGCTGGCGAAGTTGATCTGGCGATGGTTGTCGCTGCCGTATTGAAGCTCGATTTCGTGAGCGCTTTCCGCTTGCGGACGGCGGCTGACCATGTCCAGCAGGCCGCCAGGTGGGGTCTGGCCGTAGATCGAAGAGGCCGGGCCGCGCAGCAGGGCGAGGCGGTCGAGGTTCCAGGTTTCGGCTTTCGGGTTGGCATACACCCCGCGTGGCAGCGGCAGCCCATCCAGAAATTGCGTTGGCTCGAAGCCGCGCACGCGCATCCAGTCATACCGCGTATCGCTGCCGAAGCTGGCGGAGACGATACCTGGCATATAGCGCACTGCATCATCCAGGCTGTGTACACCGCGGTCTTTCATTTGCTCGCGGGTGGCCACAGAGATGGAGCGGGGGACCTCCACAAGTGCCGTGTCAGTCTTGGTGCCAGCAGCAGTGCGCTTGGCCACGTAGCCTTCAACCGGGCCCCAGGCGCTTTCGCTGGCGCTGGTGGCATTCACGGTGGTTTCCGGCAAGGCCAGTGTGCCATCCGGCACGGCCACCAGGCTGTAGCTGCCCGCACTGCTCTGCTGCAACTGCAGGCCGGTACCGCTCAGGGCGGCTTGCAGGGCGCCCAGGCCGTCGTATTGGCCACTTACCGGGGTCGAGGTGCGTCCGCTGACCAGTGCCGGGTCGATGGCCAAGGCAATGCCGGCCTGGCTGGCGATCTGGTTGAGGGTGGTGGCCAGTGGCGCGCTGGGCAGGTTGTAGGCGCGCGACATGGATTGCTCGGCGGCGAACAAGGCAGGGCTGGTCAGCGGGGCAGCCAGGCCGATGGCCAGGGCCATCAGGCTGGGGCGCAGAATATGATCAACGGCACGGGGCATGCGGCGGTTCCTCGACGGGTAAGTGCTTGCTGCTTCCTTGCCGAGCGAGATCTGAAAAGTGACAGGGTGAATCTGAAAAATATTGAGAATTATTTAAAAGGGGGTTTGCCAGCACCGGCCTCTTCGCGGGTGAACCCGCTCCTACGACGACCCCGATGTGTGCCCACTAGGAGCGGGTTTACCCGCGAATACGGTGGTGGCGGCAACAGTGAACGGCGGGTGGAAATTGGTCAGCAGGCCAGGCCTATTTGGACGTGACGTTCACCCACCACTGCGTATGCCGCTCGATCTTCACCGGCAACGCCGGCACCAGCGAGGCCAGCGCCAGGTCGGTGTTGGTCAGCGGGAAGCTGCCGGTCACACGCAGGTCGGCGACCTTGGCATCCACCCCGAGGTAGCCGCTGCGGTACTGGCCCAGTGTGGCGAGCAGGTCGCCCAGGCGTACGTTGTCGACCACCAGCATGCCGCGGGTCCAGGCATCGGCACCGGCAGGCACCGTGCCAACCTCGCCGATGCCGTTGGCGTTCATCAACACCTGCTGGCCTTCGCGTAGCACCTGTTCGTCGCCGCTGTTATGCGGCATGGCGGCGACCGAGGCTTGTAGCACTTCCAGGCGCGTACCGTCGGCTTCGCGGCGCACCAGGAAGCGCGTGCCCAGTGGCCGCAAGCGACCGTCCTCAGTGCGTACCAGCAGCGGGCGCGAGTCCTGGTGGCCGGTTTCGACCGAGATTTCGCCTTGGTGCAGCACGATCACCCGTTGCGCGCCGGCGTAGTCGATGTCTACGGCGGTGTGGGTGTTCAGGCTCAGCAGTGTGCCGTCTTCCAGGCGCAAGGTACGCAACTCTCCCGTGGCGGTGCGCTGGTCAGCCAGCCAGTAGCTGGGTGCCAGCGACGGGGCGCCGCCCCATGCCAGCAGCGCGCCGAGCAGAAACGTGCCAGCCAGCCCGCCGCCAACCTTGCCAATGCGTCGCCGCAGGCTGGCGCGTGATTGCAGCAGCGCCTGGCGTGCCGGGCCAGCCGCCGCGCTAACGCGTTGGTCCATGGCGCCGAGCTGGCGCCAGGCACGTGCGTGCTCTTCGCTGGCGGCATGCCAGCGCATGAATTCATTGCGCTCATCAGGCGTGCTGCTGCTGTCGCCGAGGCTGAGTTTCCAGGCAATCGCGGCTTCCAGGACCCGGGACGAAACCGGGACGTTGCTCACGTCGGCTCCCCATACAGGGCTACATAGCACTGGCGCATCCCTTGGGCGATGTACTGGCGCACCCGCGACACCGAAACGCCAAGGCGCTCGGCAATCTCGGCATGGCCCATGCCGTCCAGGCGGCTGTGCAGAAACGCCGCGCGAGCCTTGCTCGACAGCTTGCCGAGCAGGCGGTCGATGGCTTTGAGGTCTTCAAGGATCAGGTGCTGCATTTCTGGCGACGGCTGTTCGGCTTCAGGGATCAATGCCAGCTCGGCCAGGTAGGCTTGTTCCAGCGCGGTGCGACGGAAGTGGTCGAACATCAGCCCCTTGGCCACGGCGGCCAGAAACGCGCGGGGTTCGCGGGGTGTCTCCAGTTGCTCACGACCAAGCAGGCGCACGAAGGTGTCCTGGCTCAGGTCTTCGGCACGTTGGCGGCAGGCCATGCTGCGTTGCAGCCAGGCGAGCAGCCAGCCGCGGTGGTCGCGGTACAGCGCACCGACCAGATCGGCGTGTGGGCTTTGTGCAGAAGACAAGCAGCGTCCCCCTGGAACGAATGCATTAACTAACGATAATTATTCTCGATTGTTGCAGAGGGGAGGGGGTGGGTGCAATGGACGCTTATCGGATTGCCATCATGGGGCTTGGTTTGAGTTATGTGGCGCCGGTGAGATCAAGCTTGCTCGCGATACGCCGCGCGGGCGGCGCTCAATCTCACCGGCGCTGCAAATCCCACGCCTTACAAACCATGACTCTGCATCTTGCGCCGTCGCCACCCGCGCAACCGTTGCTCAAGCTGCAGCGGGCTGTCCAGCTGCTGGCGCCGGGCCTGGCTGAACAGGATCAGCGCCAGTTCTGCAGTCACCTGGGCATCGGCACTGGCATGATGGCGTTCTTCAACCTGCAAGCCAAACCGTGCCACCCAGTCATCCAGCCCGGCCTCGCGCAGTACCGTGTCTGGGTTGAGCATCGGTGCCAGTTCGGCAACGTCTAGGAACATTGACTGCAAGCGATGCCCAAGGGTCTCTTTCAGCGCACGGGCCAGCATGCGCTGGTCGAATGGCGCGTGAAACGCCAGCACCGGGCTGTTGCCAATGAAATCGAGCAAATCCAGCAAGGCCTCGGCCGGGTCGCAACCGGCAGCCAATGCGCTGGGGCCCAAGCCGTGGATCAGTACGCTGGCGTTGGTCTTCTGCAAAGGCCGGTGCAGTGTGCGTTCGAACTGCTGGGCAAAGTCGATGGCACCGTCTTCGATGGCCACCGCCCCAATCGACAGTACCTGATCACGGTTGGGGTTGAGCCCACTGGTTTCCAGGTCCAGCACCACCCAGCGCTGCTCACGCAGGGTACATACCCCCAGCGGCACGGGCTTGGGCAACCGGGCCAGGCGCTGGCGCTTGGCGTGGTCCAGCTCGGGCGCGCTGGGGCGTAGCCAGGCGAACAGGCTCATAGCTGATACCGCAAGGCCAGGCTGCTTTGCAGGCGCTGAGCCTGGCGCAGCGACTCGCGCAGGATGCGCCGGTCCAGGTGGTTGAGGCTGTCCGGGTCGAGCCGGTTGGAGTAAGGCAGGTTGTCGCGAATCTGGCGTTGGTGCTGCTGCATGCGGGTTTGCTGGATGAAGTGGTAGGCCTCTTCATAGGCGGCGCCGTCCAACGGCTCGATCACGCCCTTGGCCACCAGTTGGCGTAGGCGCTCCAGGGTATTGCAGGCTGCTATGCCATTGGCCAGGGCCAGCAAACGGGCACCATCCACGAAGGGCGTCAGGCCCTGGACCTTGAGGTCGAGGGTCGCCGCCTTGTCGTTACCCTGGCGTGTCAGCACGAACTCGCGCAACCGGCCCACCGGCGGGCGTTGGCGCAGGGCGTTGTCAGCCATCATGCGCTGGAAGATGCGGTTGTCGGCTACCTGTGCCAGCAGGCCCTGGCGCAGTTGCTCGCAGCCTTGCTCGTCGCCCCACACCACACGCAGGTCGAAGTAGATGCTCGAGCCCAGCAGGCTCTCCGGGCTGGCTTCGCGGACAAACCCGGCAAAGCGCCGCGCCCACTCGCTGCGCGACAGGCACAGTTCGGGGTTGCCGGCCATGACGTTACCCATGCACAGGGTGAAACCGCACTGGGCCAGGCATTGGTTGATGTATTGCGCCAGCGGCAGCAGGCGAGCGCGGATGGCGTCGGCTTCGGCGCTGTCGACTGCTTCGAAGAGGATGCCGTTGTCCTGGTCGGTGTGCAGGGTTTGCTCACGTCGCCCTTCGCTGCCAAAGCACAGCCAGCTGAACGGCACGCCCGGGTCGCCACGTTCGGCCAGGGCCAGTTCGATGACCCGGCACACGGTATGGTCGTTGAGCAAGGTAATGATCTGGGTGATCTGCGTCGACGATGCGCCATGGGCCAGCATGCGTTCTACAAGCTGGCTGATTTCGCCGCGCAGCGAAACCAGCGTATCCAGGCGTGGCGCATGGCGTATGGTGCGCGCCAGGTGAACCAGATCGACCCGTTGCAGGGAGAACAGGTCGCGCTCGGAAACCACACCGCACAGGCGTCCGTTTTCCACCAGGCAGACATGGGCAATATGCCGCTCGGTCATGGCCATGGCGGCATCGAAGGCGCTGGCCTGGGGTGGGAGGTAGAACGGTTTGGCGGTCATGTGCCGGTCGATGGCGGCGCCCAGGTCGGCATCTACTGTCGCCACCACCTGGCGCAGGTCGCGCAAGGTGAAGATACCGATGGGGTAGCGCTGCGGGTCGACCACCACGATGCTGCCCACCTGTTGCTCGTGCATCAGCCGCACGGCTTCGCGCAGGGGCGTATGGGCGCTGCACACCACCGGGTGACGCATGGCCAGTTCACCCAGGGGGGTGTTCAGCGAGTATTGGGTGCCGAGGGTTTCCACAGCGCGCTGGCGTACTTGCTGATTGACCTGATCAAGCAGGCTGCTGACACCGCGCAGGGCAAAATCCCGAAACACTTCAGACATCGAGAACACGCGGATGAATGCGGCCTTGTTCAGTTGCAGGCAGAAGGTGTCTTCCCCGGCCAGGTGCTCGGTGCGGGTTGCCCGCTCACCCAGCAGGGCTGCCAGCGGGAAGCACTCCCCGCTGGTGATCTCGAACGTGGTTTCGACACCCGGTTTGGCCAGGTGCTGGCGCTCGCCAACCACGCGGCCTTGCTTGACGATGTAGAAGTGCTCGACCGGCCCGTCGGCAGGTTTGACGATGCTTTCACCGCAGGCGTAGAAGCGCAGCTGGCACTGCTCGACCAAGAAGGCCAGGTGGCTGTGCTCCATCTGATTGAACGGCGGAAAGCGCTGCAGGAACTGCAATGTGCCTTGGATGTTTTGCAGTACCGCTGTCTTGCCCGCCTGGCTGTAGGCGTCCTTTTTGCTCATGAAACTGACCGTATCGCTATGCCGAACTATATATATCTATATATAGGTACCGGCCATGTTGTTCTCTGCCTCCATGGTCGGCTTGCGGCGGGGTGGTGCCCATTGGACGTAAGTCTATGAGCGCCCTTGTCAAAGACCCGACGAAAGGCGAAACGGGTTACGCAAGTAATGCGGTCCTAATGCTGAAGCGGAATTATTTTGACGAGACAAGCATGCCCGAGCACACCGACATCCTGAGCGACGCCGAGCGCGAGGCCTTGGCCGTGATAAACCAAAGTGCGCCTGTGGAAGCCAGACCGTTGGTGCTGGTGGTGGATGACAACGCGGTGAACCGCGAGGCGCTGATCCTGTACCTGAAAAGCCGGGGCATTGATGCGGTGGGGGCGGATGGGGCCGAGGAAGCCAGGTTGTACCTGCACTACCAGAAGCGTATCGGGTTGATGATTACCGATTTGCGCATGCAGCCTGAAAGTGGACTGGACTTGATCAGGACAATTCGCGCGTCGGAGCGGGCGGCGTTGTCGATCATTGTGGTGTCGGGTGACACCGATGTGGAAGAAGCAGTGGATGTGATGCACCTGGGGGTGGTGGACTTCCTGCTCAAACCGGTGGATTTGGGCAAGCTGTTGGAGCTGGTGAGGAAAGAACTGAAAATGGGTTGATGCGCCAGGGGGCCGCAAAACGGCACCCTGGCGCAGATGTTACTTACAACCCGTTACGCGCCTTGAACTCGCGGCGACGGCGGTGCAGTACCGGTTCGGTATAACCGTTCGGTTGCTTGCCACCTTCCACCACCAGTTCCACAGCCGCCTGGAACGCCACGTTGTCGTCGAAGTTCGGCGCCATCGGGCGGTACAGGGCGTCGCCAGCGTTCTGCTGATCGACCACCACGGCCATGCGCTTGAGGCTTTCCAGCACCTGCTCCTGGCTGACCACGCCGTGGCGCAGCCAGTTGGCCAGCAGCTGGGCAGAGATGCGCAGGGTGGCACGGTCTTCCATCAGGCCGACGTTGTTGATGTCCGGCACCTTCGAGCAACCTACGCCCTGGTCGATCCAACGCACCACGTAGCCGAGAATGCCCTGGGCGTTGTTGTCCAGCTCGTTGCGGATCTCTTCGGCCGACCAGTTGGTGTCGGCAGCCAGCGGAATGGCCAGAATGTCGTCCACCGACGCCGGGGTACGTGAAGCCAGTTCACGCTGGCGCGCCTGTACGTCCACCTTGTGGTAGTGCAGGGCGTGCAGGGTGGCGGCAGTTGGCGACGGTACCCAGGCGGTGTTGGCACCGGCCAGCGGGTGGGCGATCTTCTGCTCGAGCATGGCGGCCATCAGGTCAGGCATGGCCCACATGCCTTTGCCGATCTGCGCACGGCCTTGCAGGCCGGTGGCCAGGCCAACGTCGACGTTGTTGTTTTCGTAGGCGCCGATCCACTTCTCGTTCTTCATGGCACCTTTGCGCACCACGGCGCCGGCTTCCATCGAGGTGTGGATTTCATCGCCAGTGCGGTCAAGGAAGCCGGTGTTGATGAACGCCACGCGCTCGGCGGCTGCCTTGATGCAGGATTTGAGGTTGACCGTGGTACGGCGTTCCTCGTCCATGATGCCGACCTTGACGGTGTTGCGCGGCATGCCCAGCAGGTCTTCGACCTGGCTGAAGATCTCAGCGGCGAAGGCCACTTCCTCAGGGCCGTGCATCTTCGGCTTGACGATGTACACGCTGCCGCTGCGGGTATTCTTGCGGCTGGTGTTGCCGTTGAGGTTGTGCAGGGCGATCAGGTTGGTGAACAGCCCGTCCTGGATACCTTCGGGGATTTCGTTGCCTTGGGCATCGAGGATCGCCGGGTTGGTCATCAGGTGGCCAACGTTGCGCACGAACAGCAACGAACGACCGTGCAGGGTCACGCTGCCGCCGTTAGGCGCCGCGTACTCGCGGTCCGGGTTCATGGTGCGGGTGAAGGTTTTGCCACCCTTGCTCACGCTTTCGGCCAGGTCGCCTTTCATCAAGCCCAGCCAGTTGCGGTAGACGATGACTTTGTCGTCAGCGTCTACGGCTGCAACCGAGTCTTCGCAGTCCATGATGGTGGTCAGTGCCGACTCCATCAGGATGTCTTTGACGCCAGCGGCGTCGGTGCTGCCGACGGGGGTGCTGGCATCGACCTGGATTTCGAAGTGCAGGCCGTTGTGCTTGAGCAGCACGGCAGTCGGCGCGGCGGCGTCGCCGTGGAAGCCGATCAGTTGCGCATCGTCGCGCAGGCCGCTGTTGCTGCCGCCTTTCAAGGCAACAACCAGCTTGCCGCCTTCGATGCGGTAGCCCGTGGAGTCAACGTGCGAGCCGGCGGCCAGTGGCGCGGCTTCGTCAAGGAAGGCGCGGGCGAAGGCGATGACCTTGTCGCCGCGTACCTTGTTGTAACCCTGGCCTTTTTCGGCGCCGCCTTCATCGCTGATGGCGTCGGTGCCGTAAAGGGCGTCGTACAGCGAACCCCAGCGGGCGTTGGCGGCGTTCAGGGCGAAGCGGGCGTTCATCACCGGAACGACCAGTTGTGGGCCGGCCATGTGGGCGATTTCTTCGTCCACGTTCTGGGTGGTGGCCTGGAAATCGTCGGCTTGTGGCAGCAGGTAGCCGATTTCCTGGAGGAATGCTTTGTAGGCTGCGGCGTCGTGGGCCTGGCCTTTGCGTGCCTGGTGCCAGGCGTCGATCTTGGCTTGCAGCTCGTCGCGCTTGGCGAGCAGGGCTTTGTTCTTTGGAGCGAGGTCATTGATGATCTTCTCTGCACCCGCCCAGAACTGCTCGGCGACGATGCCGGTCCCGGGGATGGCTTCGTTGTTCACGAAGTCGTACAGGACCTTGGCGACCTGAAGGCCACCGACTTGAACGTATCCAGTCATTGCTTGCCTCACTCTGCTCAGCTATTTCGCTCTTCTGTATTAAGCCTGTAGCGCTTCTCTAAACACGGCACCAGTGCATGCCACCGGTTATGCTCGGGGGCGGCTGGGTGCGGCCTACCAGACAGGCTGGTGGGCAGTGTGCGTATTTTCACAGGCGCCTTGGCAGACATCCAAACGACGTTTTGTAGTCCGCGCCACGGGATACTACATGAAGCAGTAGGCGGGGCAAAATCAGACTAAAAGCGCCGTTATGCGACCCGTTGGTCGCGTATGGTCACGCTGGGAGTGGGTATGTTCGCAAAAAACAGGTGGATTGTTCCAGATAAATCTTGAAACAGTACACGATTGGCTGTGCAGATTGCCCTGCGGCAGGTTGCCGCGCCTTGCCTATACTGACTCGATCCCCCGATTTTCTGCCGCCCGGCGCGGTCCGACACGAGGAAGGGCTTGTGGATCATCTTGTACTGACTGTAATTGCCCCTGACAAGGCCGGCCAGGTCGAACGTATTGCCCAGTGCATCGCCGACCACAGTGGTAACTGGCTGGAAAGCCGCATGTCGCGTATGGCCGGGCAGTTTGCTGGCATTCTGCGGGTGGCGGTGCCGGCAGAGAATTACGCCGAGCTTGTGGCCTCGCTGCAGGGGCTGGCCAGGTATGACATTCGCGTGCTGATTGCCGAGAGCGGGATCGAGCCGTCGTGCACCTGGAAGCCAATTGCCATGGAGCTGGTGGGTAACGACCGGCCGGGGATCGTGCGGGACATTACCCGCTTGCTGGCCGAGTTGCAGGTAAACGTCGAGCGGTTTTCCACAGACGTGCAGCCGGCGCCGATGAGCAGTGAGCCGTTGTTCCACGCCGACGCATTGCTGGCGTTGCCGTTGACCTTGCCGCTGGAAGAACTGCAGCAGCGGCTGGAGAGCCTGGCGGATGACTTGATGGTGGAGTTGAAGCTGCGGGCAGAGGATTGATCAGCAATTGCCGGGGCCGCTTTGCGGCCCTATCGCGACACAAGCCCGCTCCCACATGGTCCTGCGTACACCGGACAAATGTGGGGCGGCCTTGTGTTGCGAAGCGGCCATCTGCGGTTATCCCGATATCACGGGGAAGGCCCTGTGGATAACCTGGGGGTGTACCTCTCCAGCCCAGGTATCACGTGCCTTGTACTGTTTTGCTCAAAAAATGCTCAATTATCAGCAGCTTGTGCACAAAGCGCGGGGACGAGGGTGTGGATAACCTATGGAGATGTCTCTGCAGGCCAGGCGCTACATGGCCTGCAGATCTTTGATCGTTTTCTGATCAGCTACGTTTGCGCAAGTTCAGCCATGCATCGACGCTGTAAATCGCCAAACCTGCCCAGATGAACATGAAGGCCGCCAGGGTGCTCGACGACAAATGCTCATCGAACAGCACTACAGCCTGCAACAGCACCAAGGTCGGTGCCAGGTACTGCAGGAAGCCCAGCGTGGTGTACGGCAGGTGCCGTGCGGCGGCGTTGAAGCATACCAGCGGCACCAGCGTCACCGGCCCGGCCGCCATCAGCCACAGCGCCTCGCTGCTGGTATAGAACGCGCCCTGGGCACTCATCGCGGCCGGGTGCAGCAGCAGCCAGCCAAGGGCCAGCGGCACCAGCATCCAGGTTTCCACCACCAGGCCGGGCAGTGCCGCCACCGGCGCCTGCTTACGGATCAGCCCATAGAAGCCGAAGCTCAACGCCAGCACCAGTGACACCCACGGCAGGCTGCCCACTTGCCACACCTGCTGCGCCACACCCACGGCAGCCATGCCCACCGCCAGCCATTGCAGGCGGCGCAGGCGCTCGCCAAGAATCAGCATGCCCAGCAGTACGTTGATCAGTGGGTTGATGTAATAGCCCAGGCTGGCCTCGAGCATACGGCCGTTGTTCACCGACCACACGTAGGTCAGCCAGTTACCGGCGATCAGTGCCCCGCTCAGTGCCAGGATGCCCAGCCGGCGCGGGTTGTTGCGCAGTTCCCGCCACCAGCCGGGGTGTTTCCACACCAGTAGCAGCAGCGAGCCGAACAGTGCTGACCAGAGCACCCGGTGGACAATGATTTCCACCGCCGGGACGCTCTGGATTGCCTTGAAGTAGAGGGGGAAAAGGCCCCAGATGATGTAGGCGCTCAAGCCCAGTATGTACCCGCGACGCGGGTTTGCGGCGTGCATGCAGAATCCTTGCTTAGGTTGCTAAATAAAGCGACGCCTATTGTAGACAGAGGCGGGCGTGCTTCTAGAACAATTTCAGCGGTGCTTCATCCAGCGCCGCCATCTGTTCGCGCAAGGCGAGAATCTGGTCGCCCCAGTAGCGTGGCTGGCCAAACCAAGGGAAGCTGGGCGGGAACGCGGGGTCGTCCCAGCGCCTTGCCAGCCAGGCGCTATAGTGCAGTTGCCGCAGGGCGCGCAGGGGCTCGATCAGGGCCAGTTCGCGCGGGTCGAAGTCGTGGAACTCGTTGTAGCCGTCGATCAGCTCGGCCAGTTGCCCCAGGCGCTCCTCGCGGTTGCCGGCCAGCATCATCCACAGGTCTTGCACCGCTGGGCCCATGCGGCAATCGTCGAGGTCGACCACGTGGTACACCTCGTCACGGTGCATCAGGTTGCCGGGGTGCAGGTCGCCGTGCAGGCGAATGAGCTGGTGTGGTGTGCGAGCGTAGATGTCCTCCACCCGCTTGAGCAGATCGCGGGCCACGGACTCGAACGCCGGCAGCAGTTCACGCGGGACAAAATTACCCTCCAGCAAGGTGTTCAGCGAGGCGTGGCCAAAGTTGTCTACAGCCAGTGCCTCACGGTGCTTGAACGGCTTGCTGGCGCCCACGGCATGCAGGCGGCCAAGTAACTGACCCAGGCGATACAACTGGTCGAGGTTGCCAGGCTCGGGGGCGTGGCCGCCGCGACGGGGGAACAGCGTGAAGCGGAAGCCCTTGTGTTCGAACAAGGTGCGGTCATCGTGCTGCATGGGCGCAACCACTGGGACTTCACAGTCGGCGAGTTCGGCCGTGAAGGCGTGTTCTTCAAGGATGGCTGCATCGCTCCAGCGGCCTGGGCGGTAGAACTTGGCAATCAGCGGCTGCGCGTCTTCGATGCCCACTTGGTACACGCGGTTCTCGTAGCTGTTCAGCGCCAGCACCCGAGCGTCGCTGAGAAAGCCCAGGCTTTCCACTGCGTCCAGGACCAGGTCGGGGGTGAGGGTGTCGAAGGGGTGGGACATGGTGGCTCCGGAGGGTAAGCGGCGTGGGGACATGGTACCGCTTTATACCGGTGCCGGCCCCTTCGCGGGCGTGCCCGCACATTACGGCCCAGATGCATCGGGTGGTGCGGTCCCTGTGGGAGCGGGCAAGCCCGCGAACCGCGCACCGCGCGGCCAGACTATGCGGGAACCCCGATCAACACATAAGACGGGTGAAACTGCACCCGCACCACACTGCCATCCACGACCTGCTGGGCAGCCAACCAGTGCGCATCAGCCATTGCACACAGGGTCTGCCCGTTGCCTAACGCCAGCCTGACTTCACTGGGCCCATCGACCTCTGCCAGCACTTCCTCCACCTTCGTGCAAAGGCAATTGCTCCCCGCTTCGGCCTCTTCCCCCTCCGCCAACAAGCGCACCCATCCGGCCTTGAGCAGCGCCACCACCGTTGTTCCCACTGTCAGCTCCAGGCGCGCAGTGCTGTCGTGGGTGATCAGCGCATCGATCTCCAGCCCGCCGCTCAATGCCAGGCTGACGCGGTCATACCGGCCTTCACGGCGCAGGCCGCTGACCTGGCCCTGCAACTGGTTGCGCGCACTGGTGCGCAGCATCAGGCGCCCGAGCAGGTCGAGGTCGCTGGATTCTTCGGCGGCTTCAAGGATTTGTGCCTGCAGGGCCTGCAGCCGTTGGTACAGGCGCAACACCCGCTCGCCTTCCGGCGACAAGTGCGCACCGCCACCGCCGCGGCCACCGGTGCTGCGCTTGACCAAGGGCTGGCTGGCCAGGTTGTTGAGCTCGTCGATGGCATCCCAGGCCGCCTTGTAGCTGATACCTGCGGCCTTGGCGGCGCGGGTGATCGAGCCTTGTTCGGCAATGTGCTGCAGCAGCGCGATGCGCTGTGGGCGGCGGGCGATGTGCTGGGTGAGAAGGGCGGGTAGGGACATGGGTATTCCGTATACAAGGGTGCTTTACAAAGGGGCAGGTCGCGCCTGGTCATACATACCCCGGTTTGGGCGTACGTGCCAGGCAATACACATCCACCCGCCGCGCACCTGCCTTGCGCAGTGCCTGGGCGATAGCCTGCGCAGTGGCACCGGTGGTCAACACATCATCGACGATGGCGACATGCTTGCCTTCCAGTTTGCCCATGACCGCGAACGCCTGGCGCAAATTGCGCTGCCGTGCCTTGGCGCCCAGATGTTGCTGTGCCGGTGTCTCGCGTGTGCGGACCAGCAAACGCTCGTTGCAGGTTACCCCGACGTGCGACGACAACCACCGCCCAAGCATCCCCGCCTGATTGAACCCCCGCTCGCGTAGTCGACGCCTGGCCAAAGGCACAGGCAACAGCAGGTCAGGGCGAGGCAACCCTTCGGCATAGCGATACAGCAGCCCCTGCCCCAGCAGCTCAGCCATCAGGCGCCCCAAAGGCCATTGGCGATTGTGCTTGAAACGGCTGATCAACGTGTCCACCGGAAAACCGAAATGCCACAGGGCAATGACCTGATCGAAGGCCGGCAAGCAGCGGCCACACGGGGCGCAGGTCAAGCCGGCCATGGGCAAGGGCAGGGCGCAATGCCGGCACTGATCACCCAGCCAGGGCAGCGCCTGTTCGCAGGTGACGCACAACGGGTAAGGCTGCTCGGCAGGCTCATCGCATAACAAGCACTTCTGATTAATAAGTGAGCACTTGTAAACCAGTCGCTTCCAGTGCAGTTGACAGTTCATAGGCCTTCCATGACTATGCGAGCTATCCGTGATGCGCTGGCGGGCTTTCCTGTCCCGGCGCCAGCTACAGCCTAAACAAGGAAACGCCGATGAGCGCCAGCACAACTGCAACAACACGTCACGATTGGGCCCTGGCCGAGGTCAAGGCGCTGTTCCAGCAACCGTTCAATGATTTGCTGTTCCAGGCGCAGACCGTGCACCGCGCGCATTTCGACCCCAACCGCGTGCAGGTTTCGACCTTGCTGTCGATCAAGACCGGCGCCTGCCCGGAAGATTGCAAATATTGTCCGCAGTCCGGCCACTACAACACCGGGCTGGAGAAACAGAAGCTGATGGAAGTGCAGAAGGTGCTGGAAGAAGCTGCCCGCGCCAAAGCCATCGGTTCTACCCGTTTCTGCATGGGGGCGGCGTGGAAGCACCCGTCGGCCAAAGACATGCCCTACGTGCTGGAGATGGTCAAAGGCGTCAAGGCCATGGGCCTGGAAACCTGCATGACCCTCGGCAAACTCGATCAGGAGCAAACCAAGGCCCTGGCCCACGCGGGTCTGGACTACTACAACCATAACCTCGACACCTCACCGGAGTTCTACGGCAGCATCATCACCACACGTACCTACAGCGAGCGCCTGCAGACCCTGGCCTACGTGCGCGATGCCGGGATGAAAATCTGCTCTGGTGGCATTCTGGGCATGGGTGAATCGCTGGATGACCGCGCCGGCCTGCTGATCCAGCTGGCCAACCTGCCGGAACACCCGGAGTCGGTGCCGATCAACATGCTGGTCAAGGTGGCCGGCACGCCGCTGGCTGAGGAAGAGGACGTCGACCCGTTCGACTTTATCCGTATGCTGGCCGTGGCCCGTATCCTCATGCCCAAGTCTCACGTGCGCCTGTCCGCCGGCCGCGAGCAGATGAACGAGCAGATGCAGGCCCTGGCCTTCATGGCGGGCGCCAACTCGATCTTCTACGGCGAAAAGCTGCTGACCACTGCCAACCCCCAGGCCGACAAGGACATGCAGCTGTTCGCACGCCTGGGCATCAAGCCCGAAGCGCGTGAAGAGCACGCCGACGAAGTGCACCAGGCAGCCATCGAGCAAGCGCTGGTCGAGCAGCGCAGCAGCGAGATGTTCTACGACGCCGCGACAGCCTGATATGGCTTTCGACCTGGCAGCGCGCCTGGCCGAACGGCGCGCCGCAGACCTGTATCGGCACCGGCCATTGCTGGAAAGCCCGCAAGGGTCGGAAGTCGTGGTCGACGGCCAGCGGTTGCTGGCCTTCTGCAGCAATGACTACCTGGGCCTGGCCAACCACCCCGAGGTGATCGCCGCCTGGCAGGCCGGCGCCGAGCGCTGGGGTGTGGGGGGTGGTGCCTCGCACCTGGTGGTTGGCCACAGCACTCCGCACCATCAGGTTGAAGAGGCACTGGCTGAACTTACCGGCCGCCCGCGCGCACTGTTGTTCTCCACCGGTTATATGGCCAATCTGGGCGCCATCACGGCGCTGGTGGGGCAGGGCGACACGGTGCTGCAAGACCGCCTCAACCATGCCTCGCTGCTGGATGGCGGGCTGCTCAGTGGTGCCCGCTTCAACCGCTACCTGCATAACGACCCGGCCAGCCTGGCCAGCCGCCTGGACAAGGCAGTCGGCAATACCCTGGTGGTGACCGATGGCGTGTTCAGCATGGACGGTGACCTCGCCAACCTTCCGGCGCTGGCCGATGTCGCCCGTGCCCGCGGAGCCTGGCTGATGGTTGACGATGCCCATGGCCTGGGTACCTTGGGCACACAGGGCGGCGGCATCGTCGAGCACTTTGGCCTGGGCGTGGATGACGTACCGGTGCTGATCGGCACGCTGGGCAAGGCTTGCGGCACTGCGGGCGCCTTTGTTGCTGGCAGCGAAGCGCTGATCGAGGCGCTGGTACAGTTCGCCCGCCCCTACATCTACACCACCAGCCAGCCACCGGCGCTGGCCTGCGCCACACTCAAGAGCCTGGAGCTGCTGCGCCGCGAAACCTGGCGTCGTGAGCACCTGGCAGCCTTGATTCGCCAGTTCCGAGAAGGCGCGCAGCAGATGGGGCTGCAGTTGATGGACAGCCCGACGCCGATCCAGCCCATCGTCATCGGCGACAGTGCGCAGGCGTTGCGCCTGTCACGCCTGCTGCGTGAGCGCGGCTTGCTGGTGACGGCCATCCGCCCACCCACCGTGCCGGCTGGCAGCGCACGCCTGCGGGTAACCCTGAGCGCCGCACACAGCGAGGCGCAGGTGCAGCTATTGTTGAATGCATTGGCCGAGTGTTATCCACAGTTGGAGAACGCCGATGCGTAATCGACTTGTTCTATTGCCCGGCTGGGGCTTGGGAACTGCTGCGCTGGAGCCGCTGGCCGCTAGCCTGCGTGCTCAGGACGCCCGCCTGCAGGTAGAGCTGATGCCCCTGCCAGAACTGGCCCACAGCGATGTGCAGGCCTGGATCGACCATCTGGACCGCAAGCTGCCCAGCAATGTCTGGCTGGGTGGCTGGTCACTGGGTGGCATGTTGGCCAGCGCGCTGGCGCACAAGCGTGGCGACCACTGCTGCGGGCTGCTGACCTTGGCCAGCAACCCCAGCTTCCTGGCCCGGCCAGATTGGCCTCATGGCATGGCCGAAGACACCTTCGGCACCTTCCTCGACGGCTGCCGCAACCATACCCAGGTCACCCTCAAGCGCTTCCGTACCTTGTGCAGTGACGGCGCCCTGCAGCCGCGCACCTTGTTGCGTCAGCTGGGTGTCGGCGTGCCGGATACCGACCCGTTGTACCTGGCCACTGGCCTTGAAGTGCTGGCCAAGCTGGACACCCGTGAAGCCTTGCAGGCCTATGGTGGCCCGCAACTGCACCTGTTCGCCGGCAGCGATGCGCTAGTGCCGGCAGAGGCGGCAAAGGCGTTGAGCGAGCTGTTGCCCGATGTAGAAGTGGGCCTGGTCGAAGACAGTTCCCACGCGTTCCTGCTGGAGTATCCGCAGGAGCTGGCGGCGGGCATCAAGAGTTTTCTGCATGAGAGTGGCGATGACTGACCTTTCCCGTCCGACCCTGCCCGGCGCATTGCCCGACAAGCGTCAGGTGGCGGCCTCGTTCTCCCGCGCCGCGGCCAGTTACGACAGCGTGGCGGCCCTTCAGCGCGCTGTAGGCCTGAGCCTGCTGGAGCAGTTGCCGGCAGGCCTGCAGCCGTCACACTGGCTGGACCTGGGCAGCGGCACCGGCCATTTCAGCCGCATGCTGGCCGAGCGTTTCGCCCAGGCCAGCGGCGTGGCGGTGGATATAGCCGAGGGCATGTTGCTGCATGCCCGTCACGTAAAGGGTGGGGCGCAGTATCATGTGGTTGGCGACGCCGAGCGTTTGCCGCTGCGCGATGGCAGCGTCGACCTGGTGTTTTCCAGCCTGGCGGTGCAGTGGTGCGATCAGTTCGCCTGTGTGCTGGCCGAAGCGCAGCGGGTGCTGCGCCCAGGTGGAGTACTGGCCTTCAGCAGCCTGTGCGTGGGCACCCTCGACGAACTGCGCGCCAGCTGGCAGGCGGTGGATGCCCTGGTGCATGTAAACCGCTTCCGCCGTTTCGAAGACTATCAGCGCCTGTGCGCAGCCAGCGGTTTTGAACAGCTTGAGCTGGAGCGGTGCCCGCATGTGCTGCACTACCCGGATGTGCGCAGCCTGACCCACGAACTGAAGGCGTTGGGGGCGCACAATCTGAACCCTGGGCGACCTTCCGGCCTCACCGGCCGGGCGCGAATGCAGGGCCTGTTGCAGGCCTATGAGGCATTTCGCCAACCCGCGGGGCTGCCAGCCACCTATCAAGTGGTCTATGGTGTGTTGCGCAAGCCACTGGCGTAAGGGGAGCACGATGAGCCAGGCCTTTTTCATTGCGGGTACCGATACCGATGTCGGCAAGACCACCATCGCCGCCGGCCTGTTGCATGCGGCGCGTTTGCAGGGCATGAGCACACTGGGTGCCAAGCCGGTGGCCTCGGGCTGCACCATGACGCCGAAAGGCCTGCGCAATAGCGATGCCCTGGCGCTGATCGACGAAAGCACGGTCAAGCTGCCCTATGAGCAGGTCAATCCGTTTGCCTTCGAGCCTGCTATTGCCCCGCATGTGGCGGCGCGCGAGGCAGGGGTGACGCTGGCTGTGCCAGAACTGCTCGCGGCGATGCGCAATGTGCTGCAACAAAATGCCGACTTCACCCTGATAGAGGGGGCCGGTGGCTGGCGCGTACCGCTGTCGGGCCTGGAGAACCTGTCCGACCTTGCCGTTGCCCTGCGGTTGCCGGTGATTCTGGTGGTAGGCGTGCGGTTGGGTTGCATCAGCCATGCCTTGCTCAGCGCCGAAGCGATCGAGCGTGATGGGCTGCAGTTGGCGGGTTGGGTGGCAAACATCATCGAGCCGCGCACTTCACGCCTGGAAGAGAACCTGGCCAGCCTTGCAGAGCGCTTGCCGGCGCCTTGCCTGGGGCGGGTGCCCAAGCTCAAGCAGGCCAGTGCCGACATGGTGGCTGAGCATCTGCAGCTGGATCTGCTGGATTAGTGTGATGCAGGCCCGGCCTCTTCGCGGGT
>NZ_JBQENN010000037.1:39898-40403 GCF_052044625.1 Pseudomonas sp. 22515
ACCCGCGAGGCGGCCAGTGTAGGAATACCCAAGGCCTATCAACTGGCATTGAGCCATTAGGGATTTAAACGGGCCTTTTCGCCCCTAGCCTGTTTTAATTGGGGCTGTTCGTCATCCAGCGTCAATGGAGTCCTGACATGGAAATCACCGGTAGCTCCGCCTACTACGCGGGCCTGAGCGCAATCCAGACCGGCCAGAACCGCGTCGATCAGGCCGCCAGCCAGATCGCCAACACCACTGCCGAACGTACCGCCACTAGCCAGTCCAGCGATTTTCAGGCCGAACGCCTGCGCGCGGTCGACCGCAGCCAGCAGATGGACCTGGCCACCAGTGTCGTGCAACAGGCGGTGGGCAAGACCGAAGTCGAGCTCGGCGCGAAGGTCGCCAAGGCATCCGACGAAATGCTTGGCCGGATCATCGACACCTACGCCTGAACACTTGCGTCATCCCCTATTTCAGCGCCTGCCCTTGTAGGAGCGGGCTTGCCCGCGAATGCGTCCGATCA
>NZ_JBQENN010000037.1:40417-48163 GCF_052044625.1 Pseudomonas sp. 22515
CCCGCTCCTACAGGGGTTTTTGGCATGGCATGACTGATTTGCCATTTTTCGTGGCGTAAATGGCACCATAGTCCATCCTTGACAGAAAGCTGAGCTAAACGTAAGTTTCAAACAACTGTTTGATCGGCTTCCGCCAAGCGCGGGTCACCCCACAGAACTCACCTAGAGGTTCATCGCAATGCCTGACTACAAAGCCCCCTTGCGTGATATCCGCTTCGTTCGCGACGAGCTGCTTGGCTATGAGGCGCACTATCAGAGCCTGCCGGGCTGCCAGGACGCCACGCCCGATATGGTCGACGCGATCCTTGAAGAAGGCGCGAAGTTCTGTGAGCAGGTGTTGTCGCCGCTGAACCGCGTGGGTGACCAGGAAGGCTGCACCTGGAGCGAATCGGGGGTGAAAACCCCAACCGGCTTCAAGGAAGCCTACCAGCAGTTCGTCGAAGGCGGCTGGCCGAGCCTGGCACATGACGTCGAACATGGCGGCCAAGGCCTGCCAGAGTCGCTGGGCCTGGCCCTGAGCGAAATGGTCGGTGGCTCGAACTGGTCGTGGGGTATGTACCCAGGCCTGTCGCATGGCGCGATGAACACTATTTCTGCGCATGGCACTGCCGAGCAGCAGCACACCTACCTGACCAAGCTGGTGTCCGGCGAGTGGACCGGCACCATGTGCCTGACCGAACCGCACTGCGGCACCGACCTGGGCATGCTGCGCACCAAGGCCGAGCCACAGGCCGACGGCAGCTACAAAGTGTCGGGCACCAAGATCTTCATCTCGGCCGGTGAGCACGACATGGCCGACAACATTGTCCATATCGTCCTGGCCCGCCTGCCGGACGCACCGGCCGGCACCAAGGGTATTTCACTGTTCATCGTGCCGAAGTTCCTGCCCAACGCCGAAGGCGGTGTGGGCGAGCGCAACGGCGTGAGCTGCGGCTCGATCGAACACAAGATGGGCATCCACGGTAACGCCACCTGCGTCATGAACTTCGATGCGGCCACCGGCTACCTGATCGGCCCAGCCAACAAAGGCCTGAACTGCATGTTCACCTTCATGAACACTGCTCGCCTGGGGACCGCGCTGCAAGGCCTGGCCCACGCCGAGGTGGCGTTCCAGGGGGGCCTGAAGTACGCCCGTGAGCGCCTGCAGATGCGTTCCCTGACCGGCCCGAAAGCACCGGACAAGGCCGCTGACCCGATCATCGTCCACCCGGACGTACGGCGCATGCTGCTGACCATGAAGGCCTTCGCCGAAGGCAACCGCGCGATGGTGTACTTCACTGCCAAGCAGGTGGACATCGTCAAGTACAGCCAGGACGAAGAAGAGCGCAAGAAGGCTGACGCCCTGCTGGCGTTCCTGACCCCGATCGCCAAGGCATTCATGACCGAAGTCGGTTTCGAAGCCGCCAACCACGGCGTACAGATCTACGGTGGCCATGGCTTCATCGCCGAATGGGGCATGGAGCAGAACGTGCGCGACAGCCGTATCTCCATGCTGTACGAAGGCACTACCGGTATTCAGGCCCTCGACCTGCTCGGTCGCAAAGTGCTGATGACTCAGGGCGAAGCACTGAAGGGCTTCACCAAGATCGTGCACAAGTTCTGCCAGGCGCAGGAAGGTAACGAAGCGGTCAAGGAGTTCGTCGAACCGCTGGCGGCCATCAACAAGGAGTGGGGCGAGCTGACCATGAAAGTGGGCATGGCTGCCATGAAGGACCGTGAAGAAGTGGGTGCGGCTTCGGTCGATTACCTGATGTACTCCGGCTATGCCTGCCTGGCTTACTTCTGGGCCGACATCGCCCGTCTGGCCGCCGAGAAACTGGCAGCCGGTACCAGCGAGGAGGCGTTCTACACCGCCAAGCTGCAGACTGCCCGCTTCTACTTCCAGCGCATCCTGCCACGTACCCGTACCCATGTGGCGACCATGCTGTCGGGCGCCAACAACCTGATGGCGATGGACGAAGAGCACTTCGGCCTGTCGTACTGATACTGGCGCTGTACCCAAAACCCGCCTGCCCTGACCGGGAGGCGGGTTTTTTACGTCTTCAGGTTCAGCGTGGTCCCTCGTAGGAGCGGGTTTACCCGCGAAGAGGCCGGCCCTGCTGGCCAATCTCCATTAGCCGTTCACCGTTGCCGGCACCACCGTATTCGCGGGTAAACCCGCTCCTACAAGGCTCGCGTGGCGGCCGGAAGTTCGTTCATCCAACCGCAAATTCAACTGTTCCAGTGCACTGCCGATGAAGTGAGGGCACAATGCCATTATTGATCTGCCGGGTTGGAGATTACCCTTGTTTCGTTTTAATGCTGTTCGCGCAAGCCACTTCCTGCCGTCGCTGTTCTTGTTGCTGGCAGGGCTCGCCGCAGCCTATGTGAGAGACCTCAGCGTCTTTTTCACATCGCTGTTCAATGTCCTGCCTACCTTGGTTCTACTGCTGGGCGGCGCCTACTGTGCGGTTTATCGCCGCCAGCGTGAGCTGTTCCTGATGCTGACGGTGTACATCGCCTACTTCCTGCTCGATACCCAGACCGACTTCTACCGTGACCATGGCCGCGTGCGTGAGGACGCCGCGGTGATCTTCCACCTGGTCTGCCTGTTGCTGCCGGCGCTGTTCGGGCTGTACGGCGCCTGGCAGGAGCGCACGCACCTGCTGCAGGACCTGGTCGCCCGCGGTGCCGTATTGTTTGCCGTGGGCAGTGTGGCGGTGGCCCTCCAGCAAAGCTACCCCGAGGCGTTGCTGACCTGGTTGGCGGAGATCCGCTGGCCGGCTTTGCATGGCCACTGGATGAGCCTGATCCAGATGGTCTACCCACTGTTCCTGGGTGTGTTCATTCTGCTGGTGGTGCAGTACCTGCGTGCACCCCGGCCGCTGCACGCTGCGCAGTTGATCGGCCTGCTGGGCATTTTCTGGATGCTGCCGCAAACCTTCATCCTGCCGTTTACCTTGAACATCATGTGCAGCCAGGTAATGTTGATGATCGCCGCAGCCGTGGCGCACGAGGCTTATCAGATGGCCTTCCGTGACGAGCTGACTGGCCTGCCGGGGCGTCGTGCGCTGAACGAGCGCATGCAGCGCCTGGGGCGTAACTATGTGATCGCCATGACCGATGTCGACCACTTCAAGAAATTCAACGACACCCACGGCCACGATGTCGGTGACCAGGTGCTGCGGTTGGTCGCCAGCCGCTTGTCCAAGGTCACCGGCGGTGGCCGCGCCTACCGTTATGGCGGGGAAGAGTTCGCCTTGGTGTTCGCCGGCAAGACTGCCGCGGAATGCGTGCCGCATGTGGAGGCCGTGCGTGAAGTGATCGCCAATTACGTGATGCACCTGCGCGATCAGCACAACCGCCCGCAGGACGATACCGCCGGGCGCCAGCGCCGGGCGGGCAGCGCCGGCGGCACGGTCTCGGTCACCATCAGTATCGGCGTGGCCGAGCGCCAGGCCGATCATCGCAACCCCGAGGCGGTGCTGAAATCCGCCGACCAGGCGCTTTACAGTGCCAAAGGCGCGGGGCGAAATTGTGTCATGGTGCATGGGCGACAATCACTGCGGGGGGCAGTGCGCACGGCGTGACCAGGCGAGACTATACAGTCGGTTGATGACCCTATGTCTCGCAAAAGTTGTTCGGTTACACTGCCAGTAACCCCAGTGTCGCGGTTCCCCGAGACCGCCCCGACCCGACTAGCGAGAGGTTGTCATGGCTGACTATAAAGCGCCCCTGCGCGACATGCGCTTCGTACTGAATGAAGTCTTCAACGTGGCCGAGCAGTGGACGCAGTTGCCCGGGCTGGCCGAGGTTGTCGATGCCGACACGGCCATGGCCGTGCTGGAAGAAGCCGGCAAGGTCACCGCCAAGACCATCGCGCCGCTCAGCCGCGCCGCCGACGAAGAGGGCTGCCACTGGGACAACGGCGCGGTGCGGACCCCAGCCGGTTTCATTGAAGCCTACAACACCTACGCCGAAGGCGGCTGGGTGGGCGTGGGCGGCGACCCGCTGTTCGGCGGTATGGGCATGCCCAAGGCCATCTCGGCCCAGGTCGAGGAAATGGTCAACGCGTCCAGCCTGGCTTTCGGCCTGTACCCGATGCTGACGGCCGGCGCCTGTCTGTCGATCAACGCCCACGCCAGCGAGGCCTTGAAGGAAAAATACCTTCCGAACATGTATGCCGGCGTTTGGGCCGGCTCCATGTGCCTGACCGAGCCGCATGCCGGTACTGACCTGGGCATCATCCGCACCAAGGCCGAGCCCCAGGCTGATGGCAGCTACAAGGTCAGCGGTACCAAGATTTTCATCACGGGTGGCGAACACGACCTGACCGAGAACATCATCCATCTGGTGCTGGCCAAGTTGCCGGATGCACCGGCGGGGCCGAAAGGTATTTCGCTGTTCTTGGTGCCGAAATTCCTGGTCAATGAAGACGGTAGCCTCGGCGCGCGGAACCCGGCCACTTGCGGCTCGATCGAGCACAAAATGGGCATCCAGGCCTCGGCTACCTGTGTGATGAACTTCGACGAAGCTGTCGGCTACATCGTCGGTGAGCCGAACAAAGGCCTGGCGGCCATGTTCACCATGATGAACTACGAGCGCCTGGGCGTTGGCATTCAAGGCCTGGCGTCGGCCGAGCGCTCCTACCAGAACGCCGTGGAGTACGCCCGCGATCGCTTGCAAAGCCGTGCCCCGGCCGGCCCACAAGCCAAGGACAAGGCTGCCGACCCGATCATCGTCCACCCGGACGTGCGTCGCATGCTGTTGACCATGAAGGCGCTGATCGAAGGTGGCCGCGCATTCTCCACTTATGTGGCCATGCAACTGGACAGTGCCAAGTACAGCGAAGACGCCAGCGTGCGCAAACGCAGCGAAGAGCTGGTGGCACTGCTGACGCCGGTGGCGAAGGCCTTCCTCACCGACCTGGGCCTGGAGTGCGCAGTGCACGGCCAGCAGGTATTTGGCGGGCATGGTTACATTCGTGAGTGGGGGCAGGAGCAGTTGGTGCGCGACGTGCGCATTACCCAGATCTACGAAGGTACCAATGGCATCCAGGCCCTCGACCTGATGGGGCGTAAAGTGGTGGCCAGCGGCGGGGCATACTACAAGCTGTTCTCTGACGAAATTCGCCAGTTCATTACCGGTGCAGGCAGCGAACTGGACGAATTCGCCAAGCCACTGGGCGCTTCGCTCGACCAGCTCGACGGGTTGACCGAGTGGGTATTGCAGCAGGCCAAGGGCAACCCGAATGAAATTGGCGCGGCTTCGGTCGAGTACCTGCATGCCTTTGGCTATGTTGCCTATGGCTACATGTGGGCACTGATGGCGCGGGCGGCCCAGGCGGGCGAGGGGGATGCGCCGTTCTATTCGGGCAAGCTGGGTACGGCGCGGTTCTACTTTGCGCGGTTGCTGCCACGGGTGGATTCGCTGGTGGCTTCGGTGAAGGCGGGAAGTGAATCGCTGTACCTGCTGGATGCCGAGCAGTTCTGATCGATTTCTGGGGCTGCTGCGCAGCCCAATCGCGGCGCAAGGCCGCTCCCACAGGTATTGCCTAAGTTTGGATAGGTGGGGCCTTGCGTCGCGATTGGGCCGCAAAGCGGCCTCAGCCATCGCATATCTGTGAATGGACTCCCTGTGTAAGCTTTTTCCTACACGACGCGGTGACTTTTCACCACTGTTCTAAGATTGGATCCACTGTTAATCTTTACCACATGGACGTTGCGCAGGAAGCGCAAAGGACAGATCAAGGACGACGACGAAGGACCACCTGCCAGGATGGCGGGGCGATACGGATGTCACAGGGAAACAGTCTGGAAAACCCCGCTTCGGCGGGGTTTTCTTTATGGTGCGCCAGGCATGGCGCGTTGCGCGATAGCGCAACCAGCTTGGCTGTGGTGGCCTCGCTGGTGACTTGGGGGTGAAAGTCCTCTACACACCCGGCAAGGGGAAGTGTTAGCCAGAGGCAAGGGTGTCGTGGGCGACTACGAATCTGAAGGAAGCCCGAGGCAAAATGCTGGCCTGACGAACAGGAAGCGGATCAGGCGGCGCAGCGGGGCAAGACGGCCATAATCGTCAAAGCCCAATACTTGCACGGAACGCTGCGACGTAAATCCGACAGGCATAAGCAGGAAGGTCACGCGAATTACCCTGGGAGATCTGTACGCTTGCCTTGGTGCTACCGAGCGTCGAGAGGCGACGGGATGAGCGTGCAGAAGTCAGCCGAGGCCGTAGTAAGTGGCGGTTAACCGCGTCACCAAGGGCCGAACAGGTTATGCCGCCAGTAGGCGTCACTGTCTCGTTGGTAGCCGCAATGCAGAAATTTCCTAAAACGGAATCTGTCACTCCGAATCCCGGCCAGAAGCCGAGGATGATGCCTGACAGCGCAAAGGTATCGACGGCGTCATCGGCGTGGACGAACGCAGAGCCGGACACGCTGATGGAGCGGGTGCTCGCACCGGCCAACCTCAGACGTGCGTATAAGCGCGTAGTCAGCAATAAGGGAGCGCCGGGTGCCGATGGCATGACGGTCGCCGACCTTGCAGGCTATGTGAATCAGTATTGGCCAATCCTCAAAGGCAGATTGCTGGCCGGTGAATACCATCCCCAAGCCGTACGTGCGGTTGAAATTCTCAAGCCGCAGGGCGGCACGCGGCAACTGGGAATTCCCAGCGTCGTGGATCGCCTGATCCAGCAGGCATTGCTGCAACAACTCACGCCATTCTTCGATCCTTTGTTCTCGGATTTTAGCTACGGCTTCCGTCCGGGCAGGAGCGCGCATCAAGCTGTCGAGATGGCCCGTGCCCATGTGGCATCGGGGCACCGGTGGTGCGTGGAAGTCGATCTGGAGAAGTTTTTTGATCGGGTCAACCACGACATCCTCATGGCCTGTATCGAGCGCCGGGTCAAAGATAAGTGCGTACTTAGGCTTATCCGTCGCTACCTTGAAGCGGGAGTCATGTCAGGCGGTGTCGTCAGTCCACGGCAGGAAGGGACGCCGCAAGGCGGCCCGCTCTCGCCGCTGCTGTCGAATATCCTGCTCGATGAATTTGACCGCGAACTGGAGCGGCGGGGCCATCGCTTCGTGCGCTATGCCGATGACGCGAACATTTATGTGCGCAGTCCTCGGGCTGGCGAACGGGTACTGGCTAGTGTCGAGCGCTTCCTGAGTCAACGTTTGAAACTGACGGTGAATCAGAAGAAGAGTCGAGTCGCGAGAGCCTGGAAGTGTGATTACTTGGGTTATGGGATGAGCTGGCATCAGCAGCCAAGGTTGCGGGTGGCAACGGTGAGCCTGAGTCGCCTGCGCGACCGGCTCGCAGAGCTGCTATGCGGCGCGCGGGGCCGCAAGATGGCAAACACCATCGAGCGGATAAACCCCGTACTACGAGGTTGGGCGGGTTACTTCAAGCTCAGCCAGAGCAAGCGGCCACTTGAGGAGCTGGATGGCTGGATCAGGCACAAACTCCGCTGTGCCATTTGGCGCCAATGGAAACAGCCCTCTACGAGGGCGCGCAACCTGATGCGTCTGGGCTTAAGCGAGGAGCGTGCCTGTAAATCGGCCTATAACGGCCGAGGCCCATGGTGGAACTCGGGGGCGCCACATATGAATCAGGCGCTGCCGAAGAAACTATGGGATCGACTCGGACTGGTCTCGATACTGGATACGATCAACCGGCTTAGCCGCATAGCTTGAACCGCCGTGTACGGAACCGTACGCACGGTGGTGTGAGAGGACGGCGGGTGTGAACCCGCCTCCTACTCAAT
>NZ_JBQENN010000038.1:0-36638 GCF_052044625.1 Pseudomonas sp. 22515
TGGTGCGCCAGGCATGGCGCGTTGCGCGATAGCGCAACCAGCTTGGCTGTGGTGGCCTCGCTGGTGACTTGGGGGTGAAAGTCCTCTACACACCCGGCAAGGGGAAGTGTTAGCCAGAGGCAAGGGTGTCGTGGGCGACTACGAATCTGAAGGAAGCCCGAGGCAAAATGCTGGCCTGACGAACAGGAAGCGGATCAGGCGGCGCAGCGGGGCAAGACGGCCATAATCGTCAAAGCCCAATACTTGCACGGAACGCTGCGACGTAAATCCGACAGGCATAAGCAGGAAGGTCACGCGAATTACCCTGGGAGATCTGTACGCTTGCCTTGGTGCTACCGAGCGTCGAGAGGCGACGGGATGAGCGTGCAGAAGTCAGCCGAGGCCGTAGTAAGTGGCGGTTAACCGCGTCACCAAGGGCCGAACAGGTTATGCCGCCAGTAGGCGTCACTGTCTCGTTGGTAGCCGCAATGCAGAAATTTCCTAAAACGGAATCTGTCACTCCGAATCCCGGCCAGAAGCCGAGGATGATGCCTGACAGCGCAAAGGTATCGACGGCGTCATCGGCGTGGACGAACGCAGAGCCGGACACGCTGATGGAGCGGGTGCTCGCACCGGCCAACCTCAGACGTGCGTATAAGCGCGTAGTCAGCAATAAGGGAGCGCCGGGTGCCGATGGCATGACGGTCGCCGACCTTGCAGGCTATGTGAATCAGTATTGGCCAATCCTCAAAGGCAGATTGCTGGCCGGTGAATACCATCCCCAAGCCGTACGTGCGGTTGAAATTCTCAAGCCGCAGGGCGGCACGCGGCAACTGGGAATTCCCAGCGTCGTGGATCGCCTGATCCAGCAGGCATTGCTGCAACAACTCACGCCATTCTTCGATCCTTTGTTCTCGGATTTTAGCTACGGCTTCCGTCCGGGCAGGAGCGCGCATCAAGCTGTCGAGATGGCCCGTGCCCATGTGGCATCGGGGCACCGGTGGTGCGTGGAAGTCGATCTGGAGAAGTTTTTTGATCGGGTCAACCACGACATCCTCATGGCCTGTATCGAGCGCCGGGTCAAAGATAAGTGCGTACTTAGGCTTATCCGTCGCTACCTTGAAGCGGGAGTCATGTCAGGCGGTGTCGTCAGTCCACGGCAGGAAGGGACGCCGCAAGGCGGCCCGCTCTCGCCGCTGCTGTCGAATATCCTGCTCGATGAATTTGACCGCGAACTGGAGCGGCGGGGCCATCGCTTCGTGCGCTATGCCGATGACGCGAACATTTATGTGCGCAGTCCTCGGGCTGGCGAACGGGTACTGGCTAGTGTCGAGCGCTTCCTGAGTCAACGTTTGAAACTGACGGTGAATCAGAAGAAGAGTCGAGTCGCGAGAGCCTGGAAGTGTGATTACTTGGGTTATGGGATGAGCTGGCATCAGCAGCCAAGGTTGCGGGTGGCAACGGTGAGCCTGAGTCGCCTGCGCGACCGGCTCGCAGAGCTGCTATGCGGCGCGCGGGGCCGCAAGATGGCAAACACCATCGAGCGGATAAACCCCGTACTACGAGGTTGGGCGGGTTACTTCAAGCTCAGCCAGAGCAAGCGGCCACTTGAGGAGCTGGATGGCTGGATCAGGCACAAACTCCGCTGTGCCATTTGGCGCCAATGGAAACAGCCCTCTACGAGGGCGCGCAACCTGATGCGTCTGGGCTTAAGCGAGGAGCGTGCCTGTAAATCGGCCTATAACGGCCGAGGCCCATGGTGGAACTCGGGGGCGCCACATATGAATCAGGCGCTGCCGAAGAAACTATGGGATCGACTCGGACTGGTCTCGATACTGGATACGATCAACCGGCTTAGCCGCATAGCTTGAACCGCCGTGTACGGAACCGTACGCACGGTGGTGTGAGAGGACGGCGGGTGTGAACCCGCCTCCTACTCAATTGCTTTAACGCTCAGCCCGGCTGTAACGTGTACCTATAAAAAAGACGCACATTCAAATATAAAAACTGCCCCACCGTCAGACCAAAGGAGCTAGTACCGGTGCCTTCCGCGTTTCGTTTTACCCCGCTTTTCATTGCGTTGACTGCAACGATCCCTTTCGCCGCCCAGGCAGATGAAGACAAGGCTGATGGCTTCATCGAAGGTTCGTCCTTCAACCTGCATTTTCGTAATGCCTACTTCAACCGCGACAACCACAATGCCGGCGTGCGCGACACCCGCGAGTGGGGCCAGGGCGCGGTAGCGCGTTTCGAGTCGGGCTACACCCCAGGTGTGGTCGGCTTTGGCCTGGATGCTCATGCCATGCTGGGCTTGAAGCTCGACGGCGGTGGCGGCCATGCCGGCACCAGCATCCTGCCCGAACACATCAAGGACGACGGCGAACTGGGCGCTGCCCCGCATTCGTTCTCCACTGCCGGTGCTGCGGTCAAGCTCAAGGCCTTCGACACCGAACTGAAAGCCGGTGACCTGTTCCTCACCAACCCGGTGATCGCCGGCGGTGAAACGCGCATGCTGCCGCAAACCTTCCGCGGTGTAAGCCTGACCAACACCAGCATTGATGGCCTGTTGCTCGAAGGCGGCCAGGTCAGCTTCACCCACCCGTACAACCAGAGCGGCCACCGCCGCATCGACACCTACTACGGGTCACTGGACGAGCACGACAAGAGCAAGCACCTGAACTGGGCCGGCGCGTCGTGGAGCGGTACCGAAAACATCACCGCCAACCTGTACGCCGCCGAGCTGAAGGACATCTGGAACCAGTACTACGCTGACTTCGACTACACCTATGTGGTCAATGACCTGGTCAGCCTGAACCCGGGCGTACACTTCTATCACACCCAGGACACCGGCCAGGCCTTGCTAGGCAAGATCGACAACAACACCTACAGCGTGCACTTCACCGTCAATGCAGGCTTCCACAGCGTCACCGCCGCCTACCAGCGAGTGAACGGCAACACGCCATTCGACTACATCAACCTGGGCGACAGCGTGTACCTGGACAACTCGCGCATGTACTCGGACTTCAACGCGCCAAACGAGCGTTCGTGGAAACTGCAGTACGGCTATGACTTCGCCGGTGTCGGCGTGCCTGGTTTGTCTACCTCGCTGTCCTACTCGCGCGGCGAGGCTGACCTGACCAAGGCCACTCAGGACACCACTCACTACGACTACTACCGTGAAGATGGCAAGAACGCCATGCACTGGGAGCGTGACCTGGACGTGAAATACGTGTTCCAGGAAGGTGACCTCAAGGACCTGTCGGTGCTGGTGCGTTATGCCACCCACCGCGGCAGCCAGGGTTATGCGTCGATCGACAGCAACAGCGACAACGATGAAGTGCGGGTCATCGTCGATTACCCACTGAACGTGTTCTGATCTTTTGCTGCCAGTGTAGGAGCGGGTTCACCCGCGAAGAAGGCTTCGCCGATGTTCGCGGATAAACCCGTTCCTACAGGGGCCCACGGCAAATCGAAAAGAACAGTACACCGTGCTTCCGTCGGACAAATCTTGTCCGACAATCCCCGCTTCCCTAGAATACCGCCGCCGCGAATGGCCCTGCCCACGCAGTAGCGAGCATGCCCACCCAATCCCCGCGTTTCGCAATCTACAGGTCGCACCCCGAGCTGATCCTCAACCTGGGCAGTTGCCTTGCCGTGCTCGCCATCGTGGCCATCGTCAGCTACCTGCTTGCCCGCGAGCGCGAAAGTGTCGAGCAGTCGGCGGTGCGCTCGTCGAACAACATCGTCCAGCTGATTGAAAGCGACATACTGCGCAACGTCGAACTCTACGACCAATCACTGCAAGGCCTGATCTGGGCCGTCGGGCGCAAGGAACTGCCGGAAGTCCCCGGCCCGATACGCCAGCGCCTGCTGTTCAATGAAGCCTTCGTCGACCGCAAGCGCGGTGACGTGCTGTGGCTGGACAAGCAAGGCAATGTCGTCGGCGACTCCACCAGCAGCGTGCCGCGCAAGGCCAACTTCGGCGACACCGGGGTGTTCAAGGCCCACCAGCACAATGCCGACCTCGGCTTGCTGGTGGGCCCCCCTTTCAAGGCCAAGCTTGGCGACCTGGACTGGTGTATCAGTTTCAGCCGACGTATCTCCGGCCCCAATGGCGAGTTCGCCGGGTTGGCAGCGGGTGCGCTGCGCCTGTCGTACTTCAATGAGTTGTTCCAGCGCCTGGACATTGGCCACGAAAGCAGCATCAACCTGTTCAATACCGATGGGCAGTTGCTCGTCCGCCAGCCCTACCGCGGGCAGGACCCACTGATTGGCACCTACTACACCGAACGGCCCAATTTCAAACGCATCCTCAGTGAACAGAGCGGTAGCTTCACCGCCCGCTCCCACAGCAGCGGCAAGCCGCGCATATTCACCTTCGCCCGGGTCGCGCAATTGCCCCTGATCGTACTGGTGGTGCATTCGGCCGACGAGGTGTTTCAGTCCTGGCGCCGCACCGCCATTCTGGTCAGCGTCGCCACCGGCGGTCTGTGCGTGGGCATTCTGTGGCTGACGTTGCTGCTCGGCCGCGAACTGCGCCGCCGCCACGAAGCCGAAGAAAACCTGGCGATGCTCGCTTCAACCGATAGCCTGACTGGCCTGGCTAACCGCCGCAGGCTGGACCATGTGCTGCGCCAGGAATGGGCCCGCGCCCAACGTAGCCGTAAGCCGCTGGCGATACTGATGGTGGACGTGGACCACTTCAAGGCATTCAACCAGCGCCATGGCCATGCCGGTGGCGACCATGCCTTGCGCGAAGTGGCGAAGGCCATCGAGGCCTGCATTCGTCGCCCCGCGGACCTGGCTGCGCGCTATGGTGGGGAGGAGTTTCAGGTAGTGCTGCCAGAAACCGATCTGGCCGGGGCCCAGCTACTGGCTGAACGCATCCGCGCCAGCGTCGAGGCGCTGGCGCCGTTTGCGGATGATGCCCACGCAGTGACCGTGAGCATCGGTATCGGTCTGTCCGGCACCCAGCATGACCTTGGCAGGGTGCTGGGTGCTGCGGACGAAGCGCTCTACCGCGCCAAGGCCAATGGCCGAAATCGGGTAGAGGGCCCGCTCGATTAGAAGCGGGCGCGAGCAGCGTTGCGCAGGGCCTTGACCTGGTCATGGTTGCGCTGAACGCCTTGCAGCTGCTTTTCCACCAGGCTGTAGGTCATGTCGCTGGCAGTGCGGCCCAGTTTCACCAGCTTTTCGCGGGCTTCCTTGTAGGCCTTGAGGGCGTGGTCCTCGCCACGCTCCACCTCGTTCAGCACGGCTTCTTCGTCCTTGCCGGTGACCATCGACTTGAGGTTGACCCAGCCGCGGTGCAGGTCGCCACTGATGCTGGTAGAGGTTTCCGGGTCGCCGCCCAGGCGGCGTACTTCGCCCTGCAATTCACTGGCAGCGTTGGCGCACTCACCCGCACGCTGGACGAAGAACGCTTTCAGTTCGGGGTTCTTAACATCATCGGCCGAGGCCTTGAAACCTTTCTCGCCATCCTTGCTGTACTCGATCAGGTCGTTGAGTACGTCGATCACGTCTTTGTTGGGGTTGCTCATGGTCGAACTCCTTGGCAGGTGATAGTCCTCTAGAGAGTTGCAGTGTTCGTGCCACGCTTTTAAAAAACACAAACCCCTTACGATTCAATAAGTTATAGCTTTATTGGCGACTGCTGATTACGGCGTTCTGCATGATTGCCGCTTGGGGCTTCGTGCAGATTGCAGTATGGTCGGCGCCTTTCCACAGCCAGGTGCGCGAAGATGAAGCCGGAAACCCTCGAACTACTGGTGACCCGCAGCATGCCGTTCGGCAAGTACCAGGGAAGGATCATTGCCGACCTGCCCGGTGACTACCTGGCGTGGTTTGCGCGCAAGGGCTTCCCGGCAGGAGAACTGGGCGGGTTGCTGGCATTGATGCATGAGATCGATCACAACGGGCTGGGTGATCTACTGGTGCCGTTGCGGCAGAAGCATCGCCGTTGAAAGGCCAACGCCGGCTCTGTGGGACCAACTGTCTTGCTCAATTTCTGAAAGCTGGCGCGATCCGTGTGGGAGCGGCCTTGCGTCGCGAAAGGGCTGCACAGCAGCCCCGGGATTTCAGCGTCGATGCAAATAATGCCGGGGCCGCTTCGCGGCCCTTTCGCGACACAAGGCCACTCCCACAGAACGAGGTCTGCTCATACACTTTTAGCAGGCGCCACGGCCAACTCCACACCCTCGCTCTTCTTGATAACCGCATACACCACCGCTGTCACCAGGCTACCCGCCACAATCGCCAGCAAATACAGCAACGCATGGTTGATCGCGTTGGGGATCAACAACACGAACAAGCCGCCATGCGGCGCCATCAGCTTGCAGCCAAAATACATTGACAATGCCCCGGTCAACGCACCACCGGCGATACTGGCCGGAATCACCCGTAAAGGGTCCTTGGCGGCAAACGGAATCGCCCCCTCGGAGATGAAGCACAGCCCCAGCGCCAGCGCCGCCTTGCCCGCCTCGCGCTCGCTCTGGGCGAACTTGCGCCTGGCCAGGAAGGTGGCGATACCCAAGCCAATCGGCGGCACCATGCCGGCGGCCATGGTCGCCGCCATTGGCGCGTAGCTCGATGAGGCCAACAGCCCCACCGAGAACGCATAGGCGGCCTTGTTGATCGGCCCGCCAAGGTCGACGCACATCATGCCGCCCAGCAACAGCCCCAGCAGGATGGCATTGGTGGTGCCCATGCTGTCGAGGAAGTGCGTCAGGCCTTCGAGCATCGCCGCTACCGGCTGGCCGACCACGTAAATCATCACCAGGCCGGTGAACAGACTGGCCAGCAATGGAATGATAAGGATCGGCTTGAGCGCCTCCAGGCTGCTGGGCAAGCGCGCCCATCGGGCAATGGCCTTGGCGCTGTAACCGGCGAGGAAACCGGCGACGATGCCACCGATAAAGCCGGCCCCCAAGGTGCTGGCCAACAGGCCGCCGATCATGCCCGGGGCCAGCCCGGGGCGGTCGGCGATGGACCAGGCGATATAGCCTGCCAGTAGCGGAACCATCAGTTTGAAGGCGGCTTCACCGCCAATCTGCATCAACGCCGCCGGCAAGGTGCCCGCCTCTTTGTAGGCCTCGATACCGAACACGAACGACAGGGCAATCAGCAGACCGCCGGCCACCACCATCGGCAGCATGAACGACACACCGGTCAGCAAGTGCTTGTACACGCCGGTTTTCTCGCCCTTGGCCGGCGTGGTCGCCGCTGCAGCGTCGGCACCGTTTTCCACCGAGGCCTGCGCCAGGGCTTTGTCCAGGGTAGCGCGGGCCTGCTTGAGGGCAATGCCAGTACCACAACGGTAAATACGTTTGCCGGCGAAACGTGCAGTGGGTACTTCAATGTCGGCGGCCAGCAGCACCACGTCCGCCGCTGCGATGGCTTCAGCAGACAAGGGATTGCGCGCACCGACCGAGCCCTGGGTCTCGACGGTCAACTGGTAGCCCAGTTGCTGTGCGGCTTGCTGCAAGGCTTCTGCGGCCATGAAGGTATGGGCTACGCCGGTCGGGCATGCAGTGACGGCAACGATGCGAGCGCCAGCACTGCCAACTGCGGCGGGGGTGCCTGTCACAGCGGCCAGCAGTTCGGCGTTGGCTGCCGCTTCGTCGAGAAAGCCTTCGCGATCAGCCAGCGCCTGGGACGGCGTGCTTTGGTACAGGCGCTTGCCGACGAAGCGGGCCAGGTCCACCGGCCCGGTGCTGACCACAAGCACCCAGTCAGCCTCGGCGATCTGTGCGGCGCTCAGTTGCCGCTCGGGGTGTTCAGTATTCTGCACTTCGACGCTGGTGCTCCAGCCGCGACGCTGGGCGGCGGCGGACAGCAAGCGTGCACTCAGTACACTCGATACCTGGCCATTGGGGCAGGCGGTGACTATGGCAATGTTCATCGGCAACCCTCTTGTTGTTCTGTCAGTTGCACGGCCGCTTCCAACTGCGCCAGGTGCTCGCGGTCATGGATGCCGAAGCCAACCTGGGTAACGGCCTGGGCGGCGATGGCAGTGGCCCGGGTCAACGTCTGCGCAGGCGCCTCGGCCAGCAGCAGGCCGTGGACCATGCCGGCCACCAGCGAATCCCCCGCCCCCACCGTGCTGGCCACCCGCACCTTGGGTGGGCGGGCCTGCAGGGCCAGATCGCGACTGAACCAAGTGACGCCCTGCTCGCCCGCAGACACCACCACGTGTTCAACGCCACTGTCCAGCAGGCGCTTGGCGGCGGCGCGCTGTTGCGCCAGGTTATCCACAGCCAGGCCCAGCACTTCGCCCAGTTCTTCGGTATTGGGCTTGACCAACCAGGGCGCGCTTTGCAAGCCGACACGCAGGGCTTCACCACTGCTGTCCAGGACTACCTTGAGGCCTTGGGCCTTCAACCGTTCGAGCAACTGGCGGAACCAGTCGGCACTGATTCCACGCGGCAGGCTACCGGCCACCACCACGGCATCGTGACCGGGGGCAATCTGTTCCAGCCTGTCCAGCAAGGCACTGCGTGCCGCCTCGTCGACCTCCGGGCCCTGCCCGTTGATGTCGGTCACGCGGCCATCGGCCTCGACCAGCTTGATATTGCTGCGGGTTTCGCCCGGCACACGGACAAAGCAGTCGATAAAACCGCGGCCGTCGATCAGCGCCTCGAAGGGCTGCAGATTGTCGGCCCCCAGGAAACCGCCCACGGTTACGCTGTGCCCCAGGTCGGCCAGTACCTGGGCAACGTTCAACCCCTTGCCCGCGGCGTGACTGTGCTGCGCCTGGCTACGGTTGACCTGCCCTGGGCGCAGAGTGTCCAGGCCGATGGTGATATCCAGCGCAGGGTTCAGGGTGAGAGTGAGGATCTTGGCCATTCAGTAACGCTCCACCAGCGCGCGAACTGCTGCGGCGCTGTCCTGTTGCAGGGCCTCGCGCGCCAGGGCGCGGGCTGTCTGATGATCGGCCTGGCGAACCAGTGCCTTGACTTCGGCGATGCTGCGCGCGGAGACGCTGAGTTCGTCCACGTCCAGCCCCAGCAGCACGGCCACCGCCTGCGGGTCGGCCGCCAGCTCGCCACACACGCCCACCCACTTGCCGTGGGCATGGGCGGCGCGCACGGTCATGTCGATCAGGCTCAATACCGCCGGGTGCAGGCCATCGGCCTGTGCCGACAGGCTGGGATGGCCACGGTCGATGGCCAAGGTGTATTGAGTCAGGTCGTTGGTGCCGATGCTGAAGAAGTCCACCTCACGCGCCAACTGCGCTGCCAGCAGGGCCGCTGAAGGTACCTCGACCATAATGCCCAGTTGCAGGTCGGCTACCGGGATTTCTGCACGCAGGCGCTCTACCATGGCCCGAGCCTCACGCCACTCGTGCACCTGGCCAACCATCGGGAACATGATACGCAACGGGCGCTGGTCGGCGGCCCGCAGCAACGCGCGCAACTGGTCTTCCATCACTTGCGGGCGCTGCAGGGTCAAACGCACGCCGCGCACGCCGAGGAAGGGATTTTCCTCGGCAGCGATCGGCCAGTAAGGCAACGGTTTGTCGCCGCCAACATCCAGAGTGCGCACCACCAGCGGGCGCCCATCGAGGCCATCGAGCACGCGGCGGTACTCGGCTTCCTGAGTAGCCACATCCGGCGCTTGAGGGTGGGCCATGAAAATCAGTTCGGTGCGCAGCAGGCCGACACCTTCGGCGCCCTGCTCCACCACCTTGGCGATGCCGTTACTATCGCCGATGTTGGCAAACACCTCGACGGCATGCCCATCACGGGTGATAGCCGGCTCGAAGCGGTTGGCCCAGGCGGCCTGCAGGCGTTGCTCGCGCAGGTCACGCTCGGCCAGCGCCCGCTGCAGCTCATCCGCTGGCGGTGCGACGCTGACCACACCGCGCTGGCCATCGAGCAGCAGCGGCGTACCACTCTCCAACAGCAGTATCGATGCACCCGCGCCGACCACTGCTGGTATGCCCAACGCCCGGGCGACGATGGCACTGTGGGCCGTGGCGCCGCCCTGGGCGGTGACAATGCCGGCAACCCGGTTGGGGTCCAGGCGGGCGACATCGGATGGACCGACTTCGGTCATCACCAGCACATAGGGTTGCTCGGGTTCAGTCTGCGCCTGCACACCACACAACTGCGCCAGCACGCGGCGGCCAATATCGCGCAGGTCGGCGGCGCGCTCGGCGAGCAGCGCATCGTGCAACGCCTCTTGCTGACGGGCCGCAGCTTCGATCACGGCCATCCACGCGGCCGCAGCGCTTTCGCCCTGGGCCAGGCGCTGTTCGACATCGTCGCTCAGGGCCGGGTCGGCAAGCATTTCCTGGTGGGTGACGAAAATTTCGCCAATGGCCTTGTCGCTGCGCAGGACCAAAGCCTGCAGTTCGCCATTGACGGTAGCCAAGGCTTCGCGCAGTTTCTGCCGCTCCAGGGCGCACGATTCCCCCCGCAAGGGATAGTCAAACTCACGCTCGACACAGACATGCGCCGGGCCGCTGGCAATGCCGGGGGCGGCGCCCACACCCTGGATACGGCTGCCGGCCGCTGGTGCTTGCAGTACTTCGGGTACGTCATCGGCAATGGGCGCGACGCTCTGCGGTAGCGGTTCTACCTCTTCACCCAAGCCTTGCTCGATAGCCGCCAGCAGCACCGGCAAGGCATCGGCAGCGATGCTCGGTTCGGCTACCAGTTCCAGTGCCTGACCACGGCGTGCGCCGAGGCTGAGCAGCTTGCTCAGGCTCTTCACCGATACGGCTGGCTGCGCGCTATCGACCAGGCGCACACGGATTTCCCCTTCAAAGCCTTTGGCCAGTTGTGCAAGCACCTTGGCCGGGCGCGCATGCAAGCCATGTGGATTGGCCAGCACGACACGTGCGCTAGGCCAGTCCGCCGGCGCTTCACCGCCCAGCACTTCCAGTACCGCACGGCTGCTGGTGGCCTGGTAGAGCATCTGCCCGCGGCCTTCGATCAACACTTCGCACAGACGCTCGAGCAGGGCCTCGTGAGCGGCCCCAAGGCTGGCCAGGCAGAACAGACCGTTGAGCGGCTGGTCGCGGTAACGCAGCGGTTGCTGCGGGGTGATGAAGGCGAGGCCCGGTTGACGAACCTGGCGCTCGCTGTGCAGCCACCACAGGCCCTCTCCCAGCGGCAGCGGCTCGGCCTGCTGCAGCACGGCGGCAAAGCCACTGTCGACACAGTCGGCACGTTGCAGCAGGCGGGCACCGCGCCAGGCCAGTTCGTCGAAGTCTTCTGCCGGCACGTTCAGGCCGACCAGCTGCGCATCCAGCGCCAGCGCCTGGGGCGCGCCCTGCAGCAGCTTGAGCAGCGCTTCGGCAGAGCTGGCCCGGCGCAAGGCTTCGGCCAGGTCGGTCTCGCCCAGCGCCCGGGTCAACAGCTGCAGCAGGCGCAGGTGTTCGTCGGAGCGGGCGGCAATACCAATGGCCAGGTAGACCATTTGCCCGTCACCCCAGTCTACTCCCTCGGGGAACTGCAGCAGGCGCACGCCAGTGGCATACACCAGGTCACGTGTTTGCGGCGTACCATGGGGAATAGCGATGCCCTGGCCAAGGAACGTGGAGCCTTGTGCTTCCCGGGCCTGCAGCCCTTGCAGGTAACCCTCGGCGACCAGACCGTCCGCAACCAGCCGATCCGCCAAAAGGCGCAATGCCTCGGCCTTGTCGGCGGCCTTCTGGCCCATGGCTATCTGCTCATTGGCGAGCTCGAGCATGACCTTCTCCTTTTGCAGTTCCCGTTCGGGTACTGGAGTATTGTTGTGAAATTCACATAAAGGGCCAGTTCAGCAGCCTTGCGCAGGTGGCAGCCGAGGCAGAAAATTCGGCAGCTGAAACGTTTAATCTGACCAGACGGCCACGTTACTCGATAATCTGCCCAGTAAAAAGCCCCATCCTGTCGGACAATTGCGACAATGGTCGTCTGCGCGTGATGCCTGTACCGGGTCAAACTACCCGGTCTGGCCTTACAGGCAGCCCCGGAAATAACAAGGAAAATTCGGTGAAACTCAGCGATATCGCCCGTCTGGCCGGTGTGTCCGTGACCACTGCCAGCTACGTCATCAATGGCAAGGCTGAACAGCAGCGCATCAGTAACAGTACTGTCGAGCGGGTACGCGCGGTGGTCGAAGCCCACGGCTTCACCCCCAACCCGCAGGCTGCTGGGCTGCGCAGCCGGCATACCCGCACCCTGGGCTTCATTCTCCCGGATCTGGAGAACCCCAGCTACGCCCGCATTGCCAAGCAACTGGAGCAAGGCGCCCGCGCCCGCGGCTACCAGCTGCTGATCGCCAGCAGCGACGACCAGCCAGACAGCGAGCGCCAACTGCAGCAACTGTTCCGTGCGCGCCGATGCGATGCGCTGTTCGTTGCCAGTTGCCTGCCCCCAGAAGATGACAGCTACCGCGAGCTGCAGGACAAAGGCCTGCCAGTGATTGCCATCGACCGCCGCCTGGACCCCGCACATTTCTGCTCGGTGATCAGCGACGACCGCGATGCCAGCCGCCAGCTGGCCGCCAGCCTGCTCAGCTCGGCCCCACGCAGCATCGCCCTGATAGGCGCGCGCCCCGAGCTGTCGGTTAGCCAGGCGCGTGCCGGCGGATTCGACGAAGCCCTGCAAGGCTATACCGGCGAAGTGCGCCGCTATCAGGGCGAAGCGTTCAGCCGTGAGTGCGGCCAACGCCTGATGCAGCAACTGATCGACGACCTGGGGGGCCTGCCGGATGCTCTGGTGACCACTTCGTACGTGCTGTTGCAGGGCGTGTTCGACACCCTCCAGGCGCGCCCGGTCGACTCGCGCCAACTGCAGCTGGGTACCTTTGGCGACAACCAGTTGCTCGACTTCCTGCCGCTGCCGGTCAATGCCATGGCCCAGCAGCATGGCCAGATTGCCGCCACTGCGCTTGAACTGGCACTGGCCGCCATCGAGGAAAACCGCTATGAACCCGGCGTGCACGCCGTTGGCCGCACCTTCAAGCAACGCATCTCAGCGGCCTGAACATGCGCCTGATCGACACCCACACCCACCTGGACTTCCCCGACTTCGACGCCGACCGTCCGCGCCTGCTGGCCAACGCGGCGGCCCGTGGGCTGGAGCGGATGGTGGTGCTGGGGGTGTACCAGGCGAATTTCCAGCGGGTGTGGGAACTGGCCTGCGCCGAGCCGCGCCTGTTCGCCGCGCTTGGCCTGCACCCGGTCTACCTCGACCAGCATCGCCCTGAGCACCTTGTGCAGTTGCGCGAGTGGCTGGAGCGCCTGCGCGACAACCCGCGGCTATGTGCCGTAGGTGAGTTTGGCCTGGACTATTACCTCGCAGACCTTGACAAGACCCGCCAGCAGGCGCTGTTCGAAGCGCAACTGCAGATGGCTTGCGACTTCGAACTACCGGCCCTGCTGCACGTGCGCCGCAGCCATGCCCAGGTGATTGCCACACTCAAGCGCTACAAGCCAGCGCGGGCGGGGGTGATTCATGCGTTTGCCGGCAGCTACGAAGAGGCCCGCGAGTACATCAAGCTGGGCTTCCTGCTTGGGTTGGGCGGTGCGGGTACCTGGCCGCAGGCGCTGCGGCTGCGCAAGACTCTGGCGCGGCTGCCACTGGACAGTGTGGTGCTGGAGACTGATGCACCGGACATGGCACCGGCGATGTACCCGGGGGTACGCAACAGCCCGGAGCATCTGCCGGAAATTGCCACGGCGCTGGCGCACGTGATGGAGCTGGATGTCGAGGTGCTGGCACAGGCCAGCACCCGCAATGCTTGCACGTTGTTCGGCTGGTGAAACTCGGGTGACCGGGATTCGCGTGGGATGCGATTGGCCCCGAATCAGACCAGCACGGTCCACAGCGCGAACCCGGCATACCACAGCACTGCACAGCGCAACAGCAATTCCCACAGGCTGTCCAGCCGCCCCAACCCGCGCTGGCTGTCCTCCTCCTCGGGAATGTCATCGGCAATCCGCCCCACCCGAGCCACCAGGTGCCCGGCGCTAATGTGCCAGTTGAGCACCTCGTGCAGCATCACCCGTGTCACCGCGAGGAAGTTGCCCACCAGGGCAAAGCTCAACGCCAGCGCCCGCACCGGCAACCAGTCCATGATGTGCCGCAACTGCTCGGCACGCGCCTTCAAAGCCGGCTGCTTGCTGTGCTCACTACACAGCGCCAACAATCGATAAGCCAGCGCAGCGCCAGGGCCCAGTACGAAATACCAGAAGATCACCGCAAAAAAGCCCTGGTACACCTGCCACAGCAAGTTACCCTGCACCCGCACCAGCAAGCTGTGCGGTTCATCGGCCACCAGGCCCAGGTCGCGCTCGGCTACGTGCAGCGCCGCCTGATCGTCCCCCCGCCGCCAGGCATCACGAAACGCCCCCAACGATGCCTTGGCATCGCCGCGGCCCAGGCTGTAGATCAGCACCAGCAGGTGCACCGGCAACGCCAGCAAACCATACGCCACCGGCTCCAGCACATGCAGCAGCAACACCAGCAGCGCTACCGGCGCCAACACCAGGATGGCCAACGTCCACCACGGGTGCACCTTGCCACTGCGCTCCAGGCGCACCAGTTCACCAAGAAAGAACCCGTCACGCTGCACCTTATGGCGCAGCGCCGAAAACTTCTCGACCCACAGCGCCAGCACCAACACCAGAAAACTCATGCCTTGTCCTCGTTGTGCTGCAGCGCCTGGCGGTAGCGCGGCCAGTCGAAGGCCGGGCCGGGGTCGGTCTTGCGCTGCGGGGCAATGTCGCTGTGGCCCTGAATGCGGTTCAGGTCGATGGCCGGCCAGGCACTGCGGATGTGCCGGGTGAGTTGCTCCAGCACCGCATACTGGGCATCGGTATAGGGCAGGTCGTCGGTGCCTTCCAGCTCGATGCCGATGGAAAAGTCGTTACAGCCTTCGCGCCCGTCAAAGCTCGACACACCCGCATGCCAGGCACGGTCATGCAACGACACGAACTGCGTCACCGCGCCGTCACGCTCGACGAACAGGTGCGCCGACACAGTCAAGTGGTTGATGCTGGCAAAATACGGGTGTTCATCAGGGGCCAGGCGGTTCTGGAAGAATTGCTGCACCTTGCCCGTGCCGAAACAGGCCGGGGGCAGGCTGATGTTGTGGATCACCAGCAGGGAAATCGATTCGCCTTCGGGGCGCGCATTGAAGTTCGGCGAGGGGCAGTGGGTGATTCCGATTCCGTGGAACCAGCCAGTGGCACGGTCCAATTGCATGGGCAGATCCTGAAAAACGCCGTGAACATGCCCACAGTATGCCCTGCGGCCAACGCCGTGTGCATGTGAATGATTGTAATGCGACTGCCTATTGCGCCTGCCCTTGCCGCAAGCTCTCAAGTACCGCCTCCAGCGCCCGTTCGAACAACAGGCGATCATCCAGTACGCGCACTTCGTGCCGCTGCAGTGCCTGGGCCAGGCTGGCGCTGCTCCACTCGCGCACTTTCATGCCGGTGCGGTTGGCAAACACCAGCCTGTCACTGCTGTCGATGCGCGCGACTAGCTTGCAGCGCAGTGGTTCATCCTCGTCGAGCACCTCGACCCAGGTGCCGATGCGCAGGCGTTGCGCCTGGCGCAGCGCTGCAGCCTGCCCGTCGGCAGCGTGCAGGGGCACGCAGGCGGGCTCTTCGGCAATCGTCAGCACAATCTCTTCAGCCACCCGCACATCGCCCAAGGATTGGCCCCCCGGCAGCGCCTCATTACCTGCGCAGGCCCGCAGGTGCAACTGTTCCAGTTGCAGGAAGAACTCGCGAGTCGCCACCGCGTCCAGGGCTACGCTGGCCAGGCCATCGCGCAGCGCCTTGAGCAGGCCTGGCACCTGCTGCAGCAAGGCTTGTGGCTCATGTGGCGGCGTGATGCTGGCCAGCAGCATGTCCATCGTCTGCACTGCGTCGTGCCAGGCCTGTGAGGCCTCGCCCTGTTTCAGCCAAGCCAGCAGCAGTACCTGGCTCCAGGCCTGCACCAGCATTTGCACCACCACCTGCGGCAGTACCCGGCCACGCAGGCGCTGGTTGAGCACGTGCTGCACCTGCTGCCTGGCCTGCATTGCCCGGGCACGGCCTTCTTCGGCGTCGCGAGTGCGTTGCTCCAGCAACTCGTTACGTCGCCGTTCGTCCTGATTGAATGCCAGGAAGTCGTCGAGCAACTCGGCGAACAGGCTGGCATCGTCGGCAAAATCATTGAGCAGGCGCTGGACGATCCGCTCTACCCGCATGTGCAAGCTGTCACGCTGGCACTCGCTGCCGCACTCCCAGCCAATCGCGGCGCCGGCGATTTCGTTGAGCAAACGGCGCGCCGGGTGGCTACTCCGGCTGAACAGCCCCTTGTCCAGTAGTGCCACCTTGAGCAGGGGAATATGAAGGCGCGTAATCAGCGCCCGCAGGCTGGCCGGCAGGTTGTCGTCGTTGTGGATGAACGCGAACAGCAGGCCAACCAGGTTGATCATGTCTTCGTCAGCCACGTGAAGGCGCCGACGCGTGCCGCTGCGCACACTCACCCGCAACAGCAGTTGCTCAAGCTGCTGGCCGAGCTCGAAGTCATCGGCCTCGTACGTGGCGGGCACATAGCGCTGCAAATGCGACAGTAGCCGGAGCAGGTCAGCGGTACTGATCGGCTGGGCGGCAGCCACCGCGTGCAAGCGCGGAGCGAACTGCCCGCGCACCGGCGCCAGCAGTGCCTGCAACGAGGCAAACAACGCCTGCCCTGCGGCGTCCGCCCCCTCCTCCTGGCCAAGGTTCGCCGGCCCGGGTCGCGCACGCATGCGCCGGTCTTCGGCACGCCGGCGCGGCGCCGGTTGCAGCTCGGGCAGCACGCCGGCAGCGGCCAGCAACTGGTTGGCTTCGCCATAGATCACATCGACATCGCGCAGTACATAACGCTCGAACAGCTTCAGCAACACCAGCTTGACCCGCAGGCCAACGCCCAGATTACGCCCGGCATCGAGAAAGTAACGACACAGCGCGGCTGGCCCCAATGGGTTGTGCTGCTCGTACAGGGGGCGGTCGAGCAATGCCTGCAGGCGCAGACCCAGTTGCTGCAGGGCGATGCCATCGCGTGACAGCACCCGCACCACCATGCCCTCGATGGCGGCGGCCCGCTCCATTTGAGCCTTGCTGCGCGGGTTGCCCGGCTCGACCAGGTTTGCCAGCAAGTCGACCTGGCCGGCTCGGAGGAAAGCATCATGGAACGTATCCAGAAAACCACGCTCGATGCTCTTGCGCTTCAGGCGCAGGTCACGCATGGCCTCGAAGTACAGGTTCTGGTCACTGCGGTCAAAGGCCTTGTCGGCCATTTCGAAGAGCATGTCATCGGCATTGTCGAACAAGTCCTGCAGGCCCTGACGCAACTGCAACGCGGCCTTGTCGCGCACCTGCAGCAACACGACCGGAAGGCAAGGATGAGGCGTGCGCCCCCCTCGGTCGATGGCTGCCGCCAAGGGCACCACCTTGCCTTCTTTTTGCATCCTGGACTCCTTGCAGGGTGTCTTGCCCGAAAGGGCTGGAAAATCGTCAACGCCATGGCGCCAAATACCAGTCACCATTATCGGTAAAAAATCGCATAGCTACCAGCGCCGTTTCGCTGGCTGGCTAATGACCCTGATCGGCTCCGATTACTCACGACGTCCGACCAAAGGTCAGCGCCAAGGCGGCTGTACACACCGGCCCCCTGCCCTATAATCGCGGGCACCTAGCTTGTGGAGCCGACCATGCCGAACCTACGCCTTGCCGACCTGACCGCTGAAATTGAAGCCAACGTGCGCCGCGCGCTGTTGGAGGACATCGGCAGTGGCGATATCACCGCGCAACTGATCCCGGCCGAGCGCCTGGCCAAGGCGACCATCATCACCCGTGAAAACTGCGTGGTCGCCGGTACCGCCTGGGTCGATGCCGTATTCCGCCAGCTCGACCCGCGCGTTGCAGTGCACTGGCAGGTGGCCGACGGTGAGCAGGCCACTGCCAATCAGCCGTTGTTCCACCTGGAAGGCCCGGCCCGTTCGCTGCTCAGTGGGGAGCGCAGCGCACTGAACTTCCTGCAGCTGCTGTCGGGGGTCGCCACCCGTGCGCGCTTCCTCGCCGACCTGGTAGCCGGCACTCAGGTGCGCCTGCTGGATACCCGCAAAACCCTGCCGGGGCTTCGCCTGGCGCAAAAATACGCAGTGACCTGCGGTGGGTGCGACAATCACCGCATAGGCCTGTACGACGCCTTCCTGATCAAGGAAAACCACATCGCCGCCAGCGGCGGCGTAGCCGAGGCGGTGGCCGCAGCACACCGCATTGCGCCGGGCAAGCCGGTGGAAATCGAGGTCGAAAGCCTGGACGAACTGCGCCAGGCGCTGGCCGCTGGCGCGGACATCATCATGCTCGACGAGCTGAACCTGGAAGAAATGCGCGAAGCCGTGCGCATTACCGCTGGCAAAGCCAAACTTGAAGCCAGCGGCGGGGTCAACGAAACGACCCTGCGGGTGATTGCCGAGACAGGGGTGGACTACATCTCGATTGGCGCCATGACCAAGGATGTGAAAGCGGTGGACCTGTCGATGCGACTGAGCCTGTGAGCTGATAGCAGACAATAAAAAACCGGCGCTTGGCCGGTTTTTTATTGGGGGCGCTTTGCCCCCCTTTTTCTCAGATCAGAACGAGGCGTTGGCCAAACCGTCCAGGTAGCGCTCGACATCCAGCGCCGCCATGCAGCCCGCACCGGCCGACGTGATGGCCTGGCGGTAAACGTGGTCAGCCACGTCGCCAGCGGCAAACACACCCTCGACGTTGGTAGCGGTGGCGTTGCCTTCGCGACCGCCATTGACTACCAGGTAGCCGTCTTTCAGGGTCAGCTGGCCTTCGAATAGCGAAGTGTTCGGGGTGTGGCCAATGGCGATGAACACGCCGTCGACCTTGATTTCGTCGCTGCTGCCGTCGTTGTTTTTCAGGCGCGCACCGGTTACACCCATGTTGTCACCCAGCACTTCGTCCAGGGTGGCGTTGAGCTTGAGCTCGATCTTGCCTTCGGCCACACGGGCGTTCAGCTTGTCGACCAGGATCTTCTCGGCGCGGAAGGTTTCGCGACGGTGTACCAGGGTCACTTTGCTGGCGATGTTGGCCAGGTAGAGTGCCTCTTCCACGGCAGTGTTACCACCACCGACCACGGCGACCGGCTTGTTGCGGTAGAAGAAACCGTCACAGGTGGCACAGGCCGAAACCCCCTTGCCCATGAAGGTTTCTTCCGACGGCAGGCCCAGGTAGCGAGCGCTGGCGCCAGTGGCGATGATCAGCGCATCACAGGTGTACTTGCCGCTGTCACCCTGCAGGGTGAACGGCTTGTTGGCCAGGTCGACAGCGTTGATGTGGTCGAAGACGATTTCGGTTTCAAAACGCTCGGCGTGCTCTTGCATACGCTGCATCAGAGCCGGGCCGGTCAGTCCGTGGGGGTCGCCCGGCCAGTTGTCGACTTCGGTGGTGGTGGTCAGCTGTCCACCCGCCTGCATGCCGGTGATCAGCAGCGGCTTGAGGTTGGCACGGGCGGCATACACCGCAGCGCTGTAACCGGCAGGGCCGGAACCGAGAATGATGACGCGCGAATGACGTACTTCAGACATGTCGAACTCCTGTCGAGCGGGCCGCAGGGCCGGCATCGGTGTACCGGCTGCGCCAGCCAAGAAATTAAAAAGGACCCACGCAGCACTTGGGGAAGGCTAAAACGCGCAGGCCCGCAAAGCGAAAAGTTGAGCGCACTGTAGCGAGGTCGCAAAGATTAAGGAAATATCCTTAGACAATCCACCTCATAGGCATCGCCTATGCTGCGATTTCATCGATAAACAAGCCCCGGGCGCTTTTGTTACATCCCGTTTCCCGCCCACGGCGTGCCTTTCGTCGGCGCGGCAAACTCGGTAAGGTCAGCGCGTTTTCCTTCTCTGCGGAGTCTCTAGATGCAAGCCCCTGTCCTCTCTGGCCCCCAATACCTGCGCGAAGGCCTGAAACTGGTGCTGAGCCCCAACCTGCGGTTGTTCGTGCTGCTGCCACTGGCAGTCAACCTGTTGCTGTTCGGTGGCCTGATCTACTTCGCCGGCCACCAGTTCGGCCTGTGGCTCGATGCCCTGATGCCCACGCTGCCTGACTGGCTGAGCTTCCTCAGCTACATCCTCTGGCCGCTGTTCGTTGCCTTGCTGGTGCTGATGGTGTTCTTCACCTTCACCTTGGTGGCCAACATCATTGCCGCGCCGTTCAACGGTTTTCTGGCGGAAAAGGTCGAGGTGGTAGTGCGTGGCGAAGACACCTTCCCAGCCTTCAGCTGGGGCGAGCTGGCAGCCATGGTACCGCGCACCTTCAGCCGCGAAATGCGCAAGCTGGGCTACTTCCTGCCACGCGCCATCGGCCTGTTCATCCTGTCGCTGATCCCGGTGGTCAACGTGGTGGCTGCGCCGCTATGGCTGATCTTCGGCGTGTGGATGATGGCCATCCAGTACATCGACTACCCGGCGGACAACAACAAGATGAGCTGGCAGGACATGCTCGCTTGGCTGCGGCAGAAGCGCTGGCAGAGCCTGGGCTTTGGCGGCATCACCTACCTGGCGCTGATGATTCCAGGCGTGAACGTGCTGATGATGCCGGCGGCGGTGGCCGGGGCTACGTTGTTCTGGGTGCGGGAGCGGAGCTGATTCCTGGGCCGTGTGCGATTGACATGAATGGCGCGGGCCCCTAGGGGAGCGGCCTTGTGTCGCGATNGATTGCTGGGGCCGCTTTGCGGCCCTATCGCGACACAAGGCCGCTCCCACAAAAAAGCAGAGCGTGACTGGCCTGGTTCACTGCCCCACTGGCTGCAAAACTGCCCCACCACATCCACCACCGGCTGCGCCCCGTCCTGAATCCCTATAATCACGCTGCCAGTCTCGTCGGCCAGCGCCAGCCTTTGCTCAGCCTGGCGGTTGACTGCGGCATTAATCTGGCTGCTCGGAAAAGGAGTAAGGTTGAAGATCTGTCAATTGCGCCAGAAAGATCAAGTGTTCAACAGCGCTGACTTTTTTGAGATGTTGCAGGGAGTCAGCCCCGCCCAGCATGAGCGCGGGGAAAAAGCCGTACATCTCGTCATGTTTAAGTCTACCCAGTTTTTCCTTGGCAGGATTGAAGAGACCGTTGAAATCCATTGACTCCACTTCTCTTGACAAAATAAAGCCTTGAAGCTCAGTATTTAGTTGTTCCTTTGTGAATTCAGTTCGATAAAATATATACTGAGACCCAACGCTTGTTATTTCCAATGAAAATCCAGTTTTTTCTCCCCAAAGGTACAAGTCTCCGAAGGCACTTCTTGCAACCAAATGATAGCTGTCGTGCGAAGCAAGTGCCGTGCCTGCAATCCAGCAGGAAACTACGGCGTCGTATTCTTGCGGATTGACTAGCCAGAATATGCCCTCACCGTAGCCCCCCCACCCATGCTCGGACCAATATTCCAAAAGCTTGGGAGGAAGCTTGTCTCTGTATCTTTCGATTGAGGAGCCAGGTACTTCCCGGCGGTCAATCGGCGGACCGAAATTCTCAATCAAACTGGCAAATACTTTATCCATTTCAAACTTCTCACCTTAGCACTTATGTAATTTGACATTCATGCGGATTGAGCCTCTGGACTCCAGGGATACCGTTTCGGCCGCTTTCTTTAAGTTGGGTATCCTGGTTTTCCATTGGGCGCCTATCACTGAGTTTACCTGGCGGTCCCCAAAGTCCGATATGACGTCTCTACCTCCGGCGACGAGATCCGGATTGTGCAGTGCTGCTGTAATTGACATCCGGTTTCTGGCTTTTTCTATTGCAACCCGTTGCGCTTCAAATGGGCCCATGGTTTTCCTGAGCTCTTTTTCAATTTTTTCCTTGATAAATTCTTGCTCCTTTTTTCTCGCTCTCTGGGCGAGCCCTTTATTGCGCTGATTTGGGTTTTCAACTTTTTCCAAAAATTCTTCAACGGTCATCCAGTTGAGCCCGTCTTCCTGGCCATTCAACTGTCGTTTGAATTCGCCTATTTTGTATTCCGGTACTTTATCAGCTTTGAAACATTCAACGTTATGCAATGCCATCGCGCCCGGATGGGTCTTTGTTGGTGCTTTCCTGGGCTGATTCGGGCTAACGGGCTGCGGATCATCCATCGCCCCCTTGCGCCGCTCCGGCACCTGCAGATCCGGCCGTTTCTTCAACCCCTCTTCATGCTGGAGCATCCATTGCCCCAGCCGCGCGCCTTTGCGGCTGGCCGCCATTTCCTGGGCCAGCACCCGGGCATCGCCGCGCCCGCGGGTGAGGTACGACACAATTGCCCCCAACAACAGCACCACGACTTCCACATGGCCTTGGGCAATCTGATGCGTGGCCCGGGATATCGCATAGGGGTCGTCCCGGCAGAACGGGCCGGTGCCTTCATTGCCGCAGGTGCCTTCCCAGGCGAAGCGGATGCCATCGACGTAGTACTCGCCGATACGCGGCAAGCCCTCGATGAAGAACTCGGCAATGGAAGCCAGCCCCAGCGCGCCAAGGATCCAACCACTGACCTTAAGGCCCATGGCCGCGCCTGCGCCGGCGAACGGAATGGTTCCGGCGCCGCCGGCGAATGCGCCGACCCCTGCGCCAAGCAGGCCACCGGTAACGGTGCTGCCGACGACGATCATCGCCATCTGCTGCACGACCCTCAGCAGTTCGTCGACGATGCTGTTGATGTCGAGGTCGGCGAAGCGCTGGCGTAGCAGGTGCGCCGCCTGCCATTCGGCGTGGTAGAAGGCTGTGCGGACAGCTTCGATCCGGCGCAGGTTGAGGCCCAGTGAGGCGACCTCTTCATTGAGGCTGGTGCGGAACTGGCCACCGCTTGGGTAGCCCACCATGGCGATGACACGTGACTCGATCTCGTGCCAGGAGGGCACGAGGTAATCCAGGTACATGAGGTGTCTCCCTGACAACGTGTGCAGGGGGAAATCCCATCATGGATTCGGATCGGAGGTTTCTGAGTCAGTTGTAGGAAAATGCGACTTCGTTTCCGGCATGCTCGGCGAAGTTCAGCTGTTCAGTTGTTGCTGTGGGTAAGGCTGGAAATTTTTATCGTTCTTGAGATCGAGCGCCGCGCAGGCGAAGCTCGATCCCATGGCCATTACAAACCCCAAGCCATATCAAAGACTCAGCCGGCTGGAAAACTGCCCCACTACGTCCACTACCCGCTTCGCCCCGTCCTGGATCTCGACAATCACGCTGCCCGTCTCATCCGCCAGCGCCAGCCCCTGTTCGGCCTGGCGCTTGCTGGTGTCGATGATCGACACTGCCGCCTGCGCCAGTTGTTCGTTCTGCTGTACCACCCGGGCGATTTCTTCGGTGGCGGTGCTGGTGCGAGAGGCCAGTTGGCGCACTTCGTCGGCAACGACGGCAAAGCCCCGCCCTTGCTCACCGGCACGGGCGGCTTCGATGGCCGCGTTAAGGGCCAACAGGTTGGTCTGCCCGGCAATGTCGCTGATGGTCTTGATGATCGAACCGATCACCCGCGACTGGGTATCCAGCGCCTGGATGCCGTCGGCCGCCTCTTGCATCGAAGCCTCCAGTCCACGCATCACGGTGACAGTCTGGGTGACCACTTCGGTGGCCTTGCGAGCACTGACATCGGTACCCAGCGAGGTGTTGTAGGCGACATCTGCCGCCTCGGCCACTGCCAGCTCCTGATTGACCTGATCGGTGATCACGGTGGCGAACTTGACCACCTTGTACAGCACATCGTGGGCATCGAAGATCGGGTTGTACGAGGCCTCCAGCCAGATCACCCGGCCATGGGCATCAATGCGCTTGAAGCGCTCGGCAACATATTCGCCACGGCGCAGCCGGTCCCAGAACGCTTGGTAGCCAGCCGAGTTGACCTCCTGCGGTTCGCAGAACATGCGGTGGTGCTTACCGCGAATCTGTTCCAGGCGATAGCCGACGGTGGCCAGGAAACGTTCGTTGGCAGTGAGGATGTTGCCGTCGAGGTCGAACTCGATCACCGCAGTAGAGCGCATCAACGCCTTGATCAGGCTTTCGTGCTCGCGTGAGGTCTCGATGGTTCGGGTGAGGTCGCTGGAATGCAGGGTGAAGTACTTGATGCGCCCCTCGCTGTTCTTCACCGGCTGCAGGATCGAGCGCAGCCAGGCTTCCTGACCATTGCCCCGCAGAAGACGGAACGCACCGTTCAGGTGTTCGCCACGGCTGATCGCGCTTTTCATGCGCTGGTAGAAGTCCAGCGACTTTACGTGGGCAGGGACGATGTCCTCGATATTGCGTCCAAGCAATTGTTCGGCACGGTAGAGCATCTCGCTCTCGAAGTTGCCGTTGACCATCTCGATCCGTCCCTGAGGGTCGAGCTGCAGCACCAGCATCTCGCTGTCGAGACTACTCTTGACCTGTTCAATGGACATCAGGTCTTCGCGCAGTTGCCGGATTTCTTGCTTGAGCTTGTTGTTGAACATCACCGCTCTCCTGGAGCGCATCACGTAGTCGAATGCATCTTCATCGGCTGCCGGGGACACCTTCTTGAGTGCTGTGCGAGGAAATATTCATGAAGGCAAACGTGCCAGTGGTCAGGCGTCATCTTTACGTCACAAGGCGGTCACATTAGCGCAACCCGGCAGGTGGAAACTTTTTGTCATGAATACACCCGCCCTACGCATTACCCTGGTCAGCGAAACCTTCCCACCCGAGATCAATGGCGTGGCCAACACCCTTGGCCGCCTCAGTGAAGGGTTGCGCCAACGCGGCCATGAGGTCGAGGTGGTACGCCCGCGCCAGGCCGGCGAAGGGCACGCGCACAACGACCCGCAGCTGATGCTGTGCCGTGGCTGGGCGCTGCCGGGCTACCCGGGTTTGCAGTGGGGCGAGGTGTCGATGCACAAGCTGTTGCGCCGCTGGCGCAGGCAGCGCCCGGATGTACTGTACATCGCCACCGAGGGGCCGCTGGGGCTCAGCGCCCTACGCGCGGCCCGACGCCTGGGGGTGGCGGTGGTCAGTGGCTTCCACACCAACTTCCCGCAGTATTCCGGCCAGTACGGCCTTGGCCTGCTGGCGCGCCTGCTCACTCACTACTTGCGCTGGTTCCATCGGCGCACGGCAATCACCTTGGTGCCGAGTGCCAGCCAGCGCCTGGAGCTGGAGCGTCGCGGTTTCGAACGCCTGGAGTTGCTGGCCCGAGGGGTCGATGCCTGCCTGTTCAATCCGGCCCGGCGCAGCCAGGCCCTGCGCGAAAGCTGGGGGCTAGGCCCGGAGGACATCGCCGTACTGCATGTGGGGCGGCTGGCGGCGGAAAAGAACCTGGGCTTGCTACGGCCTTGCTTCGAGGCATTACGCAAGACGTATCCACAGAAGCGCCTGCGCCTGATCATGGTCGGCGACGGGCCTCAGCGGGCCAGCCTTGAACAACAGATACCGGACGCCGTGTTTTGCGGCGCCCAGCGCGGTGAACGACTGGCCGAGCACTATGCCAGCGGCGACCTGTTCCTGTTCCCGAGCCTGACCGAAACCTTCGGCAATGTGGTGCTCGAAGCCATGGCCTCAGGGTTGGCGGTGGTTGCTTATGACGAGGCGGCCGCAGCGCAGCATATTCGTCATGGCCACAGTGGCGCGCTGGCCATGCCGGGGGACCAGGCGGCGTTTGTCGACGCTGCTTGCTGGTTACTGGAAGAAGTGGAGACGTTGCGCAGGGTGCGCCTGAATGCGCGACAGCATGCCAGCCGCCAAGGCTGGCCGGCGATTGTCGAGCAGTTCGAGGGGTATCTGGATAGCGCTTGTCGCAATGTCAGTGCTGCGGCTGGGCGTTCGACGCAGTATGTGCAGCGCCTGTGAAAGCGAGCGCCGCGCAGGCGGTGCTCGGCTTCGCAGGTGCCACAATGATCGCGCCCGGCACTATTCAGACCAGTGCTTTTTCAATGGCCTGCACCACTGCCGGGTCATCCGGCGCCGTGCGGGGTGAGAAACGCGCCAGCACCCGGCCATCCTTGCCCACCAGAAACTTCTCGAAATTCCAGGTAATGTCACCGGGGAACTCGGCCCCCTCGCCTGCCAGCAGGCGGTACAACGAATGGCGCTGCGGCCCGTTGACATCCAGCTTGCGCCCCAGCGGGAAGCTGACCCCGTAGTTGAGGCTGCAGAAGTCCTGGATTTCCTTTTCGCTACCCGGTTCCTGCCCGGCAAACTGGTTGCACGGCAGGCCAAGCACATTGAAGCCCTTGTCCTTGTAGATCTGGTAGAGGTTTTCCAGGGCCTTGTATTGCGGCGTCAGGCCACATTTGGAGGCGACGTTGACCACCAGCACCACTTGGCCCTTGAAGGGTGCGAGGGGCAGCTCTCCGCCGTTCAGCGCTTCCAGTTTCAGGTCGTGAAATGCACTCATGATGAAATCCCCTCTCAGGTTCCCGGTTGCCGTGCAGGCGAATTTCGCCCACTAAAAAGGCGCTCGTCCAAACCGTTCACCTCCCGTAGGAAGGCAAATCGGCTTGCCCGAGCGCCTGGCGACTTTCTGAGCTTAGCGCAGAAAATCAGTGGTGATGGCCACCTTCACCGTGGATGTGACGGTGAGCGATTTCTTCGTCGCTGGCGTCACGCACGTTCACAACCTTGACCTGGAAGGTCAGGCGCTGACCGGCCAGTGGGTGGTTGCCATCAACGGTGACGTCGTCGCCGTCGATGTCGCGGATGGTGACGATCTGCATCTGGCCGTCCGGCGCCGAAGCGTGGAACTGCATGCCCACTTCCAGCTCGTCGACACCTTCGAACAGGCTACGGTTCAGGGTGCTGACCAGTTCGGCCAGGTACTCGCCGTAGGCCTCTTCAGGTTCAATGGAAACGTTCAGCTCGTCACCAGCCTGCTTGCCTTCCAGGGCTTTTTCCAGGCCCGGGATGATGTTGCCGGCACCGTGCAGGTAAACCAGCGGCGCGCCACCGGCGGAGCTGTCGATGGTCTCCCCGGCGTCGTTGGTCAGGGTATAGTCGATGGAGACAGCCTTGTTGGCGGCGATCAGCATGGGGCAAGACCTTTTGCAAAAGAATGTAGAGCGGACAAGTGTAACCTTGCCATCGTCCGATTGCGAACGTGGTGCAGACGAGCAACGGCCCATCAGTCGGATCAACGGCTTTCATCAGGACGAAGAAGGCCACTGGGTGGTGGAACTTTCGTGCGGCCATACCCAGCACCTGCGCCACCAGCCGCCGTGGCAGGCACGCCCTTGGGTGCTCGACCCGGCACAACGTGCGCAACACATCGGCCAACCTTTCGCTTGCGGCTGGTGCGCACAAGGGGCCGATAGCGCTACCCTTGACCGTTAATTTCTTGCACCGCTTATTTCGAGAAGCACGCATGCAGACATTTTTCATTGCGCCGACCGACTTTGGTGTCGGCCTGACTTCGATCAGCCTGGGCCTGGTGCGCACCTTGGAGCGTGCCGGCCTGAAGGTCGGCTTTTTCAAGCCTATCGCCCAGCCCCACCCGGGTGACACCGGCCCCGAGCGCTCAACCGAACTGGTCGCCCGCACTCACGGCATCAAGCCACCGGTCCCACTGAGCCTGGCCCACGTCGAGCGCATGCTCGGCGATGGCCAACTGGACGAGCTGCTTGAAGAAATCATCCGCCTCTACCAGCAAGCCTGCGTCGGCAATGACGTGGTTGTGGTCGAGGGAATGGTGCCCACGCGCCACGCCAGCTACGCAGCGCGGGTCAACCTGCACCTGGCCAAGAGCCTGGATGCCGAGGTAATCCTGGTATCGGCCCCGGAAAACGAAGTGCTCAGCGAGCTGTCTGGCCGGGTCGAACTGCAGGCCCAACTGTTTGGCGGCCCACGCGACCCGAAAGTGCTGGGGGTGATCCTCAACAAGGTGCGTACCGACGAGAGCATGGCGGACTTCGCCACCCGCCTGCGCGAGCACTCGCCATTGCTGCGCGGTAATGACTTCCGCCTGCTTGGCTGCATCCCCTACCAGCCCGAGCTGAACGCACCGCGGACACGCGATGTGGCCGAGCTGCTCGGCGCCCAGGTGCTCAATGCTGGCGATTACGAGCAGCGGCGCATGAGCAAGATCATCATCTGTGCACGCACGGTGGCCAACACGGTCCCGCTACTGACCTCGGGTACCCTGGTGGTAACCCCCGGCGACCGCGACGACATCATCCTCGCTGTCAGCCTGGCAGCGATCAATGGCGTGCCCCTGGCCGGCTTGCTGCTGACCAGCGACAGCAAGCCTGACGTGCGTATCCTTGGCCTGTGCCGCGGTGCACTGCAGGCCGGCCTGCCGATCCTTTCGGTCAGCACCGGCTCGTACGACACCGCCAACCAGCTTAACTCGCTGAACCGCGAAATCCCGGTGGACGACCGCGAGCGTGCCGAGTTCATCACCGACTTCGTCGCCAGCCACCTCGACGCGGCCTGGCTGCACCAGCGCTGCGGCACGCCGCGCGAACTGCGCCTGTCACCGGCAGTGTTCCGCTACCAGCTGATCCAACGTGCGCAGCAGGCCAACAAGCGCATCGTCCTGCCAGAAGGCGCCGAGCCACTGTTGGTGCAGGCCGCAGCCATCTGCCAGGCCCGCGGCATCGCCCGCTGTGTGCTGCTGGCCAAACCCGAAGATGTTGACGCCGTGGCCCGCGCCCAGGGCATCACGTTGCCGCCAGGGCTGGAGATTCTCGACCCCGAACTGATTCGCGGGCGCTACGTGGAACCCATGGTCGAGCTGCGCAAAAGCAAGAACCTCAACGCACCGATGGCTGAGCAGCAACTGGAAGACCCGGTGGTGATCGGCACCATGATGCTGGCCCTGGACGAAGTGGACGGCCTGGTCTCGGGCCTGGTTCACTCCACGGCCAACACCATCCGCCCGGCCCTGCAGCTGATCAAGACCGCACCCGGCTCGAGCCTGGTCTCGTCGGTGTTCTTCATGCTGTTCCCCGAGCAGGTGCTGGTGTACGGCGACTGCGTGATGAACCCGCACCCAAGCGCCGCCGAGCTGGCGGAGATTGCCCAACAGAGTGCCGAATCGGCGCAGGCCTTCGGCATCGCGCCACGGGTGGCGATGATCAGTTATTCAAGCGATTCGGCCAGCGATGAAGAAGTTGAGAAAGTGCGCGAAGCGACACGCCTGGCACAGGACGCGGCCCAGGAGCTACTGATCGATGGGCCGTTGCAGTATGACGCAGCGGCCAACCCGGCGATCGCCCGAGAGCTGGCGCCGGCGAGCCCGGTGGCCGGGCGCGCCACGGTGTTCGTGTTCCCCGACCTGAATACCGGCAATACCACGCACAAGGCGGTGCAGCGCAGTGCCGACGGGGTCAGCCTGGGGCCGATGCTGCAGGGTTTGCGCAAGCCGGTGAACGACTTGCCGCGTGGGGCGCAGGTTGACGATATCGTACATACCATTGCCCTGACGGCGATTCAGGCCAGCGTGGCGCGCTAAAAGCAGAGGCTTCTTTGCAAGCTTTGTGGGAGCGGGATTGCCCGCTCCCACAGAGCTGTAAAGCGGCCCTGAAGGTCAATCAGGGATACTGCTGAACCTGACCTTGCTGCTCGTACTGCTGACCCGGAATCGGCTTCAGGTTCACTTCCACACGGCGGTTCTGCGCACGACCATTGGCGTCAGCATTGCTGGCGATCGGCTGATCCGGGCCCATGCCACGGACAGAGATACGCGAGGCATCCACACCCTGCGAAGTCAGGTAGGTACTGACCGCCTGCGCACGGCGCTGGGACAGGTCCATGTTGTGCTGGCGGCTGCCCGTGCTGTCGGTGAAGCCAACCACTTCGATGGTGTTCTGGTTGAACTGCTTGAACGAGCCTGCCAGGTTGTTCAGCGGCGAGTAGAAGCTTGGGGCGATGTTGGCCGAGTCGGTGGCGAAGGTGATGTTGCCCGGCATGATCAGCTTGATCTGGTCACCCTGACGCTGCACTTCCACACCTGTGTTGGCCATTTGCGCGCGCAGTTCAGCTTCCTGCTTGTCGGCGTAATAACCATAACCGGCTGCAGCGGCACCCACAGCGGCAGCACCGATCAGTGCACCCTTGCCACGGTTGTTGTGGTCGATGGCAGCGCCGGCGATGGCACCGGCCAGCGCCCCCAGGCCGCCGTACTTGGCGGTCTTGCTCATCCCTGTGGAGCCCTGCGCCTGACCCTGGTTGTCGTAGGGGTTCTGGCCGGCACAGCCGGTCATCAGTGCAGCGGCGGTTGCGACGATAATCAGACGACGCATGGTGAACATGGACAAGCTCCTACTGAAATTCATAAATGCGGCAGATCCCAAAGGGTTCTATGCCAGCCTTGGAACGCATCGGCAACGAAAAATTCCATGAAAGTGCCTTCATGTGCCATCAGGCACGCACGAATGGATTTTCCCGCATCTCGTCGCCCAAACGGGTGTCGGGCCCGTGGCCGGTCACCACGATGGCCTCTTCGTCCAGCCGGTACAGCCGCTCTTTGATGGAACGCACGATTGCCCGCTGGTCGCCACCCCACAAATCGGTGCGGCCAATCCCCCGGCGGAACAGGGTGTCACCGGCAATCAACAACTTGGCGTCGGCGAACCAAAAGCTCATCGAGCCCGGGGTATGGCCTGGCGTATGCAACGCCACACCGCAGCCGCAGACCAGTTCTTCGTCATCGCCCAGCCAGCGGTCCGGTGCCGGTACCGGGGTGTAAGGTACGCCGAACATCTGGCACTGCATCTCAAGGTTGTCCCACAGCATCTGGTCGTCCTTGTGCAGGTGCAGCGTGGCACCCGTCAGCTCCTTGAGCTTGCCTGACGCGAGGAAGTGGTCGAAGTGCGCATGGGTGTGGATGATGCTCACCAGCGTCAGGCCGTGGACCTGCAGGCGGGCAAGGATCTTGTCCACATCACCACCCGGGTCGACGACCATGGCTTTCTTGGTCAGGGGGTCGCCGATCAGCGTGCAGTTGCACTGCAAGGGGCCGACGGGGAAGGTTTCGCGGATGAGAGCAGGCGGGGCTTGGGTCATGGTGTTCTCGCAGGTGAAGCTGGGTTCTGCTGGGAGCCTGACAGGAAAATGGGGTGGGTGCACGAGGTTCATGTCTTGAGCGAAGTGGCGCCTGTGAGCTCGAGCGCCGCCCGCGCGGCGCATCGCGAGCAAGCTCGCTCCTACATTTGTTTCGGGCCAGTTATTCCTGAGGCGGAGGTGCGCGCCACCTTGGTGCCCACCTCGATATTGCGTGGAACAAACAAGGCGGTCGCGCGCGAGGGTGCAGGCAATACTGGCCCGAAACAAATGTAGGAGCGAGCTTGCTCGCGATGCGCCGCGCGGGCGGCGCTCGATCGCCCAGGCACCCAATACCTCAAGGCAAAAACAACCTGAACAACCCGCCCCCAAGCGCCCCGCCGTTGGAGATCTCGATCCGCCCGCGCACCCCGCCGCTTTCATGCAACGCGGCGATCCGCGCCGCAAAATACAACCCAAGGCCGGTACTGCCGCTGGTCGAGTCGATGCCCTGGATGTAATCCTCCTGGCGCTCGAGCATGTGCTTTGGATAACCCGGGCCGTCATCGTTGACGCAAATGGCCAACTGGTTGTCGGCCTCTTCGATGGTGATCAGCAAGGCGTGCCCGGCAAAGCGGGTGGCGTTGGTGATGACGTTGGCGATCACCGAGGCCACCAGTTCGCGGTCGAAGAAACCCAGCGGGTTGTCGGTGTCGATGCGCCAGGTGGCGAGAATGTCGTTGTGCTTGAGTACTTCCTCGTGCGCCGCCAGCTGGGCTTCGATGAAATCATCCAGCTCATGGTAGTCCGGGCATACCGGCAACTGGTTCACACCCAGTTTGTACAAGCCCAGCAACTGCACCAGCATGCCGTTGAGGTGACGAAATTCATGCTCCATGATCCCCTGTTCGGCACCGCCGCGCAGTTCCTCGGGCAAGCGCTCCACCCACTGGCTGTGGGACTGGATCAGCGCCGACAACGAACTTTTGAGGTCGTGCACGGTGGAGGCGATCACCGTGGAAAAATCCAGCCCCTGATTGTCTTGATTCATGCGCCGAACACTCGGATGTGCAGTTTGCGGTAACGGTCATAGCGATTGTCGCTGGCAGGGATACCGGCCACGCTGGTCAAGGCGTCGCGGCACTCCTGCATGATCGCAGGCTGAGGGTTGTCACCGCCGATGCGCAGCAGCGCCTGGGCGGTGTTGAGGGCGATACTGATGTTCTTCGGCTGTAAACCCAATGCCTTTCGGAACAGTTGCAACGCCTCGCCAAGCTGCCCTCCCTGGTAACTGCGCACACCCTGCCGATTGAGGGTGACCGCTTCGGTAATGGCGTTGAGCACGCTGGGGTCATCCGTCAGCTTGCCCACTTTCTCCATGACCTTGGGGTCATCGCCATAACTTTCCACACAGTTCTTCAGCACGCCGATGGCGGCGGCTTCCTGCCCCATCGCCTGCAGTTGCGCAGCGACCGTCAGGGCCGAATCGACAGAGAAGAACTGGTTCATCTTGTCCAGGCGCTGAATCGCCTGTTCTGTCAGCTTGCCGGCCGTTTCCGGGTCGCCGGCCTGCTGCAGGCTGGCGGCCTTCATCATCCGCGCACGCACCTGCAGGCCTTGGTCTTCGGGGTTTTCCTTGGCCACTTCGCTGAGCGTGGTGTTGATCTCGACCCGGGTACGGGCGTCCAGGCCGAAGCCTGCATTCTTGCTCATCAACGCCTGCACCAGGCCAAGGTTGTTTTCGGCATCCTTGTAGCGCGAACTCTGCCCCTGGTTCACCGCATGGCGGAACGCCTTCGATGCGCTTTCGAAGTCTTCGTTCTCCAGCGCCAGCTTGCCCAGCGTCGACTGCCGACGCACCGACAAAGGCGACAGGCGCACGGCTTCTTCAAGCAAGTTCTGCGCGCGCCGGGTATCACCCTGCGCCACCAGCACCTCGGCCATGCCATCGTAAAGGCCTGGCATGATCGGGAACGCCTTGAGCGCCTGCTCGTATACACCCTGGGCCTGGGCATTCTGACCACGCTTGTGCATCAGTGCGCCCAACGCGGCATATACCCACGGCTGCGGACGGCTGGCCAGGATGGCCTTGAGGAATTTTTCCAGTTCCTCGAAACGGTTGAGGTTGCGCAGGGCATCGGCCCGGTAGCGCAAGCACAAGGGTGCCAGACGCGGATCCTTCTTGCACAGCTCGGCGCAGGCCGCCAGTACTTCGGCCGGACGGTTGCGGTCCAGCGCCTGCAGGATCGGTTTTAGCAACGTCTTGCGCTGGAACAGTTTCTCGACGCGCTGGGCAAGGCCAACCCGGTTGAACGGTTTGGTCAGGTAGGCATCGGGCTCGTGCTCGATGGCGCTAAGGACAATCGCCTGACTGCTCTCGGCAGTGACCATGATGAACACGCACTCATGGCTGATGTGCTTGTCGATGATCAGGTCTTCAAGCACCTGCTGCCCGTTCTTCTTGCCATCGCCCAGATGGAAGTCCTGCAGGATGAAGTCATAGCGCTTCTGCGCGCACATGCGCAGCGCCTGCTCGCCGCTGTCAGCGGTGTCCACGTCGCGCACGCCCAACTCGCGCAGCATGGAACGGGTCGACGTACGAAAGTCGGTAAAGTCGTCGACGATCAGAAAGCTCTTTTGCCCGTACTGCAGCATCAACACGACCTGCCTTGGAATGATTGAAAAATCGCGCGAGGCGATGCCACCGATCGCTGTATCGGCAGCTGGTCGGGAAAGATGAGGGTAGAGCATTGTCGGCCAAAAAATATGGCGTCAGGCCATCACTTTAACGAGCAATGACCTGCAGGGCCAGTATCACGCCAGCAACCCCAGGGATTTGGCCTTGGCCACCGCCTGGGTGCGCCGCTCCACGCCCAACTTGCTGTTGATGTGGCTGGCGTGGGTCTTCACCGTGTGCAGGGAAATGAACAGCCGCTCGCTGATCTGCTGATTGGAACAGCCTTGGGCAATCAGTTCGAGCACAGCCATTTCGCGGCCACTCAGCGCTTCGCCGTTGCCCGTACTGGCGATTGGCACTGGCGGCAGGTGCTTGAGCAGTTCCGCCTGAACCGGGCAAGCGGCGCCTGCCTGCAGTTGTTCCTGAAGCCATTGCGGGTGTTTTTCCAGCAGTGGCTGCATCGGCTGCATTACACCGCCATGCGCCGCTTCCAGCAAGCTTGGCAGCAACTGCGCGGCCTGCCCTTCCTTGCCTTCGTCCAGCAGCAGGACAAGCCATTGGCTCAGGGCGCTGACGGTAAGCATCATGCCGCCACTGGCCTGGCCGCGCTTTACCAGGCATGCCAGGCGTTGCACGGCATCGTCGCTACGCAATTGGATGCGATCGAGCGCTGCCTGCTGCAACGCAATGTGCAACGGCAGCAGCGGATGGAATTCCGGTGCCGCCGCCGGCTGCTCGCCGCCATAGGTCTGGCCCAGGCGCTGCAGCCAGGACTCCGCCAGGTCGGTACGTCCCTGGGCCAGCCACAGTTCGCATTTGACCAGGGTAATCATGGCCAGGTAGTAGACCGGGGGCACATCCCAGATGTGCATCAAGCGCTCGGCCTCGGCCAGTTCGGCAAAGGCCTCGGCAAAGTGACCTTCCCGGCCATCGAGCGTGGCAATCACGCAATGACCGATGAGCACACTGATGTCCCGGCACGCTCGCGCCTCACCCAGCCCGGCGCGCAAACGCGCGCGGCCCTGAGCTGGCTGCAGACGCGAGACCAGCAGGTAACCTTCATAAAGCGTCAGCCGCGCACGCACGGCATACAGCCGCTGTGCGGAAAGCCCTTGCAGACGTTGTAGCCCCTGGCGCACTTCGTCCAGCGCGCGCAGCACCTCGCCACGGGCATGCAGCACCCGCGCCCGATCGTAATGCGCCAGCGCCTCGAACAAGGGGTTACCGACCCGCTGGGCCAGCTCCAGGGCCTCGCGGTTCCAGCCTCGGGCCCGCCAGAAGTCGCCATCGGCAATGGCCAGGTTGGACAGCGTCGACAAACACACCAGGCGTTGGCCGTAGCGCTTGCTCGGCAGGCTCTGTAACGCTTCGCCGCAATAGGCCAGGGTGCGCTCGCGGTCGCCACGGCCACGGGCAATGACCCCACTGAGTGCCAGCCATTGGGCCAGCATCGACTTTTGCGCGGTCGCCGAAGGCGCGGGCAGAAAGCGACTGAGGTAGCCGGCCAGTTCTTCGGCAGCATCCAGCTGGCAAGCCAGCCCCAACGCCCAGCTGTACAGCACGATCAGCCGCGGCGTGCTGATCAACAGACTGTCGGGCAGGTCCATCTTCCAACGCAGCAACATGCCGACGTTCTGCTCGGCCAGCAGTTGCTCTTCGGACAAACTTTGCACCAGGTCGGCGGCAACATCGAGGTGGCCGGCACGCAAAGCCTGCTCCACCGCCTCGTCCAGCAGGTCCTGAGCTTCAAACCAGCGGCAGGCCCGCAAATGCAGAGCGACCTGCGATTCGCTCGCCTGTCGGCTACGCAGCAGGTCGGAGAACAAATGGTGATAGCGGAACCAGTGCCCATGCTCGTCCAGCGGCACAAGGAACACCTGATGCGCCTGCAGGAAGGTCAGGACGGCGGCACTGTCGTGGCGGCCACGCATCGCATCGCAAAGCGGAGCGCAGAAACGCTCCTGGCAGGCGGTTTCGTACAAGAAAGCCTGCACGTCTGCAGGTAGCCTATCGATGACTTCTTCAAGCAGGTAGTCGCGGATCAGACCCTCGCCACCATGCAGCGCCTGGGGCAAGGCTTGCTCGTCGGCGCTGTCGCTGGCCGCCAGTTGCCAGAAACGCAGCCCGGCGACCCAGCCGTCGCTGCGCTGGATCAGGTTGTCCAGTGCCTGGCCGCGCAGGCCGGTAGGCTGGCGACCGATCACTGCCAGCGACTCATCCGCGGTGAGGCGCAGGTCCTGTTCGTTAAGCTCGACCAACTGTCGGGACAGGCGCAGCCGCGCCAGGTGCCAGTCTGGCCGCTGGCGGCTGGTCACCAGCAACACCAGGCCGGGTGGCAGATGATTGAGGAAGAACTGCAGGCAACGGTCAAGCACCGGCCCTTGGGCCAGGTGATAGTCGTCCAGTACCAGCAGCAGCGGCGTATCAGCTTGTAGGTACAGCGCCAGCTCGTCGAGCAGGCCGTCGAGCCACTCTTCAAAGGCAAACGGCTGATGGCGCTGGCGCATTTTCAGCAGGCCCATGGCCTGGCCGCCCAGTGCCGGGCAGTATTGCTGCAGGCCTTCAAGCAAGCGCTCAAGGAAGCGGCCAGGGTCGGCGTCCCGCTGGCTCAGGCCAAGCCACAGGCTACGCCAGTGCTCGGGCAGTGTTTCGCAAAACTCGATGGCCAGGGAGCTTTTGCCGAAACCCGCCGGGGCATTGACCAGCAGCAGCCGCCCGCCCAAACCGGCTTCCAGCCGCTGGCACAAACGCAGGCGCTGCACATGGCCATCCGGCAGCGGCGGCCGGAAGAAACGCCCGTCCCGCAGGCCAAGGGCCTGACTCGCGAATCCATGCGTACGGGACAGATCTGTCATGGCCGGCTCGTTCTGGTTGGAAGACAACGGCGGTATGGATGTTTGCGAGACTAGCCGTTAACGCTGCGCATTTGAAGATGATGGACGCAATTGGCATGGAAAAGACTGCGACAAAAAGCAACATGGCTGATGGACAGGGGCTGGGGCGGGGGTTTGGGGAGGTATTCAGGAGGTTTATTGCCTTGCCCGGCCCCTTCGCGGG
>NZ_JBQENN010000038.1:36648-46194 GCF_052044625.1 Pseudomonas sp. 22515
CCCGCGAAGAGGCCGGTTCAGGAAATAGAAACGCCCCGGCAAGCCGGGGCGTTCTGGGGATCAGACGGCGTTCAGTGATTTCAGCTTAGCGAATACCCGACTGACGCAGCGCTGCAGGCTGGAAATCGGCCTTGCTGGCACTGAAGCCAAAGTCGTAAGCGCGCTTCTCTTCGTTCTTCATGCCCAGGGCCAGGTAACGACCGGACTGCAGGTCGTAGATGGTTTCCAGGGTGTACCAAGGCACTTCCACGTTGTAATAAGGCTGAGCATGGGCCTCGGACACGCGCCACAGTTGGCCACGGCCGTCGTACTGGTCGATCACTGCGGCCTGCCAGGTGTCCTCATCGATGTAGAAATCACGCTTGGCGTAGATGTGCCGCTGGCCTGGCTTGAGGGTTGCGACTACGTGCCAGACGCGGCGCAACTCGTAACGGGCCAGGTCCTGGTTGATGTGCCCAGCCTTGATGATGTCGGCATACTTGAGCTTCGGATCATCCAGTTTGAAGGCGTTCGATGCGATGTACAGCTCCTTCTTGCCTTCCAGCTTCCAGTCGTAGCGGTCTGGCGCACCGTTGAACATGTCCAGGTTGTCCGACGTACGCAGGCCGTCGGCGGCGGTACCCGGGCCGTCATACGACACTTGCGGCGCCTGGCGCACGCGACGCTGGCCGGCGTTGTAGATCCAAGCCTTGCGCGGCTCCTTCACCTGGTCGAGGGTTTCGTGCACCAGCAGCACGGTCCCGGCCAGGCGCGCTGGCGCGGTCACTTCCTGCTTGAAGTAGAACAGGATGTTGCCTGGGTTGTTCGGGTCGTAGTCCTTCATCTTGTCGCGGAAGACGAACTGGTCGGAGAAGTAAACCGGGCTGAAAGAGCCGTTCTGCTGTGGCGTGGCCTGGATCACCAGGCGGCTGACACTGCCCCCCCGGTAACGGGTGATGTGGTTCCAGATCACTTCCAGGCCGGTTTTCGGGATCGGGAACGGCACCGCCGTGTTGAAGTTGTTCAAACCGTTGCCGCCTTCCGTCAGCGTGGTCTGGGTGGCGTTTTTCTTGATGGCGGCGAACACGTCCGCAGGTACCGTGGAGCCGCGATGGGTTTTGAATACAGGGATCTTGAAGGTGTCCGGGTAGCGCTTGAGCATGGCCATCTGGCCCGGCGAAAGCTTGTCCTTGTACTGCTCGGCGTTTTGCGCAGTGATGGTGAACAGCGGCTTTTCACTGCCATACGGGTCGGCCAGGAAACCCTTGCCGTCGACGCTGCCCGCACTCTTCGACAGCGGCTCCCAAGGGCCGATCGAGCCATCGGCGTTGCCGGCCTTTTCAGCCCCCATCGGGGTCAGGGTACTGCCCAACTTGGCCGCCTCGTCGGCGGATACCGCAGCCATGACGCTGGTCGCCAGCAGGGACAGGCCCAGTACACCGGCTTGCAGTAGACTTCTGGTCTTGTTCATGTCGTGTCGTCCTGGATCTGTATGCTTAGAAGTTCACGCCGAAGCTGAGGGCGACGAAGTCGCGGTCATCCACGGTGCTGTACTTGCCATCGAAGAAGTTGGTGTACGACAGGCTGGCCGTGTAGGTGTTCTGGTACTCGGCGTCCAGGCCCAGACTGACTGCCTTGCGGCCTTCCTCGAAGTTGGCACCAGGGCCCGGCGAATAGCCGGACACGTCATGCGACCAGGCCACGCTCGGCTTCAGGTTGATACCCGCGAATACGTCGTTGTAGTCCCAGATGACACGGGCGCGGTAACCCCAGGAAGTGCTGGTGGTGTAGCCGTCGTTCTCGCATTTGCGGTTCAGGTTGGTGGTGGATGTCCCCGCACCCGCGCCAGCGATGGTGCTGCCATTGAGCGCCTGGCAGGTATCGGCGCCACCGGTGGATGGCAATGGACCTGGGCCGAACACCGGGTCGCGACCGTAGCGGGTATCGTGGGCATTCTCCAGGCCGCCGACGTGGGTGACACCCACTTCACCGACTACTGTCATCCGGCTGGCGCCCATCACCTGGTCGAAGAAATGGGTGAGGGTGGTCTGGAACTGGGTGATCTCCTTACGGCGATACCCATGCAGGTCTTGCCCCGGCGTACCGGTCAGCAACGATGCGTTGCTCAACGCGCCGCCAATGGGACGGACACCGGCGAACAGGATATCCGTGGTATTGAGTTGCACTGGCGCGTTAGGGCGGTAGCTGACTTCGCCGCTCCAGGCGGTGCCAGTGGGTAACGTGGTGGAGAAACTCAAGCCATAAAGGCGGATGTCCTCGGGGTATTCCACAAAGTACTCGGAATTACCCGCCACGATTAGAGGCGCCAATGCGCGCAGCTGTGCAGGCAGGGCGCTCAGCCCGGCGAACACGGACGGCGGAGCCCCTGTGGCACTGAAGATGGGTGCACGGCTGTGGTAGTTCATGAAATAGGCGCCGAACTCCGTGTCCAACGGCTCGAACATATAGCGCATGGCCACACCGAACTGGCCGCTGTCACGCGCATCGCGGTCGGCACCACGGCGCACCATCACACCCTCTTCGTTGATGTTCACGCCCCGCGAGGCGAGGAACTGCTGCGCAGCGCCCGGCACTGTGCGACTGCTATTGAGCACGCGCAAGTTGTCGGTACAGCCGTCGGCAATGATGTCCGGCTGGGAGAAGAAAGTGCCACAGTTGTCGACGACCGTCTGATCCCATTCGAGCTGGTAGAAGGCCTCGGCCGACAGGTTGTCGGTCAGGCTCTGCGAGATGTAGAACATGTTGACGGGAATCAGGCCTTCCTTGATCTCGGCCCCGGGGCGGCGGAACGCCGACACGTCGATGGGGTTGATCGAGTTGATCCCGCCGCCGATGAAGGTACTTTCACCCCAGCTCACCACCTGCTTGCCAAACCGCACCGAGCCAGGCTGATCGCCGATGGAGTAGTTGTGGTAGACAAAGGCGTCGAGCAGCTCGGCGCCGGACGACTTGGCGCCTTCCTTGCGGTTGGAGTCGCTGATGTCCTTGAACTCGCGGTTCTCGTCCTTCAGCTCGAAGTCGTACCAGTACTTGCCGCGCACGAACACACCGGTGTCGCCGTACTTGAGCTCCAGGTCATGAATGCCTTTGAAGATCTTGGAGAAGGTTTCGCCCTTCTTGAAGTTCAGGTGGCCATCGTCGGATGTCTGTGACAGGCCCTTGCCGCCGTTGTTCACCCCTATCAGGTTCTTGTTGGGGTTGGCCGTCGACCAGCTGGCGCCGATGGAGAGCGACGAGTCGAACTGGCCTTCGATTTCACCAATGTTGAAACTGACAGCGAAAGCAGGACTTGCGAGCGTGGAAGCAAGGCTGACGGCCAAGGGCAGTTTGGCCCGGCGCCAGAACAGGTTTGCAGATTTCATCGACGCTACTCCATGTACTTTTTTGTTATGGCAGTGAGTCCTTTCAAGAACGGCCCGAGCGACCGGTTTGCAGGCTTGCACCCGCGGCGACACAGCTTGCGCATGTCGCCCTCCCCCATTCCTGAAAATCCCCTGGCCCCGACTATAGCCAGCAGGCACAGGCGCTTGATCCCTCTAAAGTGTGATTTGCGCTCCATGCCACCAACTCGCTGCAGTTTTGCTCCGGTTGCGGGCTGGCAGTGCTCAAGGATGGCGCATTTCTGTCGTTTGGCAAGGCGGCGGGCTCTCTAGCATGCGGGTCACGCTCTGACGTGCGCGACCCGCACAACGGTTACAACGTGGAAAGGAACGCGCTGTTGCTGGCCTGCCACTGGACGATGTCCTGGCGGATGCGTTTCTTGTCGAGCTTGCCGACACTGGTCTTGGGAATTTCAGTAACAACGGCGATCTGGCTTGGAATCGCCCACTTGTTGATATGACCTTGCTCGACGAACGGCTTGAGGTGTTCCTTCAGTGCCTTGGCGTCGATAGCGTGGCCGTCACGTACCACCAGCAGGGCAAACGGGCGCTCACCCCACTGCGGGTCCGCCACCCCCACCACCGCCACTTCGCGGACGGCCGGGTGGCAGCTGATCAGGTCTTCCAGGTCGAGCGAGGAAACCCACTCGCCGCCGGTCTTGATCACATCCTTGATGCGGTCGCGGATGTCGATGTAGCCCATGCCGTCGAGGGTGGCGACGTCACCGGTGTGCAGCCAGCCACCCTGCCACAGCTCTTCGCTCTTCTCCGGTTCCTTGAAGTAGCCCATGGTCAGCCACGGCGCACGCAGTACCAGCTCACCCTGGGTTTCACCATCGGCGGGCAGGAAGTTGCCTTCGCCGTCGACGATGGCCGCTTCGACCAACGGCACCGGCACACCGGCCTTGATACGGTAGGTGACGCGCTCATCCTCGCTGCCGGCCTGCAGTTCATCGTTCAGGTGTGCTGCGGAGATCAACGGGCAGGTTTCCGACATGCCATACGCAGCGGTCAGCTGAATGCCGCGCGCCAGGGCGGCCTGGTACAGCGAACGGTTGAGCGAACTGCCGCCGATGATGATCTTCCAGCCGCCGAAGTCCTGCCCCTGTGCGTTCGGGCAGTTGAGCAGCATCTGCAGGATGGTCGGTACGCAGTGGGAGAAGGTGACCTTCTCTTCACGCCACAGCTTGACCAGCATGTCCGGCTCGTAGCGGCCCGGGTACACCTGCTTCATGCCGAGCATGGTGGCGGCGTAGGGGATGCCCCAGGCATGCACGTGGAACATCGGGGTGATGGGCATGTACACGTCGTTGCTGCCCAACAGGCGTACGCTGTCGATACTGCCGGTGACCGAGGCCTCGGCCAGTGTGTGCAGCACCAACTGGCGGTGGCTGAAATACACGCCCTTGGGGTTACCGGTGGTGCCAGTGGTGTAGAAGGTAGTGGCCACCGAGTTCTCGTCGAAGTCCGGGAAGTCGTAGCGCGGGCTGGCCGCCGCCAGCAGCTGCTCATACTCCCCGACCAGGTCGGGCAGGTCGGCAGTCTTGTCCGGGCCATCGGTCAGCAGCAAGGTCTTGTCGACAGTGGTCAGCTGCCCGGCGATGGCCTGGTACAAGCCCACGAAGTCGCTGTTGACCAGCACCACGCGGTCTTCGGCGTGGTTCATGGTGTAGAGGATCTGCTCGGGCGACAGGCGCACGTTGATGGTGTGCACCACAGCGCCGATCATCGGGATGGCGAACATGCATTCCAGGTAGCGATGGCTGTCCCAGTCCATCACCGCTACGGTATCACCGGCCTTGACCCCGGCCTCGGTCAGCACATTGGCCAGGCGGGCAATGCGCTCGTTGAGCTGTGGATACGTCAGCCGTATCTGGTCGCGGTAGACAATTTCCCGGGTCTTTTCATAGCGGCTGCCGGACATCAGCAGGCGCTTGATCAGCAATGGATAGGCATAGGCGCCCTCGGCGGGCTTGATGATGCGTGTCTGCAACATGGGGATCCCTTTTCTGAAAAGCGGGCCGGACAAGTCTGGGTTTACTGTAGTTCGCCAATGTGACGGCCAAATCAGCCGAAGGAATGATTTGCGCGGCAAAGGTATGAGTGGCGGGCGTTGACGGGCAGCAAGGTTGAGCTAGACACTGCGGCGGCGGCTTCAGGTTTGCGCCGAAGCCGAGTGCCTCTTCGCCGGCAAGCCCGCGCCTGCAAGGGTTGTGGTGACCTTGCGGGCGCGGGCGTGCCTGCGAATGGCCACAACGCCCTTATCCCTCCCTGCCACCGGAGATCTTCATGCCCAGCCCGCGTCGCGCCGTGTTTCTCGATCACCAGTCCCTGGACCTTGGCGACCTCGACCTTTCGCCCCTGAAGCAGCAGTTCGACCAGTTCGAACTGTTCGCCGCCACCCGCCCGGAACAGGTCGCGGAACGCTTGCAGGGCGCCGTGGCAGTGGTCAGCAACAAAGTCATGCTCGACGCCGCTACCCTGGCTGCCAACCCGCAACTGAAGCTGATCCTGGTGGCCGCCACCGGCACCAACAATGTCGACCTGGCCGCCGCCCGCGCCCAGGGCATCACCGTGTGTAACTGCCAGGGCTACGGCACGCCGTCTGTCGCCCAGCATACCCTGGCCCTGCTGTTGGCCCTGGCCACTCGGCTGTGCGACTACAACCAGGCGGTGGCCGATGGCCAGTGGGCCAAGGCCAGCCAGTTCTGCCTGCTGGACTTTCCTATCGTCGAACTGGAGGGCAAAACCCTCGGCCTGCTCGGCCACGGTGAACTGGGCGGCGCAGTGGCGAGGCTGGCCGAAGCCTTCGGTATGCGTGTGCTGAGCGGGCAGATCCCTGGCCGCCCGGAGCGCGCCGACCGGCTGCCGCTGGACGAGTTGCTGCCGCAAGTCGATGCCCTGACCCTGCACTGCCCGCTGAACGAGCACACCCGGCATATGCTCGGTGCCCGCGAACTGGCCCTGCTCAAACCCAACGCGCTGGTGGTCAACACCGCCCGTGGCGGCCTGATCGACGAACAGGCGTTGGCCGATGCCCTGCGCGGTGGTCACTTGGGCGGCGCGGCGACCGACGTGCTGAGCGTGGAGCCGCCGGTCAACGGCAACCCGCTGCTGGAGCCCGGCATCCCGCGCCTGATCATCACCCCGCACAGCGCCTGGGGTGCCGTAGAGTCGCGCCAGCGCATCGTCGGCCAGCTCAGTGAGAACGCCCAGGCCTTCTTCGCCGGGCAGCCACGCCGCGTGGTCAGCTGAGCCAGGCGCCTGCCTCTGCTACACTGCGCCACTTTTTTCCAGGAGACGTCGTCCATGGACCCGCGCAGTGAAGTGTTGCTCCGCCAGGCAGAGCTGTTTCAGGGGCCGCTGCTGATCGCCGGCGCCCCCGCCGACGACCTGCTCGGCCAGTTGCCTCAGGCCCAGGCCTGGACTTGGCATGCCGGCGATCAGGCCATGCTCGAAAGCCGCTTCGCAGGCCGCAGCCATTACGGCGTCGAGGCCCCTGAAGCAGCATTCGAAAGCGCCGTGCTGTTCCTGCCCAAATCCCGCGAGCTGGCCGCCTATCTGCTCAATACCCTGGCGTCGCGCCTGGCTGGCCGCGAGCTGTACCTGGTCGGTGAGAAGCGCGGTGGCATCGAGGGCGCGGCCAAGCAGTTGGCGGCCTTTGGCAAGCCACGCAAGCTCGACAGCGCCCGGCACTGCCAGCTGTGGCAAGTGACCATCGACCAGGCACCGCAGGCAAAACCGCTGGAAAGCCTGGCCGAGCGCTTCGAGCTGGCCCTGGAAGACGGCCCGCTGCAGGTGATCAGCCTGCCTGGGGTATTCAGCCATGGCCGACTCGACCGAGGTACGGCCCTGCTCCTGAAGCATCTTGACGGCCTGCCCGGTGGTCACATGCTGGACTTTGGCTGCGGTGCCGGGGTACTGGGGGCCACGCTCAAACGCCGTTACCCACAAAGCCGGGTGACCTTGCTGGACGTGGATGCCTTCGCCGTGGCCGCCAGCCGCCTGACGCTGGCTGCCAACGGCCTGGAAGGCGAAGTGATCAGTGGCGATGGCATCGACGCCGCCCCTACCGAACTGAGCCTTATCCTGAGCAACCCGCCATTCCACACCGGCGTTCATACCAACTATCAGGCTTCGGAAAACTTGCTGAAAAAATCCGCCTTTCATCTGCGAAAAGGTGGCGAAATGCGCTTGGTTGCCAACAGTTTCCTGCGCTACCAACCACTGATCGAAGGGGCGTTGGGCAACTGCCAGGTACGTGACGAGGCCGACGGTTTCCGCATCTACCAGGCAACTCGCGGATAAAAAACAGCGCTTGCCGAAAACGTTTTGCCTAGGCAGAATCCGCACCGTCCTAGGGGAGTAGTCTCCCGCGAGCACCCAGCTCGCCCGGTACGCGTCAACATACTTGGTCCACAGACCATGGCGCGTGCGACCCACCATGCACGCCTGCATGGCGAGATCCGCATAGACGGATCGAGGGTTTGACAAGACCTATGACACGCACACCTTACCCGGGGCGGGGAGGCTGTACGTGTCATAGCCGTGTCGACCCGCCCCCGTAGGAATCCTGATGCTGGAATCACTGTTGGTCCCCACCGCTATCGTTGCCCTGGCCGAGATCGGCGACAAGACGCAACTGCTCGCACTCATTCTCGCTGCCCGCTTCCGCAAACCCTGGCCGATCATCGCCGGCATCATCGCCGCCACCTTGGCCAACCATGCCGCAGCCGGTGCCGTGGGGGCTTGGGTCGGCAGCTTCTTCAGCGATTCGGCACTGCACTGGATCCTGGCCGCGAGCTTTACCGCCACCGCACTGTGGACCCTGGTACCGGACAAGATGGATGACGACGAGAACCCGGCTCGCCGTTTCGGGCCGTTCCTGACGACACTGATTGCGTTCTTCCTGGCCGAAATCGGTGACAAGACCCAGGTCGCCACCGTGATGCTGGCTGCGCAGTATCCGCACCTGATCATGGTCATTATCGGCACTACCCTGGGTATGCTGATTGCCAACGTGCCGGTGGTACTGGCGGGTAACTTCGCGGCTGACAAACTGCCGTTGACGCTGATTCGCCGCCTGGCGGCAACGGCGTTCTTCGTGCTGGCGATCGTGGCCGTCTATTCGGCAATGAAGGCCAGTGGCTGGATTGGATAAAGGGAAAACCGGGGGCTGCCATGCAGCCCCACGATTCAGGCATTTATTGCTTGGCTGCTGCCTGATACAGCGGCATCACCTTCGGAATCGCCGCCTGCAGCGAAGCAATGCGGCTCGCGGACGCCGGGTGAGTACTCATGAACTCAGGCGGTGCACCTTCGGAAGCCTTGCTCATCTTGTTCCACAAGGTGATCGCGGCATTCGGGTCGTAGCCGGCACGCGCCGACAGCTCCAGGCCAATCAGGTCGGCCTCGTTCTCGTTGGCCCGGCTGTTTGGCAAGGTCATGGCGTAGTTCACCACCGTGTCGGCCATGGCCATGCTGCTCTGGCCGAGGCCGAAGATGGCACCGGCACCCTGACGAGCCATTTCCACACCGTATGCCTTGGACATGGCCTCGCGGCTATGCTCGCGCAAGGCGTGGGCAATCTCGTGCCCCACCACTGCGGCAATTTCCGCATCGGTGAGCTTGAGCTGATCGATCAGCCCGGTGTAGACGATGATCTTGCCGCCCGGGCCGCAGTTGGCGTTCAGTTCATCACTCTTGATCACGTTGACTTGCCAGTCCCACTGCGCGGCATCCGGGCGGAATTTGGGCGCCTGGGCGATCAGGCGGTTGGCAATGGCCTGCACACGCTTGGCATCGGCGCTGGACTTGTCGAGCACACCCTTGCTCGACGCTTCACCCAGGGTCTGCTGATACGACTGCGCGTACATCTGGTTGACCTCATCGGTCGAGAGCATGCTGAACATGTACTGCTGGCGCTCGACGCCAACAGCACCGCCGCTGGTGGTATTCACCGCCTGGCAGCCGGCCAGCAGGATGCCAGCACTCAGCAGGCTGACGACAAAAGACTTACGCATGAAAACACTCCCTATCCACATGCGGCGTATCCTAGGCCGAGTCGCCAGAGGCTGCCATAGCCGCAGGGAAGATTTTCGTCGCCTGAACCGACCTCTTCGCGGGCAAGCCCGCTCCTACAGGGGTAACACGACCGAGGGCAGGA
>NZ_JBQENN010000039.1:0-41147 GCF_052044625.1 Pseudomonas sp. 22515
ATGGCACCGGCTCTGCCGGTGTTCGCGGGTAAACCCGCTCCTACAGGGCGCAGAATTGTAGGAGCGGGCTTGCCCGCGAATAGGCCTGCACAGGCCGCCCGAAAGGATCAGGCCGGCACCATGGCAAAGCCGACGCCGAACCGGTTCCAGGCATTGATGGTGGCAATCGCCAAGGTCAGGTTGGCCACCTCGGCCGGCTCGAAGTGTTCCTGCAGGGCTTCATATTGGCCCTGCGGCGCACCCTGTTCTGGCAAGCGGGTCAGGCTCTCGACCCAGGCCAGCGCAGCACGTTCACGCGGCGTGAAGTAGCTGGTGTCCTGCCACACGCACAAGGTCTGCAGGCGTGCTTCGGACTCACCGGCCTTGCGCGCATCGTTGGCATGCAGGTTGACGCAGTAGGCGCAGCCGTTGATCTGCGAAGCGCGCAGGCGTATCAGTTCCAGCAGCGAGTTTTCAAGGCCGCTGTTAGCCAGCGCCTGCTCCAGGCCGACCATGGCTTTGTAGGCTTGCGGCGCGTGTTTGGCCCATTCGATACGGTTGTGCATGTCAGTCTCCAGGCGGGTGGGGGTGGATATGGCGCTACTGTAGCGCCGCTCATTGGCCACCCCGATAGCCAATTTTGCACATAAGCGGGAGGCCAATCGTCCATTCAGGTGGCCACTGACCTGCATCCAATCTCTTCATTTCTGCCAAGCCAGCCGAGCCGGGATAATGGCCAGTTCCTGCTACAAGAGAACCGACTCACAATGAGCGCTGTACTGAACCTGCTGCTGGTGATCCTGCTGGCGTTGAACCTGCGGCCGATCCTGACCAGTATCGGCCCGTTACTCGAACCTATGCGCGCCAGCACCGGCCTGGGTTACCAGCAGGCCGCCTTGCTGACGGCGCTACCGGTGCTGTGCATGGGCCTGGTGCCCCTGTTGCAACCGTGGCTGCGACGCTGGGTCAGCGAGCACGGCGGCATGCTTGGGGGCCTGACCGCCATTGCCTTGGCCTGCCTGTGGCGCCTGCAACTGGACAGTGCCTGGGCGCTGATCGCCAGTGCGCTGGTCGCCGGCCTGGGCGTGGCGGTGGTGCAGGGCATGATGCCGGGGCTGGTCAACCGCTGGTTCCCTGGCCGTCTGGCCGGGGCGATGGGGCTGTACTCGGCGGCGCTGATGAGCGGCGGCGGCTTGGCGGCAGTACTCGGTCCACACATCAGCGGCCATTTCGGTTACTGGCAGGCGGGCCTGGGCGTTTGGGCGATCCCGGCCGTGCTGGCGGTGCTGGCCTGGGCCGTGCTGCGGCCAAGGCAGGAGGCGCCAAAGCTGTCTGGGGCCGCAGGCGGGCACTGGTTCGGCACCCGCCGGGCGTGGTTGCTGGCCCTGTACTTCGGCCTGATCAACGGCGGCTACACCAGCATGGTGGCCTGGTTGCCGGCTTACCACATCGAGCGCGGCGGCACCGCTCAGGGCGGTGCCGACCTGGTGGGCCTGATGACCGTCTTTCAGGTGCTCGGTGCGCTTGGCCTGCCGCTGCTGCTGCGACGTTGGGCCGACAGGCGCCCGGGTTTGTGGCTGGCGCTGGCGATCCAGCTGGCGGGTTTCCTGGGGCTTTTGCTGGCACCTGCGGCGGCTTCCGGGCTTTGGGTCGCCATGATCGGCTTTGGCTTGGGTGCCTGCTTCAGCCAGTGCCTGACGTTGACCCTGGAACACCTGAAAACGCCTGCCGAGGCCGGCAGCCTGGCGGCGTTCGTACAGGGTATCGGCTTTATCATCACCGGCATCGTGCCGTATATCACGGGTTGGCTGCGGGATGTCAGTGGCGACTTCCAGGCTTCGTGGACGCTGTTGACCGTGACCGTGATGGCAATGCTGCTGGTGACGGCGTGCTTCAACCCGCGCGGCTATGCGACGGCTATCGCCCGGCCGGCCGCAACCGGCAAGGCCGCACCGGTCAACTGAGGCGTTGCAGGGTATCGCGTACCCGGTCCAGCGCCGGGTCGATATCCAGCAGTTCGATGGCGCCGAAGCCCATCAATAACCCCGGGCGGACCGGCGCCTCGCTGAAGAAGGGTGCCAGTGAATACAGGCCGACCTCTACCTTGCGCGCGAGGTTGGCCAACAGTTCCACATCCACTGCGGGCGTAGCCAAGGCACTGAGGTGGAAGCCTGCGCTGGCGGGGATGGCGCTGAACCACGGTGCCAGATCGCCGCCAAGGCGCGCCAGGATGCGCTCGCGGCGTGCACTGTAGACCTCGTGGCAGCGGCGGATGTGCTTGTTCAGGTGGCCTTCGCCAAGGAAGCGCGCCAGCGCCCACTGCAGCAGGGTAGGGCTGTGCCAATCGCTAAGGTGCTTGGCCACGCAAGCGGCCTGCAGTACGGCAGGCGGTAATACGGCATAGCCCAGGCGCAGCTCGGGCAGCAAAGTCTTGGAGAAGGTCCCGACATAGGCGACCAGCCCATGCCGGTCCAGACGCTGCAGCGCGTCCGAGGCTGGCCCGTGGTAGCGGAACTCACAGTCGTAGTCGTCTTCGATGATCAGTGCACCCAGCTCGGCGGCGCGCGCAAGCAGGGTATGCCGGCGTGGCTCGCTCATCGGCATGCCCAGCGGGAACTGGTGCGAGGGGGTGACGTAGATCAGCCGGGTGCCGTCGGCGATCTGTTCCACGCACAGGCCCTCATCGTCCACCGGCACCGATTGCAGGCGTGCACCCAGGGCCAGGAACAATTGCCGTGCCGGCGGGTAGCCAGGATCTTCCATGGCCACCTGGCAGCCCGGTTCGACCAGCACCCGGGCGATCAGGTCCAGCGCCTGCTGGGCGCCGTTGCACACCAGCAGATCGGCTGCGCTGCAGTGCACCCCGCGCGAGTAGGCGATGTGGTGGGCAATGGCTTCGCGCAGTTCCGGCAAGCCCTGGGCCGGGAATTGGCGCTCGGGGTGGCGCTGGCTGCGGCGCAGTGCGTAGTTCAGGCAACTGCGCCACTGGTCGAAGGGGAACTGTGCCTTGCTCGAAGCACCACCGACGAAGTCATAGCGCGATGGCGCCTGCACCTGGCGTTGGCTGAGCACGGTGGCGCGCTGCTGCCAGCGCTCGAGGGAGGCGGCGCCGGCCAGGGGTATGGTGGCTGATTCGTTACTGCGCAGCGGATGGCGTGGGGTGACGAACGTGCCACGGCCGACCACGCCGCTGAGCAGGTTATCGTAGGTCAGCCGCGAATAGGCCTCGGCCACTGTCTTGCGCGATACGCCCAGTTGTTCAGCCAGCAGACGGGTGGGCGGCAGTTGGGTACCGGCGGCCAGGTGGCCGCTGTCGATACCGTCGCGCAGTTGCTGGTAAAGCTGGTCGGCCAGGCCTTTGCGGCCCTCCAGGCGAATGTGCAGTTCCATGGGCGGGTCCGGAGCGGAGGATTGCTCAGGATAGCGGATCGGCTGCGACTCAGGGCTTGTCACAGGCGACGAAGAGGCCGAGCCAACCGCTCAGAGCCGGGCGGTGCTGACGGTGATATAGCCTTTTTCTGCCAGGGCAATGCGTATCACGGTTTCATCCTCCGGCGCGTTGCGGTTGCGCTTGATGCGCACGCCTTCAACCGCCGAAGCTTTCATATGCTCTGAAATGGCCCGCCCGTTCGCGTCGAAGAACACCTCGCTGGCCAGCAACTCGATGCGTTCGATCAATTGCCGGGAATGTTCATCGGTGGCGCAGAAGAACATGACCCCCGACAAGTGCGGGTCGTTGTCGGGGTTGGTCATGTCATGGGCCAGCATTTCGCGCAGGCTGCTGCGCAGTTCGGCGATGGGGCGGGCGTACGGGTGCATGCGGAGCCTCCTCTGGGTCGCGACCTTGCGTCCTCCAGTGCCGATCATGTTTTCTGCGGGCAGAGGCAGCAAGTAGGGCGCTTCTGAGGGCGGCGTAGGAAACGTCTTAAGATGCTGGGCGGTGGTCGAACCCCAGGTCTACAAGGCAGCAGCTCCCGCCTTGGCCACCTGGGCATCCTGTTCGGATTTGACGCCGGATACACCAATGGCGCCCACCACCTGGCCGTTCACCCGCAGCGGCACACCACCTTCAAGGCTGGTCAGCAGGGGAGCGGTCACGAAGGCCGTGCGGCCGCCATTGACCATGTCTTCATAATCCCGCGTCTCTTTGCGCCCCAGTGCGGCGGTGCGGGCCTTTTCCATCGCGATGTAGGCACTGGCCGGTGCGCAGCCGTCCAGGCGTTCCAGGGCCAGTGGGTGGCCGCCGTCGTCGACCACGACGATGGTCACGCTCCATTGTCGGGCCTGGGCTTCCTGGCGGGCGGCGGTCAGTACGCGGGCGATTTCGGTCTGGCCGATAGCGAACTTGCTAAGCATGGGCGGGCTCCGGGTTCAAGGCGGCTTCGACGATTTCGATCCAGTGGCGCACGGGTGTGCGTCCAGCCCCATCGAGGTGGGCCTGGCAGCCTATGTTGGCTGTGGCAATGACGTGCGGTTTACCGCTTTCCAGCGCATTCAGACGATTGTCGCGAAGTTGCAGTGACAGTTCAGGTTGGGTCAGCGAATAGGTCCCTGCCGAGCCGCAGCACAGGTGGCCATCGGGCACCGAGGTCAGGGTAAAGCCAAGCCGTGTCAGCAGCGCCTCTACCGCGCCGCCCAGCTTCAGTGCGTGCTGCAGGGTGCATGGGCAGTGGAAGGCCAGGCGCTGTTCGGCGCACAGGGCCAATTGTTCGATTGGCTCATCGCGCAGGATTTCCACCAGATCGCGGGAAAGTGCACTGACCCGTGCCGCCTTGGCAGCGTAATGGGGGTCTTTCTCCAGCAGATGGCCATAGTCGCGGACAAACGCGCCGCAGCCGCTGGCGGTCTGCACGATCGCCTCGGCACCCGCTTCGATGGCGGGCCACCAGGCGTCGATATTGCGCCGTGCCCGCTGCCGGCCTTGCTCCTGAGCATTCAGGTGATAGTCCACCGCGCCACAGCATCCGGCCTGCAGGATGGGTTGCACACTGATGCCCAGGCGGTCGAGCAGCCGCGCAGCCGCGGCATTGGTATTGGGTGACAGGGCTGGCTGCACGCAACCTTCCAGCATCAGTACCCGGCGCGCATGGCGCACTGCCGGACGCGGGCCGGGTGTCGTTACCTGCACCGGCAACTTGCGTTTGAGTGAGGCCGGTAGCAGCGGGCGCAACGCCTGGCCGCTGCGGGTCAGGGCCTTGAACAGTGCCGGGCGCGGCACCACCGCACGCAGGCCCAGGCGCAACAGGCGCTGGCCGAGTGGGCGTGGCACCTGCTGCTCGACCACTGCGCGGCCGATGTCCAGCAGGTCGTGGTACTTCACCCCCGATGGGCAGGTGGTTTCGCAGTTGCGGCAGGTCAGGCAGCGGTCCAGGTGCAATTGGGTGCTGGCGGTGACCGGCTCGCCTTCGAGCATCTGCTTGATCAGGTAGATGCGCCCGCGCGGGCCGTCCAGTTCGTCGCCCAGCAACTGGTAAGTGGGGCAGGTGGCGGTGCAGAAGCCGCAATGTACGCAGGTGCGCAGGATGCGCTCGGCTTCGTCGGCGCGGGCCAGGCGGCGCGAGGTTTCGCTAAGGTTGGTTTGCATGGGCTGGCCTCATAGGTCCGGGTACAGGCGACCAGGGTTGAACACCCCCTGGGGATCGAGCTGCTGCTTGAGGGCGCGGTGATAGCGCATCAGTGCAACCGGCAGCGGCGGGCTGCTGGCTGCACCGGGGGCGTAGCAGGTGGCGTGGCCGCCCACCCTGGCGACCTGGTCGCGAATGGCCTGCGCCGGTGCGCAGGTCTTGAGCCAGCGCTGGGCACCCCCCCAGTCGATCAGTTGCTGGCCGGGCAGGTCCAGCTCGCCGGTGACGGTGGGTACGGACAGGCGCCACAGGGGGGCGGCGTCGGCAAAGAACGCCAGGCGCTGCTCGCGCAGGTCGCGCCAGAAGCGGTTATCGAGCGTTTCGCCCCCCAACCGCTGGCGTGCCGATTGCACCGACCCTTCGCCGCCTTCCAGGCGCAGGTACAGCGTTTCGCTGTCATGGCAGGCGGCGCTGATCGGGAGCGGTTGCTGGCCCCATTCGGCCAGCTCGGCCAGCGCTTCATTGCGGCCCATCGGCAGGCGCAGGCTCAGGCACAGGCGCGGCCGTGGCAGCACTTTCAGCGAAACCTCGGTCAGCAGCCCCAGGCATCCGAAGCTGCCTGCCATCAGGCGTGACACATCGTAGCCGGCGACGTTCTTCATCACCTCGCCACCAAAGCGCAGCAGCTTGCCGTGGCCGGTGATCACCCGTGTACCCAGTACAAAGTCGCGCACCGACCCGGCCCACGGCCGTCGCGGGCCAGACAACCCGGCCGCGACCATGCCGCCCAAGGTGGCCTCGGGGCCCAGGTGGGGTGGTTCGCAGGGCAGCATCTGGCCGGCCTCGTGCAGGGCGGCCTCGATCTCGCGCAGGGGGGTACCGGCGCGGGCCGTGAGTACCAGCTCGGTGGGGTCGTAGCTGACAATGCCGCGGTGGTTGCGGGTGTCGAGTACTTCGCCGGCCACCGGGTTGCCGAGCATCGCTTTGCTGTTGCTGCCCTGGATACGCAGCGGCGTACCTTCGTTCAGCGCCTGGTTGACCTGCTCCAACAGCGCCTGGCTCATGTCGCGGTCCATGCTCATCAGAAGCGCTCCAGCTCGGGGAAGGGCAGTTGCCCTTGGTGCACGTGCAGGGCGCCGAATTCGGCGCAGCGGTGCAGGGTGGGAATGTTCTTGCCGGGGTTGAGCAGGCCCTGGGGGTCGAAGGCGGCCTTCACCGCGTGGAACAGGGTAATTTCGTCGCTGTTGAACTGCGCGCACATCTGGTTGATCTTCTCGCGCCCCACGCCGTGTTCACCGGTGATGCTGCCGCCCACCTTCACACACAGTTCCAGAATCTTGCCGCCGATCGCTTCGGCACGCGCCAGCTCGCCGGGCAGGTTGGCATCGAACAGGATCAAAGGGTGCATGTTGCCGTCGCCGGCATGGAACACATTGGCCACCCGCAGGCCGTACTCCGCGGACAGGTCGCTGATGCCCTTGAGCACCCGTGGTAACTCGCGGCGCGGGATGGTGCCGTCCATGCAGTAGTAGTCCGGGGAGATGCGCCCCACGGCCGGGAAGGCGTTCTTGCGCCCGGCCCAGAAGCGAACGCGCTCGGCTTCGTCGCAGGCCAGGCGCACCTCGCGGGCCCCGGCTTGGGTCAGCACGGCGGCGACGCGCGCGCAGTCGTCGTGAACATCGGCTTCCACGCCATCCAGTTCGCACAGCAGGATCGCCGCCGCGTCCACCGGGTAGCCGGCATGGATGAAGTCTTCAGCGGCGCGGATCGCCAGGTTGTCCATCATCTCCAGGCCGCCGGGAATGATGCCGGCAGCGATGATGTCGGCGACTGCCCGGCCGGCGTCCTCGACGCTGTCGAAACTGGCCAGTATCACCCGCGCCACCTGGGGCTTGGGCAGCAGCTTGACGGTGACTTCGGTGACGATACCGAGCATGCCTTCGGAGCCGGTGAACAATGCCAGCAGGTCGAAGCCGGGGCTGTCCAAGGCATCGCTGCCGAGGCTCAGGCGTTCGCCCTCGACCGTAAGGATTTCCACCTTGAGCACATTGTGTACGGTCAGGCCGTACTTGAGGCAGTGCACGCCACCGGCGTTTTCGGCGACGTTGCCGCCGATCGAGCAGGCAATTTGCGAGGAAGGGTCGGGTGCGTAATACATGCCATGGGGTGCGGCGGCCTGGGAGATGGCCAGGTTGCGTACGCCCGGTTGCACGCGGGCGTAACGCCCCTGTGGGTTGACCTCGAGGATACGGTTGAAGCGCGCCATCACCAGCAGGATGCCCTTGGCCAGCGGCAGGGCACCACCAGACAGGCCGGTACCGGCGCCACGCGCAACCACCGGTACGCCGCGCTGGTGGCAAAGCTTCAACAGCGTCTGCACCTGCTCCAGGCGCTCGGGCAGCGCCACCAGCAGTGGCACGGTGCGGTAGGCCGACAGGCCGTCGCATTCGTACGGTTTGAGGTCTTCATCGCGGTGCAGGATTTCAAGGTCCGGCAGTGCATCGCGCAGCGCCTGCAACAGGGCGGCCAGGTCCACGTTGGGCAGCGCGCCATCGACGCGTTCGTCATACAGGATATTCATTGGCTCACTCGCAACGGTTTTTGTTGTTGTTGGCGAAGCGGTCACCGATGCAGCGTGCGCGTGCTAGCGTTCGGGGTCGAGCGAGATGTTGACTGGTCCTACCAGTTTCTTCGGGCAGTACTGTTTATTCACGGTTCTGTCTGGCTAGATTGGCGCTATAAGTCAAAGTGGTCCTACCAGCAGGGGTGTGCGCAGTGGGTACTGAAGGCAAGGCCAAGGTCGCCGACCAGGTGGCCGAACGGGTCGAGCGGCTTATCGTCGAAGGCGTGCTCAAGGTGGGCCAGGCGCTGCCATCGGAGCGGCGGCTGGTGGAAAAGCTTGGCTGTTCACGTTCGGCCTTGCGCGAGGGCCTGCGCGTTCTGCGTGGGCGCGGCATCATCGACACCGAACAGGGGCGGGGTTCGTTCGTCGCCGATCTCACCGGGCAGGCGGGTGCTACGCCTTTGATGCACCTGTTCAGTTCGCAACCGCGCACGCTGTTCGACCTGCTGGAGGTCAGGGCGTTGCTGGAGGCTGAGTCGGCGCGGCTGGCGGCGTTGCGGGCTACCGACGTCGACCGCCTGCTGATCCGCCGGCGTTACGAAGAAATGCTGGCTGCGCACGAGGCTGCGCAGGCGCTCGATGCCCGTGAGCATGCCCGCCGTGACCATGCCTTTCACCGGGCGATCAGCGAGGCGTCGCATAACCCGGTGCTGGTGCATACCCTGCAATCGCTCAGTGACCTGACGTTGAGCACGGTGTTTGCGTCGGTCAACAACTTGTACTGCCGGCCAGCGCAGAAACGCCAGATTGATCGGCAGCATGCGCGGTTGTATCGCGCAGTCATGGAGCAACTGCCCGAGCAGGCGCAGCGGGCGGCGCGTGAGCATATCAACGGCATACGCGACAGTTTGCGGGAGATCGAGCAGGAAGAGCAGCGCCTGGTCAGGGCGACCATGCGTATGGATGGCTGGGCGTGAAGCGGCCTTGTATCGGCCCTCTCGCGTCGAACCGCCGCGAAAGGGCCGGTACAGGTTTACTCAATGGTCAGCCACAGGGTCATCTTGCGACAGGATGGCCCGGGCCAGCTCTTCGTCGTTGGCCTGCAGCCCAGGATGGTCCTTGCGGGCCTGTTCAAGCGCCGACTCCACATAGGCGCCGCGGATGGCACCGCCGCTGGCGACGAACGCTGAAAGTTCGTCACGGGCCGGGATGATCCGTTTGTCATCCTTGAAGGTCGAATACAGCGAAGCGGAAATACCGGCCGAGGTGGCGACGTCGCCCGCATCGACGCGGGCCAGGGCAGCACCGGCAGGCACCAGGAGCAGCAGCGCAGGGGCGAGCAGTAGGTGGCGCATGTCGTGTTCTCCAGTAACGTGAAGCACAGGGAAATAAACCACTCAGTGTCTAAGACGGTTGAGGCGTTCGGGTAGTTCCCTTCTGCTGGCAGGAGCGTGGCGGGGATGAAGGTGCACCTGCCGCTGATGATGTGGCTGAACGCACGGTTTCAAGGTGTCGACGGAGCGCGTCGTGGATTGACCGCGTCGGGACGCGCGTGATTTGCTTGGGTGGAGGGCTTCGCGGGCAAACCCGCAGAGCGCCCTGCCGATCATTCAAAGGAAACTGAAGGTTCGCCCATGTCCGACTACAGGCTGCATTGCTTCGCCGAATCCGGCAACGCCTACAAGGCTGCGCTCATGCTTGAACTCACCGGCCAGAACTGGCAGCCGGTGTTCGTCGACTTCTTCCATGGCCAGACGCGTGAGCAGACCTGGCGCGATGAGGTGAATGAGCAGGGCGAGGTGCCGGTGATGGAACACGCTGGCAAGCGCTTCACCCAGTCTGCGCTGATCCTCGAATACCTTGCCGAACAGACCGGCCAGTTCGGGCCTCGCGATGAAGATGAAAAGCGTGAGATCTGGCGGTGGATGCTGTTCGACAACCATAAGTTCACCAGCTATTACGCTGCGCTGCGCTTTCTGTTCTGCCTGAAGAACACCGGCGAAACCGATGTCACGCGGTTCCTGCGCGAGCGTGCCACGGCGGCTTACCGTATTGTCGACGCGCACCTGGCGAAGACGCCATTCATGGTTGGTGGTCGGTTGACCATCGCCGACCTGTCGTTGGCGGGGTATGTGTTCATGCCAGAAGACACCGGTATCCCGTTGGCAGCGTTCACGCACATCGAGGCCTGGAAAGCCCGTATCCAGGCGCTGCCGGGGTGGAAACACCCGTATGAGCTGATGCCGCGCACGGCATCCTGACTCATTCGCGACTAAAGCCGCCTGCACAGCGGCTACGCCAAATCATGTGTGTGGCACACCCCGAGTGGGTGCGCCGCCCGCATACTCCGGCTTCAGGTGCCCTTGCTCATCCAGCAGATAAGCATCCATCACTTCCCGCACCACCGGCCCTGCGACCCGGCCTCCAGCCTCACCGTTCTCGATCATGACCGCCACCACCACACTGGGGTGCTCAGCCGGAGCAAAGCCGACAAACAGGGCGTTGTCGCGGTGGCGCTCCAGGGTCTTGTTGCGGTTGTAACGCTCACCCTGCTTGATCGCCACCACCTGCGCGGTACCACTCTTGCCGGCGATCCGATACTGCGCGCCTGCCGCTGCGGCGCGGGCAATGCCGCGCGGGTCGTGCATGACCATCTGCATGCCCTGGCTGACCTGGTCCCAGGCATGCTTGTCGTGCAGCACGATGTCGGGCATGGGGTTTGGGTCGATCGGCGTATCGCCACCCACGGTCATGGCCAGGTGCGGACGGTGCCACACGCCCTTGCTTGCCAGCAGGCTGGTGGCCTGGGCCAGCTGCAGGGGGGTGACCTGCATGTAACCCTGGCCAATGCCAAGGATCAGCGTCTCGCCCGGGAACCAGGCCTGGCGTCGTGTGGCGCGCTTCCACTCGGCCGAGGGCATCAGCCCGGAGGCTTCCTCGAACATGTCCAGCGACACCTTCTGGCCCAGGCCGAACTCGGCCATGTAGTCGTGCAGGCGGTCGATGCCCAGCTTGTGCGCCAGGTCGTAGAAGTAGGTGTCGTTGGAGCGCATGATGGCGGTGTACATGTCCACCCAGCCGTCGCCGCTGCGGTTCCAGTTGCGGTACTTGTGGTCATAGTTGGGCAGTTCGTAGTAGCCCGGGTCGAACACCCGGCTGCCAGGGGTGATCACCCCGCTGTCGAGGCCAGCGATGGCCACTTCAGGCTTCACGGTCGAGCCAGGCGCATACAGGCCGCGCAGGACGCGGTTGAACAGTGGGCGGTCGATGGAGTCGCGCAGCGCGGCATACTGCTTGAAGCTGATACCCTTGACGAACAGGTTGGGGTCGAAGCTGGGATTGCTGACCATCGCCAGTACGTCACCATTGGCCGGGTCCAATACCACCACCGAGCCACGGCGGTCACCCAGCGCTTTTTCTGCGGCTATCTGCAAATGGGCGTCCAGGGTGAGGACTATATCCTGCCCAGGGGTCGGGTCCTTGTGGTTGAGCACGCGCATCACCCGCCCCTGAGCGTTGGTCTCGACCTCTTCGTAGCCCACGTGGCCATGCAGCTGGCTTTCGTAAAAGCGCTCGATGCCGGTCTTGCCAATCGATTGGGTGCCGCGGTACTCCGTGCTGTCGAGCGTCTTGGCTTCTTTCTCGTTGATGCGTCCCACATAGCCCACTGAATGCGCGAAATGCCCGGCCAGTGGGTACTCACGGATGAACTGCGGCTCCACCTCCAGGCCCGGCAGGCGGAACTGGTTCACCGCTACCAGGGCGATCTGCTCCTCGCTCAAGCCCACCATAAGGGTCACGGGCTCGAACGGTTTGCGGCCACGGCGCAGGTCCTTGTCGAACTGCTTACGGTCGTCTTCGGTCAGGCCCAGCACCTGCGTCAGGGTGTCGAGCACCTTGGCCGAGTCGCCGCCTGATCGCTCGCGGGTCATGGTCAGGTCGAAGCTGGGCTTGTTGTCGGCCAGTACCACGCCGTTGCGGTCATAGATCAGCCCGCGTTCGGGGGCGATGGGCAGCACGTGCACGCGGTTGTTTTCCGACACGGCCGTTTGTTGGTCATGCTGCAGCACTTGCAGCACATAGAGCCGGCCCACCAGGACAGCACACAGGCTGAACACCATGGCAGCGCAGGCCAGAAGCCGACGGTTGACCAGGTGTTTTTCCTTTTCGTGGTCCTTTAACGGGATGGGTTGCGGCATCTGTGAATCGATCCTGAGGGGTGGCAATACGCGCGCGATCGGGTCGCGGATGCTACGCAACCCGCACCGCACCCTCAAGGCGAGTCCCGGCTGCTGGCTGGCTGGCATCGGCTGTGCGCCCCATGATCAGGGCGCTGAGGGGGAACATGAAGATTTGTTCATTGCGTAGTCATGGTGGTGAGTCAAGGGGTGGTTTTTGATGGTTTGTGGATCCATAATTCGATTGTGTTCGTTAATCGAACATCAAGTTTCTTTGGTTTTAAATTTATAACCTATTGAATTTAATTATAAAAAATATGATTTTCCCTAACGATGAGCTGAGGTTGGTCGCGCCTGATTGATAGGCAGTGCTTTCGTAACGTTGTCTGTGGATCCATTATCTGGTTGATTAGCGCCTGACAACGGCCGGAGCCCTCCTGCCGTATGCGATAACAATTACAAAAAGGGTCCAGTCATGAATGGCTATCCAGCGGCACTGAACCGTCAGGGTTCCTCCCGTTGCGCCTGCGCGTGCGCATCGTTCCTCTCGCCTGTGGCCAAGCCTGGCCGGCAGGTGACCCCATGAATACCGATCTCAAGCAACGTCTGGACAACGACCCAATGGGTCGCTTTCAGTGCCTGGCCATTGGTATTTGCATCATCCTCAACATGATCGATGGCTTCGACGTGCTGGTCATGGCCTTCACCGCCGCCTCGGTGTCTGCCGAGTGGGGCCTGAATGGGGCGCAGGTCGGGCTTCTGCTCAGTGCCGGCTTGTTCGGTATGGCGGCCGGGTCATTGTTCATCGCGCCGTGGGCTGACCGCTTTGGCCGACGCCCGCTGATCCTGCTGTGCCTGGCGCTGTCCGGTATCGGCATGCTGCTCTCGGCACTGAGCCAGAGCCCGCTGCAACTGGCGCTGCTGCGCGGCCTGACCGGGCTGGGCATCGGTGGCATCCTGGCCAGCAGCAATGTGATTGCCAGTGAATATGCCAGCAAACGCTGGCGCGGCTTGGCGGTGAGCCTGCAGTCCACTGGCTATGCGCTGGGCGCGACCCTGGGCGGTTTGCTGGCGGTATGGCTGCTGGGGCATTGGGGCTGGCGCTCGGTATTTCTGTTTGGCGGCATCGTCACCGTACTGGTAATCCCGCTGGTACTGCTGTGGTTGCCAGAGTCGCTGGACTTTCTGCTGGCACGCCGGCCGGCCAATGCGCTGGCCCGGGTCAACCGCCTGGCCGTGCGCCTCGGCCAGCCGGCATTGGCGCAACTGCCGGCTGTTGCCGCAAGGGCAGAGGATGCCAGCAGCGGTTTCAGGCAACTGCTGGCACCGGCCATGCGCCGCACCACGCTGGTGATCTGGTTGCTGTTCTTCCTGGTCATGTTCGGCTTCTACTTCGTCATGAGCTGGACGCCGAAACTGTTGGTGGCCGCCGGCTTGTCAGCCCAGCAAGGCATCACCGGCGGGGTGCTGTTGAGCGTGGGCGGCATCCTTGGCGCGGCGCTGATCGGCGGCCTGGCTTCGCGCTGGCCACTGACGCGCGTGCTGGCGTTGTTCATGCTCATTACCGCCGCGCTGCTGGTGCTGTTCGTGGCCAATGGTGCCTCGGTCACTGCGGCGCTGGCGTTGGGCTTGCTGATCGGGCTGTTTTCCAACGGCTGCGTGGCTGGGCTGTATGCCTTGTCGCCGGTGGTCTATGACGCATCGGTACGCGCCACCGGCGTGGGTTGGGGGATCGGCATCGGCCGCATGGGCGCAATCCTGTCGCCGACCGTGGCTGGCGTGCTGCTCGATGGTGGCTGGCAACCCCTGCATCTGTACGGCGTGTTTGCCAGCGTGTTCGTGCTTGCCGCGGGTTGCCTGCTGCTGTTGCGCCCCACGACCAAGCCTGCGTCCGCCTTGCCTGCTGATGCACTGAGCCACTGAGTGCAACCCGGCCTGGCCGGGTATCTGAATGCAACTTGCTGCTCCGGGTCATGCTGGCCTGGGGCGGTCTGCTGCGCCTATTGAACGTGGAGAACAATAATAATGATGGACACAACCTGCACGCTGGCCCGTTCGGCCCTGGCAGTTTCGTTGGCGTTTGGCCTTGGTTTGCCGGCCTGGGCGCAAGAGGGGGGCTTCTTTGAAGATGCCAAGGGTGGGCTGACACTGCGCAACTACTACTTCAACCGCGATTTCCGCGACCCGGGGGCCGCCAAGGGCAAGGTTGAAGAGTGGGCCCAGGGTTTCATCTTCAAGTTCAGCTCGGGCTACACCCCGGGGCTGATCGGTTTTGGCCTGGACGGTATCGCCCTGTTCGGCGTGAAGCTGGACAGCGGCGGCGGGACCAGCGGCTCTGAACTGTTGCCGGTGCACGATGACGGGCGGGCGGCCGACGACTACGGTCGAGCCGGGCTGGCGGCGAAGCTGCGTATGTCCGCGACCGAGCTGAAGGTCGGGGAGTTGTTGCCGGATATTCCACTGCTGCGTTACGACGATGGCCGCCTGCTACCGCAGACCTTCCGTGGTGCCATGCTCGACTCGCGGGAAATCGAAGGCCTGAGCCTGCAGGCCGGCCAGTACCGCGAGGTGAGCCTGCGCCACTCTTCGGACATGCAGGACCTGTCTGCCTGGGCCGCGCCCGGGGTCACCTCGGACGGCTTCAACTACGCCGGCGCCGAGTACCGCTTCAACCAGCAGCGAACACTGATCGGCGCCTGGCACTCGCAGTTGGAGGACATCTACCAGCAAAGCTACTTCAACCTGCTGCACAGTCAGCGGGTAGGGGAGTGGACGTTGGGGGCCAACCTTGGCTACTTCATCGACCGGGATGACGGACAGGCGCGCATCGGCGACATCCAGAGCCGCACCGGCTACGCCTTGCTGTCAGCTTCGTACAGTGGCCACACGCTGTACCTGGGGTTGCAGAAGGTCAGTGGTGACAGCCAGTGGATGTCGGTGTATGGCAGCAGTGGGCGAACCTTGGGCAACGACATGTTCAACGGCAACTTCAGCAATGCTGACGAGCGTTCGTGGCAAGTGCGTTACGACTACAACTTTGCCGCGCTCGGTGTGCCAGGGCTGCTGGCCATGGTGCGGTACGGGCATGGCGAGAACGCCACCACGGCGGCGGGCAGCAATGGCAAGGAGTGGGAGCGCGATACCGAGGTGAACTACACCTTTCAGAGTGGGGCTTTGAAGAACCTCAACATCCGGCTGAACAACGCGACCAACCGGCGCAGCTTCAACAGCGATTTCGACCAGACGCGACTGATCGTCAGCTACCCGCTGACCTTGTAGGAACGGGTTCAGCCGCGAACACCGGCGCAGCCGGTGCCATGCACCGCGTCGCCTGCTTCGCGGGTAAACCCGCTCCTACATTTACGGCGCATATCTTGAGACAGGTTGGTTTCTTGGCGCGCGCGCTCCCCGTAGGAGCGGGTTCAGCCGCGAACACCGGCGCAGCCGGTGCCATGCACCGCGTCGCCTGCTTCGCGGGTAAACCCGCTCCTACATTTACGGCGCATGTCTTGAGACAGGTTGGTTTCTTGGCGCGCGCTCTCCCCGTAGGAGCGGGTTCACCCGCGAACACCGGCGCAGCCGGTGCCATGTTCCGTGTTGCCTGCTTCGCGGGTAAACCCGCTCCTACATCTACGGCGCATGTCTTGCGCCAGGTTGGTTTCTTGGCGCGCGCCCCCCGTAGGAGCAGGTTCACCCGCGAACACCGGCGCAGCCGGTGCCATGTTCCGCGTTGCCTGCTTCGCGGGTAAACCCGCTCCTACAACAGGTCAGCAGCAACCCCACGGCTTGCGCTAAGATGCCCGCTCATGTCTTTGGAAGTCGCCTGGATGAGCAAACCCGGTCAAATGGTGCTGGTTGCGTTGCGCAAGATGATCGCTTCGGGCGAGCTGGCGGCCGGCGAGCGCTTGATGGAAGTCCCAACCGCCGAACTGTTCGGCGTTTCACGCATGCCGGTGCGCATGGCATTCCGCACCCTCGAACAGGAAGGCCTGCTGGTGCGCTTTGGTGGCCGGGGGTTTCAGGTGCGCTCGGTCAGCGCCGATGACATCGCGGGTGCGGTCGAGGTGCGCGGTGTGCTGGAGGGGTTGGCGGCGCGTCAGGCTGCAGAACGTGGCTTGTCGGTGCAAGCACGCGCTGCGCTGCAACAGTGCCTGGTCGACGGCGATCAGCTGTTCGACAAGGGCTTTGTGAGCGAAGACGACTTGCAGGTCTATCACGACCTGAACATGCGCTTTCATCAGGTGATCATCGACGCCAGCCACAACCCGGCCATTGCCGTTGCCCTGGCGCGCAACGATCACCTGCCATTCGCCTCGGTCACCGCACTGGCGGTGGACCGCCATGACCTGGCTCGCGAGTACCGGCGCTTCAACTTCGCCCACATGCAGCACCACGCCGTGTTCGACGCCCTGGTCAACCGCCAGGGTGCCCGCGCCGAAGCGATCATGCGCGAGCACGCCAATGCCACCTTGCGCTATGCCGAAACCTTTGGCGGGGCAGCGGCGGACGCGGGCATGAAAGTCATCCTGCCCTCGTCGTAAGCCGGGTCAGATGTCCAGCACCAGCAGCGGCGTCTTCGAGCGCGAGCAGCAGGGCGTGAACTGATCGTTCAGGGCCTGTTCCTCTTCGGTGAGAAACAGATCGCGATGGTCCGGTGTGCCCTGCAGCACGCGTGTCAGGCAGGTGCCGCAAATACCCTGCTCGCACGACAGGGCGATCTCGATACCGTTCTCTTCCAGCACCTGCGCTACGGTCCGGTCGGCTGGCACCTCGAACACCTGGCCCGTGCTGCCCACCTGCACCGAGAAACTGCCATCGTTGCTGGCATCCACCGGTGCTGCGGCGAAGTACTCGCGGTGCAGGTTGGCCTCCTGCCAGCCCAGCCCCTTCGCGCTGTCCAGCACATGCTGCATGAACCCGCCGGGCCCGCATACATACAGGTGCACATCATCTTGCGGGTTGCCCAGCACCTGGGCGATGTCCAGCGCCGTTTCCGGCTGCTCGTCAAAATGCACGAACAGCCGATCAGCGAACGGCGCGCTGCGAATCCGCTCGATAAACGCCGCCCGCTCGCTGGAGCGGGCACAGTAGTGCAGCTCGAAGGCCTGGCCGCAGTGGGACAGCTGCTCGGCCATGCACAGGATTGGGGTAATGCCGATGCCGCCGGCAAACAGCACACTGCGCTGCGCCCCCTCGGCCAGCGGGAACAGGTTGCGCGGCGCACTGATACGCAGCCGGGCGCCGGCCTGCACCTGCTCGTGCAGGCTACGTGAGCCGCCCCGCGAAGCCGGGTCGTTGAGCACGCCTATCAGATAGCGATGGCGTTCTTCGGGGTGGTTGCACAGCGAATACTGGCGCACCAGCCCGTCGGGCAGGTGCACGTCGATATGGGCGCCGGCGCTGAACGCCGGCAGCAGGCTGCCATCTGCCGCTGCCAGCTCGAAGCTGCAGATACCCTGCGCTTCATCGTTACGGGATACCACTACGGCATCGATCATGTCGGCTGTTCCTCAGGCAGGGGTGGCGCTGGTGGCGATCAGTTGCGGCTGCGGCGCCCGCTCTTTGGCGATGATCCGCTCCAGCACTTTGCGTGACTGCACGCCGCCGGCATCGATGTTCAGCTTCAGCAAGTTGCGCTCGGGGTAGGCCAGCAGGTTTTGCTGCTGACGTTCGAGCATTTCCAGGTCTTCGCTGAAAATCTTGCCCTGGCCCTCACGAATGTTGTCGGTCAGGGTCTGGTCGTGCGCAGCGAAATTGCGTGCCATGCCCCAGAAGTACCAGATCGAGGTATCGCTTTCCGGGGTGATGAAGTCGACGACGATGCTCGATGCCTTGTGCTGTGCCTCGGCGTGGTAGCCGCCCTTGCCGGCATGCGCTACACCCACTTCGATCAGCACATGGCTAGGTGGGGTGAAACGGCAGATCTGCCAGCGGTCCACCGGTACATCGTCGGCCAGGCCGTTGCCACGCAAGGCCATGCGCCAGAACGGCGGCGCCATGATGTTTTCCATGTGCCGGGCGGTGACCACTTCGTCGCCGGTGACGGTGGTGACCGGCGGTGCCTCGTCGATCTCCTTCTGGCCGATGCTGGACGCGTGCACATAGGTTTCATGGGTGAGGTCCATGAGGTTGTCGATCATCAGGCGGTAGTCGCAACCGATGTGGAACAGCCCGCCGCCGTAGGCCCACTCATCATTCACCGCCCATTCCAGATGCGGAATCAGCGCCGGGTCGGCCTGTGCCTGGTCGCCGGGCCAGACCCAGATGAAGCCATAGCGCTCGACGGCCGCAAAGGTCTTGTTGCAGGGGAAGCCACGCACCCGTTGGCCCGGCATCGACACGGTCTTGCCGTCGCAACCCATGACCAGGCCGTGGTAGCCGCACACCAGGTTGCCGTCCTCGACATAGCCCAACGACAACGGTGCGCCGCGGTGCGGGCAGAAGTCCTCGACAGCGGCGACTTGGTTCTCTCGGGCGCGGTAGAACACGATTTTTTCCCCGCAGATCTGCCGGCCCAGGGGTTTGGTGGCGATTTCGTCGGGGGTGCAGGCGACGTACCAGGTGTTTTTAGGGTACATGGGAGGCTCTCCGGGGTTTTGTTTTTATTTAATGGATCCATTAAGGCTGAGACTGGCGAGCATGGTCAATGCATTTTGCTTTTTTAATGCGGATTTTGTGCGATTATCGGTTTTTAGTGGATCCATTAAAGGGGCGCCCCTGCGATTCGAGGGGGCGGCCGCAGCAGCGCGTCGTCTGAACAGGAAAGCACCGGCGAGATCGATCAAAGCGGCCGGTGCAGGAGCAGGCTTGGCCGAACCTGCTATGCCTAAAGGGACACCCCACCCATCAAGGCCACTCGATGCTAGCCATCGAACAACTCTACAAATCATTCCCCACCCCCCAAGGCCCGCTTCCCATATTGCAGGGGGTCGACGTGCGCCTGGCGCGGGGCAGCAGCCTGGCGCTGATGGGCGAGTCGGGCAGCGGCAAGAGCACTTTGCTGCACCTGGTGGCTGGCCTGGACCGAGCGGACAGCGGCCGTATTCTGATCGACGATGTTCCGCTCGATGGCCGTTCGGAAGCGTCGCTGGCGCAGTGGCGGCGGGAGGGGATTGGCCTGGTGTTTCAGCAGTACAACCTGATCAGCAGCCTGGACGTGGGCATGAACCTTACGTTCCAGGCCCGCCTCGCCGGGCGGCATGACCCGCATTGGGCGGCTTACCTGGCGCAGCGCCTGGGCCTGGCGGACCTGCTCGAGCGTTACCCGGAACAACTGTCTGGCGGCCAGCAGCAGCGCGTCGCGATCGGCCGTGCGCTTGCCGGGCGCCCGGCCTGGCTGTTGGCTGACGAACCGACCGGCAGCCTTGATGAGGCCAGCAGTGACGAGGTGCTGAGTTTGTTGCTGCAGTTGGTCGCCGAAGCCGGCAGCGGGGTACTGATGGTGACCCACAGCCCGCGGCTGGCGGCGCGTTTGCAGCACCGTTGCTACCTGCAGGCCGGCCGTGTGCGGCCCGAGCAGGGCTGATGAAGCTTTTGTCGCTGGCCCTGTTGGCGCTGCTCAGCCACTGGCGGCGCCATCGTGTGCAGTGCTTCAGCATCTTCACTGGCCTGTGGCTGGCCACGGCGCTGTGGACCGGTGTGCAGGCATTGAACAGCCAGGCACGCAGCGACTATGCCCGGGCCAGCGCGGTATTGACCGGGCCGTTGCAGGCGCAACTGATCGCGCGCAATGGCGAGCGCTTCGATCAGGCGTTGTACGTGCAACTGCGCAGGCAGGGCTGGGCTGTTTCGCCGGTGCTGGAAGGGCGCTTGCGCTTGCCGGGCGAGCCCGCACGCAGTGTGCGACTGATCGGCATCGAGCCGTTGAGCCTGCCGCCTGCCAGCAGCATTGCCGGGGTGCAGGTGCAGGCATTCGACCTGCAAGCGTTCATCGGCACGCCCGGGCAAGCCTGGGTTGGGCCAGACACCTTGCGTCAGCTGAACACAAGCCCCGGGCAGCCGACCCGCGACAGTGAAGGGCAGTTGCTGCCGCCTATGGTTTTGCAGCCTGCGTTGGCTCCCGGGGTCATCGTGGTGGACATCGGCCACGCGCAGGCGTTGCTGAACGCACCGGGGCAGTTGTCTCGTCTGCTGCTGGCTGATACGCCCGGGCCGTTGCCTGCGGATATTGCCCGCCACCTTGAACTGCAGCCGCGGCAGGACGATGGCGGCTTGCAGCGCCTCACCGACAGTTTCCACCTCAACCTGACCGCCCTCGGCCTGCTGGCGTTCGTTGTCGGCTTGTTCATCGCCCACGCCGCGATCGGTCTGGCGCTGGAGCAGCGCCGTGGGCTGATCCGCAACCTGCGCGCGTGCGGCATCAGCCTGAAGACCCTGCTGGGTGCCCTGGTGCTGGAGCTGGGCCTGTTCGCGGCGGTGGGTGGGCTGGCCGGGGTGGCCAGTGGTTACGCATTGGCCGCGTGGCTGTTGCCCGACGTGGCCGCCAGCCTGCGTGGTCTGTATGGCGCCCAGGTCGCCGGCACGTTGAGCCTGCCGGCGGGGTGGTGGCTGCTGGGTGTGCTGGTAAGTGTACTCGGGGCATTGCTGGCAGGGCTGGAGAGTGTAATGCGTGCTGCCCGGTTGCCTTTGCTGGCGCTGGCGCAACCCCAGGCCTGGCGACTGGCGCAGGGGCCGTGGTTGCAACGGCAGGCTTTGCTAGCGGGCCTGCTGCTGTTGCTGGCCTTGGGCTGTGGTGTCTTCGGGGCTGGCCTGCTTAGCGCGTTCGGCATGCTGGCAGGGTTGCTGCTGGCGGCGGCGCTGCTGTTGCCGGCCTTGCTCGATCGGGTACTGGCGTGGCTGGCGCATCGTTGCCACCGGCCATTGGCGCAATGGTTCGTGGCTGACAGCCGCCAGCAGCTGCCAGCCTTGAGCCTGGCGTTGGTCGCCCTTTTGCTGGCGCTGGCTGCCAGTGTTGGTGTGGGCAGCATGACCGAGGGTTTTCGCAAGACGTTTGTCGGTTGGCTTGACCTGCGCCTCTCCGCCGACCTGTATGTCACCCCGCGGGACACGGCCCAAGGCTTGCAGATAGTCGAGTGGCTCAAGCAGCAGCCCGGGGCCAGCGTGGTCCTGCCCGGCTGGCGTGCAGACATGCAGCTGCAAGGTTGGCCGGTGCAAGTGCAGGGCATTGTCGATCACCCCGCCTATCGAACGCGCTGGCCATTGCTGGAACAGCATTCGCGCGCCTGGCAGCAACTGGCCAGCGGACAAGGCGTGATGCTCAGTGAGCAGTTGGCCAGGCGATTGAACCTGCAACTGGGCGACAGCCTGAAGCTGCCCGCAGGCACGTCAGCCATGCCCGTGGTGGGGATCTATGCCGATTACGGCAACCCCAAGGGGCATGTACTGGTCAATGCCGGCTGGTTGCGCGCCCACTGGCCACAGGCAACCCTGGCCGGCTTGAGTGTCGACCTGAGCGCTGAACGGGTGCCGGTGCTCAAGGCCGCGCTGCAACAGCACTTTGCCCTGGATGACAGCCGGGTGGTCGAGCAGGCGCGCCTGAAACGCTGGTCAACCGACGTCTTCAACCGCACCTTTGCCGCCACCGCAGCCCTCAACAGCCTTACCCTTGGCGTGGCCGGTGTGGCGTTGTTCATCAACCTGCTGACCCTGGGCCAGGCCCGGCTGGGCCAGTTGGCACCGCTGTGGGCGCTGGGGGTGCGGCGCATGCAAATGGTCTGGCTGAGCCTGGGGCAGACACTCATGCTAAGCAGCTTCACCGTGCTGCTGGCAATCCCGCTTGGGTTGCTGCTGGCCTGGTGCCTGGTCGCGGTGGTGAACGTGCAGGCATTCGGCTGGCGTTTACCGCTGTATGTGTTCCCCATGCAACTGCTGCAGATGACTGTGCTGGGCATGCTCACCAGCCTGATCGCCTGTGCCTGGCCGCTGTGGCAGCTGGCGCGCCGCCAGCCGCGCGAACTGTTGAGGCCGTTGGCCGATGAAGCTTAATGCGTTGCTGTTGCTGAGCGGGTTGTTGTGCGGCTGTGATCAGCCAGCACCGCAGAGCTATGCCGGGCTCGGGCAGCAGGCTGGCGAGTTTAGCCAGGTGACCCGCGATCATCGTCTGGTATTCCCGCATGACCACGGTCCCCACGACGGCTTTCGTATCGAGTGGTGGTATGTCACCGCCAACCTCAAGGACGCCCAGGGCCGAGATTGGGGCGCCCAGTGGACACTGTTCCGCTCGGCCCTGCGCCCCGGCCTGGAGACCACCGACTGGAACAGCCCGAACCTGTGGATGGGGCATGCAGCACTGACCGGGCCGGGTGGCCATCAGGCTGCTGAAACCCTGGCGCGAGGGGGGATCGGCCAGGCTGGCGCGCAGGCCCAACCGTTTCGCGCATGGATCAATGACTGGGTGTTACAGGGCCGGGGCGGCATTGAAGACCTGCAGATGGTCGCAAGTGGCGACGGTTTTCGCTATGACTTGCAGTTGCACAGCGATCTTCCCTTGGTGCTGCATGGTGAGCAGGGCTACAGCGAAAAATCAGGCAAGGGCCAGGCTTCGTACTATTACAGCCAGCCGTTCTACCAGGTCCAGGGGCAGGTCCAGCATGGCAGCCTGTGCATCGCGGTTACCGGGCAGGCCTGGCTGGACCGGGAATGGAGCAGTCAGCCGCTGGCGCCCGGGCAGACCGGCTGGGACTGGTTTTCCCTGCACCTGGACAGTGGCGCCAAGCTGATGCTGTTCCAGGTTCGGGAGACCCACGGGGAACCGTATCGCGCCGGGACCTGGGTAGGGCCACAGGGGGAGGTGGTGGCGCTGGACGCGGCACAGATCCAGCTGCAGGCCCTGGCCTGGTCTGGGCAGAAAAACGGCAAGCAGGTACCGACGCGCTGGCGGGTGCAAGTGCCGGAGCATGGGGTGGATGTGCAGGTCGATGCCGTTGAGCCGCAGGCGTGGATGCAGACACGGTTCCCGTATTGGGAAGGGCCGGTACGCTTGAACGGGAGTGCGGGCGGGCGCGGGTATCTGGAGATGACCGGGTACTAGTGCAACAACGTTTGCGCAAGACAGTTGCGCCCACAAAGGTCGCGCCAGGCCCTTCAATCCTTGATCAGCCCTCGCAGCACGGCCCGCGCTTCTTCAGTACGCAAGCACTCGATGAACAGTCGGCTTTCCCGCGCCACCGTGGCCTCCAGCTCCGCCCGCTGGCTGTCCTTGAGCAGCCGCTTGCTGATCCGCAGTGCCGCCTGCGGGTAGCCTTGCAGCTGCCGCGCCAGTGTGCGGGCAGCGTCCAGGCACTGTTCGCCGTTTTCATGCAGCTCATTGGCCAGCCCCCAGGCCAGCATCTGTTCGCCATCCAGCAATGCATTGGTCAGCAGCAAGCGTGCCGCTCGGGCCTGGCCAAGCACACGCGGCAGCAGCAGGCTGGAACCAAACTCCGGGCACACACCCAGCGGTGCGAAAGGCATGCGCAGCTTGGTCGAGCGGCTGACCAGCACCTGGTCGCAGTGCAGCAACAGGGTGGCCCCGATGCCGATCGCCGCACCACTGACCGCTGCGATCAGCGGCTTATCCAGGCCCATGACCACCCGCATCAGGCGGAACACCGGGCTGTCCAGGTCGCTGGGCGGGTTGTCGAGGAAGTCGCGAAGGTCGTTGCCAGCGCTGAAGCAGTGCGGCCCACCGGTGATGATGATGGCATCGACAGCAGGGTCTTCACCTGCCGCCAGCAACAGGTCGCCCAGCAGCTGGTACATGGCAGTGTTCAGGGCATTGAGCTTGTCGGGGCGGTTGAAGGCCAGGGTCAGCAGGCCTTGGTCCAGTTCGCGTGTGATCAGGTCGTTCATGGCAGCCGCTTTTGTTGTTGTGAGGGGGCCCTGCCGGGCAGTGGCGCTTAGGGTTTATCACGCAGTCCGGCTTGTTGTACAGTCGTTCAGTCCAGCCCCTAACCAGAGACCCACCGATGACTCAGGAAGCCCGCTACCACCGCATGCTGCCGGAACTGCGCAAAGCCAACCTGGTCGAGGCGACCCTGGTGTGCCTCAAGCGCCATGGTTTCCAGGGGGCTTCAATCCGCAAGATATCGGCCGAGGCCGGGGTCTCGGTCGGGCTGATCAGCCACCATTACGCGGGCAAGGACGAACTGGTGGCAGAGGCTTACATGGCCGTCACCGGTCGGGTGATGGGTTTGTTGCGCGAGGCCATGGCCCAAGCTGCGCCCAATGCCCGCGAGCGGTTGTCGGCGTTCTTCCGTGCCTCGTTCTGCGCCGAGCTGCTCGACCCGCAATTGCTCGATGCCTGGCTGGCCTTCTGGGGCGCGGTGAAGACCGCCGACGCGATCAACCAGGTGCACGACCACTCCTACGGCGAGTACCGCAACGAACTTGGCCAGCTACTGGCCAGACTGGCCGAAGAGGAGGGCTGGCAGGGCTTCGATGCCGACCTGGCGGCCATCAGCCTGAGCGCCTTGCTCGACGGCCTGTGGCTGGAGTCGGGCCTGAACCCCGGCACCTTCAGCCCCGAGCAGGGCGTGATCATCTGCGAGGCGTGGGTCGACGGCCTGCAGGCCGGCGGCCGGAGGCGCTTCAGCCTGCCCGAGGGCTGTTGATCACCTGTTCAGTAACGAGTACGCTGCTGTCGCGAGTGTGTAGAACAACACCAATAAAAAAGAGACAACACGCAATGACGCCTCGGGTATTGATCGTCGATGACGATCCGCTTATTCGTGACTTGCTGCAGGCCTACCTGTCCCAGGAGGGCTACGACGTACACTGCGCCGACACCGCGGAAAGGGCCGAAGCCCTGCTCGCCAGCCAGGATGTCGACCTGGTGCTGCTGGACATCCGCCTGCCCGGCAAGGACGGCCTCACCCTGACCCGCGAACTGCGGGTGCGCTCGGAGGTTGGCATCATCCTCGTCACCGGGCGCAATGACGACATAGACCGCATCGTTGGCCTGGAATGCGGTGCAGATGACTACGTGATCAAACCACTCAACCCCCGCGAGCTGGTGTCCCGGGCGAAAAACCTGATCCGCCGCGTGCGCCATGCCCGCGAGGCGCACCCCGCCCCGGCCTGCGCGCAATCGCTGAAGCAGTTCGCCGACTGGGCGCTGGATACCGACCGCCGGCGCCTGATCGACGCCCGTGGCGGGCAAACCCTGCTGACCCACGGCGAGTTCCAGTTGCTCAGCGTGTTCCTGCGCAACAGCGGCCACACCCTCAGCCGCGACCAGTTGATGGACCAGATTCGCAACCGCGAGTGGGTGCCCAACGACCGCTCCATCGACGTGCTGGTCGGCCGCCTGCGGCGCAAGCTGCATGACGACCCGGCCGAACCGCAGTTGATCATCACCATTCACGGCACCGGCTACCTGTTCACTGCCAGCGTGGCAGCATGATTCATCGCGCCTGGCGGTTGGCGCTGGCCTTGACGTGGCCCACTCTGCACGCCAGTGGCAGTGAACCCGTGCGTTACTGTGACTACCCGGTGTACCCGCCCATTTCCTGGAGCGACGGCCACCAGGTGCGCGGCCTAGCCCCAACCGTGGTGCGCGAACTGTTCGCGCGCATGGGCTACGAGGTGCAAACCGTGGTGCTGGGCAACTGGAAGCGCTGCCTGATGGACGCCGCCGCCGGGCGGGTGGACGTGGTCCTGGCCTACAACAGCGACCAGCGTGACCAGCGCATGCGTTTTTCCACGGAGCCGGTGGTGCGCGAGGAAGTGGCCGTGTTCTACAACCGCAAGCGACCGGTGCAGTTCCAGCAGCTGGAGGGCCTGGCGGTTTACCGCGGCGGCCTGTTGTACGGCGAAAGCTACGGCGCCGAGTTCGACCGCTTCGTCGCCCGCCACCAGAACATCGAGCGGGTGTCTTCCAGCCAGCAGAATTTCGGCAAGCTGATCCGCGGGCGCATCGACTATGTGATCCAGGAGCGGCGCACCGGCCAACTGTTCATCGAGCACCTGCCCGGCGCGCAGGACATCCGCGTATTGCCCAGCGCGCTGAGCGTGGACTACCTGCGGGTAGCCGTATCGCGGCAATCACCCCTGAGCCAGCACATGGACGAAATCGACGCGCAGTTGCGGCGCATGAACCAGGCTGGCGAGATCGCGCGCTGGCTGGAGCAGAGCGAGGTCACCTACCGCGACATGATCAACCTGCCGGCAGATGCCCGATGATTCGCCTGCACACCGATGGCCTGCTGCGCCGCCTGCTGCGGTTCATCCTGTTGTTCAGCCTGTGCTTTACCGTACTGGCCAGTAGCGTGCAGCTGTATTTCGAATACCGCCGCGAGATGCGCGACATCGAGGCGCGCATGGTGTTGATCCGCGCAGGCTACCTCGCCAGCCTGGAGCGCAGCCTGTGGGACTTGGACGAGGCGCAGCTGGATACGCAATTGCGCGGCCTGGTGGATTTTTCCGACGTGGCCCGGGTGCGCTTGGTTAGCGACGACTTTCAACTGCTGCGAGGGGAGGCCGAACCCAAGGGGCCGCTGCGCATCGAGCGCTTCCCTTTGGATTATCAGCCCCCCTCGGGCCCCGCCAGGCACCTGGGTGAGCTTGAAGTGAGTATCGACTTGGGTGCGGTGCACCATCGGTTGTATGCCACCGGCCTTGCCAGCCTGCTGTGGATGGGCGTGTTCCTGTGTGGCCTGGCAGTGGCGCTGTCGGGGCTGTTCTATCGCCTGGTCACCCGCCATCTGCAAGTGATGGCCGAGTTCGCCCGGCGTATTGGCGCCGGCCAATGGCAGGAACCGTTGCGCCTGGGGCGCCGCCGTTCATCGCGCCCTGACGAGATCGACACGGTGGCCAATGCCCTGGACGATATGCGCCGCGCCATCCTCAGCGACATTGAACGCCGCGAACGCGACCGCCTGGCGTTGCAAGACAAGCGCGACGAACTGCAGGCCATGGTCGAGCGACGTACCGCCAGCCTGGCCCGGGCCAAGGATGACGCCGAGGCCGCCAACCTGGCCAAGTCACGCTTCCTGGCGACCATGAGCCACGAACTGCGCACCCCGCTCAACGGTATCCTGGGCATGGCCGAGCTGCTACGCGGTGGCCGGCTGGAAGCGGCCGACCGTCAGCGCCTGGAAGCCTTGTACAAGGCCGGCGAGGGGCTGTTGGCGATTCTCAACGAAGTGCTGTATTTCGCCCGGCTCGAAGAAGGTGAGAGCCGCGCCGAGCTGGTCGGCTTTTCGCTGCGCCAGTTGTGCCAGGAAGTGCTGGCGCTGCTCGAACCCATGGCCGCGGACAACGGCGACACACTGCATCTGGAGATTGATGAGCAATTAGCCGGTTACCAGCACGGCGCCGAGCAGTACCTGCGTCAGGTGCTCAGCAACCTGCTGGCCAATGCCATCAAATTCACCGAGCACGGCCAGGTGCGGCTCAAGGTGCAGGTGCTGGTCAGCGAGGCGACCACGCAGCGCCTGCGGGTGTCGGTCAGTGACAATGGCATCGGCATCGAGCCGGCCGTACAGGCAAAAATCTTCGACCGCTTCGTCCAGGCCAGCGAGGCCGTGGCACGCCGCTACGGCGGCACCGGTCTGGGACTGGCGATCTGCAAGCACCTGGTGGAAAAGCTGGGGGGCTGCATTGGCCTGGACAGTGTACAAGGGCAGGGCAGCTGCTTCTGGTTCGAACTCGACATCGCCCTTGGGCAGCCGGTTGCGGCCAATACCCCGGCCCAGTCGGTCAGCGCCAGCCTGGATATCCTGGTGGTCGAGGACGTCGCGCTGAACCGTGAGGTGGCGAGCGGCCTGCTGGTGCGCGATGGCCACCGGGTGAGCTTTGCCGAGGATGCCGGGCAGGCCCTGCAGTTGTGCGCACAGCGGCGCTTCGACCTGATCCTGCTGGACGTTCACCTGCCCGGCATGAGCGGGGTGGAACTGTGCCGGCAGCTTCGCGCCACCCCCGGGCCTAACCACCACAGCCGGATAGTGGCGCTGACCGCTGGCGTGCAACCGGGGCAACTGTCGGATTACCTGGAAGCCGGCATGCAAGGTGTGCTGGCCAAGCCCCTGCGACTGGCCAACCTGCGCCAGGCGCTGGCCGACGCAACGCCGACTGAAGAGGCCGGTATTGACGCGAACATGGACTGGTCGCTGCTGGCCACCCACCGCTCGCTGCTGGGCGAGCAGAAGCTGCAGGGCCTGCTGAATGTGTTGCGCCAGTCACTGGAGCAGCACGCCACGGCGTTGGCCGAGGCGCTGCCGGCCCAGGACTTTACCGAGGTGCTGCACCTGGCCCATCGCCTGGCCGGCAGTTGCGACTCCTTGGGTTTTTCTGGCCTGGCTGCGCTGTTGCGACGCCTGGAAGACGCAGCCCGCCAGCATGATGGGCAGGCGCTGAACGCACTGGCCGAGCCACTGGCAAGCCAGCTCGGCCAGGCCCGTGCGACCCTGGAACAGCTGATCCAGAGCTGACGTACAAAAAGCTTACGACTTTTTACATCTTCGATCCGTTCGTACAACGGCGCCTTACATCCGTTTCCAATAATCCATGGCAACCGTGTTGCACACGGTCCATGAGGCTTATTGGAGACAAGAATAATGACATGCCGTAGCGCTCAGCCCCTCGTTCGCATCGCCAAACGTACCTGCCGCAATGGTGAGGTGCGCCATGACTGACAACGTTGAAAAGATCCAGCTCACCCGCGCCCTGAAAAGCCGACACATCTTCATGCTGTCGCTGGGTGGGGTTATTGGAACCGGCCTGTTCATGGGCTCGGGCGTAACCATCAATCAGGGTGGGCCGGTGGGCGCGATCCTGGCTTACCTGGTCGCCGGCTTGCTGATGTACCTGGTGATGGTCTGCCTGGGTGAGCTGTCGGTGCAGATGCCGGTGTCCGGTTCGTTCCAGGCCCACGCCACTAAGTACATTGGCCCGGCCACCGGCTTCATGATCGGCTGGGTGTACTGGATGAGCTGGGCCACCACCGTAGGCCTGGAGTTCACCGCTGCCGGCATGTTGATGACCCGCTGGTTCCCGGAGGTGCCGATCTGGTACTGGTCGGCGCTGTTCGTGGTGGTGCTGTTCGGCCTCAACGCCCTGGCCACGCGTGCCTTTGGCGAGGCCGAGTACTGGTTCTCGGGCATCAAGGTGGCAACCATCCTCGGCTTCATCGTCATTGGCCTGCTGGTGATCTTCGGTGCCATCCCCCTGAGCAGCGGGGCACCCGCACCGATGCTGAACAACCTGGTGGGCGAGTCGCTGTTCCCCCACGGCCTGTCGGCAGTGTTCGCGGTGATGATGACCGTGGTCTATGCCTTCCAGGGTTGCGAAATCATGGGGGTGGCGGCTGGTGAGACCGAGCACCCGGAAAAAAGCATCCCGCGGGCGGTGCGCAATGTGGTGTTCCGCGTGCTGATCTTCTATGTGCTGGCGATTGCCGTGCTGTCGGCCATTGTGCCGCACGAGCAGGCCGGGCTGATGGAAAGCCCGTTCGTGCAGGTGTTCGACATGGTCGGCATCCCTTACGCCGCCGACTTGATGAACTTCGTCATCCTCACGGCCATCCTCTCGGTGGGTAACTCCGGGTTGTATGCCTCCACGCGCATCCTCTGGGCCATGTCCAAGACTGGCATGGCACCGAAAAGCCTGTCGCCGCTGAGCAAGCGTGGCGTGCCGCTGCGGGCGCTGAGCATCACCCTGTGCTTTGCGCTGATTTCGCTGATGACCAGCTTCGTTGCGGCTGACACGCTGTTCATGGTGCTGATGGCGGTAAGCGGTATGTCCGGCACCGTGACCTGGATCGTCATCGCCCTGGCGCAGTACCGCTTCCGCAAGGCCTGGCTGCGCGACGGCGGGCAACTGCAGGACCTGAAGTACATGGCGCCGCTGTACCCGCTGGTGCCGCTGCTGTGCATCACCCTGTGCAGCTCGCTGTTCGTGTTCCTGGCGCTGGATGAAACCCAACGACCGTCGCTGTACTGGGGCTTTGGCTTCATTGCCCTGTGCTATGCGGCGTACTTCTTCGTCAACCGCCGCCGGCAGGGGGCCTTCGCACCCAGCGCACCAGGGGTTTGACGCCGCAGCTCGTCGCCGGCGGGTGTCAATCGCTGCATGTTCAGCACCTGTGAGATCGAGCACCGCCCGCGCGGCGTGCGATCTCACAGCCCATGAAGACCTCACGACGAACGCCCTTGTGTAACGCCAAACACCGAGTTGTGCGAAGTTGTAACAGCCCATCCCGTCTTGTTGAACACTCGTTTAGTATCTTCCTCGTCAAGCCCTCCAAAACCATCACAACAACACCGAGGCCCCCATGACTACCCCGTCGTCGTCACTGTTGAGCAAGGTCGAAGCTGGCGTTGCCTGGATCACCCTCAACCGCCCCGAGCAGCGCAATGCGCTGGACATTCCCACCCTCAAGCAACTGCACGCCTTGCTCGACAGCCATGCCGACGACCCCGCCGTACGCGTGGTGGTGCTGACCGGCAGCGGCCGCAGCTTCTGCGCTGGCGCCGACCTGGCCGAATGGGCTGCCGCCGAAGCTGCCGGCACCCTGGAAAGCTATGGCTGGACCGAAACTGCCCATGCCCTGATGTTGCGCCTGCACAGCCTCGACAAACCCACCATCGCCGCCATCAACGGCACCGCCGTGGGCGGTGGCATGGACCTCAGCCTGTGCTGCGACCTGCGCATCGCCGCCGCCTCGGCGCGCTTCAAGGCCGGCTACACCAGCATGGGCTACAGCCCCGATGCTGGCGCCAGCTGGCACCTGCCACGGCTGATCGGCAGCGAGCAGGCCAAGCGCTTGTTGTTCCTCGATGAACTGTGGGGCGCCGAGCGTGCCCTGGCGGCTGGGCTGGTCAGCGGAGTCTGCGCCGACGAGCAACTGCCCGCCGTGGCGGCCGAGTTGGCCGGGCGCCTGGCCAATGGCCCGACGTTCGCCTATGCGCAGACCAAGCAGCTGATCCGCGACGGCGCCCGGCGCACCCTCGCCGAGCAGCTGGAGGCCGAGCGCCACGCCGGCCTGCTGTGCGGCCGCAGCCAGGATGGCGCCGAGGCCCTGCAAGCCTCGGTTGAACGCCGCGCCCCCCGTTTTACCGGCCAGTAATCCGATACCCGACCCTCATCAGGACCTTCGCAGATGAATTTCCAACTGACCCAAGAACAAGAAATGTTGGTGGAAGCGGTACGCAGCTTTGTTGCCAAGGAGCTGCTGCCCCATGAGGAAGCGGTGGACCGCGCCGACGCTGTGTCGCCCGAACTGGCCGCGCAGATCCGTGGCAAGGCCATCGCAGCCGGTTTTTATGCATTCAACATGCCCGAGGAAGTGGGAGGGGGCGGTCTGGACTACCTGTCCCAGGCGCTGATCGAACGCGAGCTGTCCAAGGTGTCCTGGGCGCTGCATGTCTTCGTTGCACGGCCGTCGAAAATCCTCATGGCCTGCAAGGACGAGCAGATCAACGACTACTTGCTGCCTTGTGTGCAGGGCGAGAAAACCGACTGCTTTGCCCTCACCGAACCGGGTGCCGGTTCCGATGCCAACGCCATCAAGACCCGCGCCGTGCGCCAGGGCGATGACTTTGTCATCAACGGCAGCAAGCACTTCATCAGCCACGCCGGCCACGCCGATTTCGCCATTGTCTTCGCGGTCACTGACACCTACGAGCACAACGGGCGCAAGCGCAATGCGGTCACCGCCTTGCTGGTCGACCGGGGTACGCCGGGCATGACCATCCGCCGTGGTCCCAAGTGTGTGAGCAACCGTGGTTATCACACCTACGAGCTGTTCTTCGACGACTGCCGGGTGCCGGCCAGCAAGGTGCTGGGCGAAGTGGGCAAAGGTTGGGAAGTGGCCAATGCCTGGCTTACCGCCGGCCGGGTGATGGTCGCCGCCAACTGCGTGGGCCAGGCCCAGCGCGCCCTCGACCTGTCACTGCAATGGGCCGCCGACCGCAAGCAGTTCGGCCAGGCCATCGGCAGCTACCAGGGGGTGTCGTTCAAGCTGGCCGACATGGCCACGCAGATCCGCGCCGCGGAGATGCTCACCCTGCACACCGCCTGGAAGATGGACCAGGGCAACATGACCGACGGTGAAGCCGGCATGGCCAAGCTGTTTGCCAGCGAAGTGCTGGGCAAGGTCGCCGACGAAGCCGTGCAGATCTTCGGTGGCATGGGCCTGATGGATGAAGGGCCGGTTGAGCGCATTTGGCGCAACGCGCGTATCGAGCGCATCTGGGAGGGTACTTCGGAAATCCAGCGGCACATCATCGCCCGCGAACTGCTGCGCCCGCTGCTGCGCTGAGCGCCAGGAGAACACCCATGTCGCAATCGATTCGTGACAACCTCAAGCGCCTGCTGGCGCCCCGGCACCTGGCCTTCGTTGGCGGGCGCAGCATGGCGCGGGCGCTCAAGCGCTGCGCCGAAGGCGGCTTTGGCGGTGAGCTGTGGCTGGTCAACCCGCAGCATGAAAGCCTGGAAGGCATCCCTTGCGTGGCCCGCGTGGCCGACTTGCCTTACGCCCCGGACGCGGTGTTCATCGCCACCAACCGTGAGCTGACGTTGCAGTGCGTTGCCGAGCTGGCCGCGCGTGGCGCCGGGGGTGCCATCTGCTATGCCTCCGGCTTTGCCGAAAGCGGCGAAGAGGGCTGCCAGTTGCAGCAGCGCCTGCTCGCTGCGGCCGGCAACATGGCCCTGCTCGGCCCCAACTGCTATGGCCTGCTCGACTACCTGCACGGTGCAGCCCTTTGGCCGGTGGCCCATGGCGGCCAGCAGGTGGAGAAGGGCGTGGCGATCCTCACCCAGAGCGGCAACTTTGCCTACAACCTGTCCATGAGCGACCGCTCGCTGCCGGTGGCCTACATGGCCTCGGTCGGCAACCAGGCGCAACTGGGTGTGGCCGAGCTGATGGATGTGCTGCTCGACGACCCACGGGTAACGGCCATCGGGTTGCACCTGGAAGGCTTGAAGAACGTGCCGGGCTTTGCACGCGCCGCCTACAAGGCATTGCAGCAGGGTACGCCGATCATTGCATTGAAGACGGGCGTTTCGCAGATCGGCGCTGAACTGGCGCTCAGCCACACCAGCTCGTTGTCCGGCTCCGATGCGTTGTACGACAGCCTGTTCCAGCGCCTGGGCGTGATCCGCGTCAGCGGCCCGGTGAGCTTTGTCGAAACGCTCAAGGCCGCAGCCTGCGGACGCTTGCCGGCAGATGGCGAGCTGATTGCGCTGGCCTGCTCAGGCGGCGATGCCGGCCTGATTGCCGACTATGCCGAACGCCACCATCTGCAACTGCCGAAGCTCGAGCAAGGGCAGGTGGCGGCACTGGCCGAGGTGTTGCCGGGCTATGCCAACCTGGTCAACCCACTGGACTTCACCACTGCCATCTGGGGCGATGAGGCCGCCCTGCAACGCATGCTCGACAGTACCCTGAGCGGCGCCGCGGGCGCGGCGATGCTGGTGCTGGACTACCCGGCGGCGTTCACCGGCGAGCGCAAGGAATGTGACCTGCTGCTGGGGCTATACTGCGATGCCGTTGAACGCCACGGCAAGATCGGCTTCGTCACCTCGGCTTTCCCGGAACTGTTGCCTGCCAGTGCGCGTGAGCGCCTGCATGCGCGGGGCATCGCAGCCCTGCAGGGCGTGGAAGATGGCCTGGCGGCCTGGGGGCGCATCGTCGCTTACCAAAGGAACCGCCAGCGGTTGCTGGACCAGGGCGAGGCTGCGCGGGTACCGCTGTGCCCGCAGGCCCTCACGGGCGAAAGCCGACTGTTGGACGAATGGCAATCCAAGCAGGCCCTGCGCGCCTTCGGTCTGCCGGTGCCGGCAGGTGTGCTGAGTACGCCCGAGCGCGCTGTGGCAGACGCTGCCCGCGTGGGTTACCCGCTGGTACTGAAGGCGGTCAGCGCACAGCTGCCGCACAAGACCGAAGCCGGTGCGGTGGCGCTGAACCTGCGTGATGCCGCCGCCCTGGAAGCTGCACTGTTGCAGATGCGCCAGCGCATCGCTGCCTACGCCCCGCACGTCGCGTTCGACCAGGTACTGCTCGAACCCATGGCCGAGCCGCCGCTGGCCGAGCTGATAGTGGGCATCAAACGTGAACACGACTTTGCCCTGGCCTTGGTGATCGGTGCCGGCGGCGTGCTGGTCGAACTGCTCAAGGACAGTGTCAGCCTGTTGTTGCCCACCACCGACAGCGCCATCCGCGCCGCACTGCTGAACCTGCGCAGTGCCAGCCTGCTGCAAGGCTTCCGTGGCCGCCCGGCTGCCGACCTCGACGCCTTGGTCGCAGCTATCCGTGCGGTGGCCGACTACGCCTGCGAAAACGCCGGGCAGCTGTTGGAGCTGGATGTGAACCCATTGATGGTCGGTGCCCACGGCACCACCGCGGTCGACGCGCTGATCCGCCTCGGCCAGGCGCAAGGAGAACGACATGAATGACCTTACCCTGACGGCCGGCCAGGCGCTGGTGCGGTTGTTGGCCAACTACGGTGTGGAGACCGTGTTCGGCATCCCTGGGGTGCACACCCTGGAGCTTTACCGCGGCCTGCCGGGCAGTGGCATTCGCCATGTACTGACCCGCCACGAGCAGGGCGCCGGCTTCATGGCCGACGGCTATGCGCGGGTCAGTGGCAAGCCGGGGGTGTGCTTCGTCATTACCGGCCCAGGCGTGACCAACGTCGCCACCCCCATCGGCCAAGCCTATGCCGACTCGGTGCCGATGCTGGTGATTTCCAGCGTCAACCACACCGCCAGCCTGGGCAAGGGCTGGGGCTGCCTGCATGAAACCCAGGACCAGCGCGCCATGACTGCGCCGATCACCGCGTTCTCGGCCGTGGCGTTGCGTGGCGATGACCTGCCCGAGCTGATCGCCCGCGCCTGGGCCGTGTTCGACAGCGAACGGCCGCGCCCGGTGCACATTTCGGTGCCGCTGGACGTGCTGGCCGCACCCGTCAGCCGTGACTGGAGCGATGAGGTGGTGCGCCGCCCCGAGCGTGGCCAGCCGTGCCGCGAAAGCCTCGACCAGGCTGCCCTGAAGCTGGCAGCGGCCGAGCGGCCGATGATCATCGCGGGTGGTGGTGCGCTGCATGCGGCCGAACAACTTGCGCAGTTGAGCGCCCGGCTGGCGGCACCGGTATTCACCAGCGTGGCCGGCAAGGGCCTGCTGCCGCCGCAGGCGCCCCTGAATGCCGGTTCCAGCCTGTGCGTGGAACCCGGCTGGCAGCTGATCAGCCAGGCTGATGTGGTGCTTGCCGTGGGCACCGAAATGGCCGACACCGACTTCTGGCGCGAGCGCCTGCCGATCACTGGCGAGCTGCTGCGCGTGGACATCGACCCGCGCAAGTTCAACGACTTCTACCCCTGTGCCATTGCCTTGCAAGGTGATGCCCGGCAAACCCTGGCCGGCTTGCTCGAACACCTGCCAGCACTCGACCGAGACCCTGCTCAGGCCAGCGAAGCGGTGAGCGACCTGCGCCAGGCCATTCGTCATGGGCATGCACCGTTGCAGGCCATCCATCAGGCGATTCTTGACCGCATTGCCGCCGTGCTGCCCGACGATGCGTTCATCAGCAGCGACATGACCCAACTGGCCTACACCGGCAACTACGCCTTCGCCAGCCGGGCGCCGCGCAGCTGGCTGCATCCTACCGGCTACGGCACACTCGGCTACGGCCTGCCGGCCGGTATTGGCGGCATGCTTGCCACCGACCATCGCCCAGGCCTGGTGCTGGTGGGCGACGGCGGTTTCCTTTATACCGCCCAGGAGCTGGCCACGGCTGTAGAGGAACTGGACCGGCCGTTGGTGGTGCTGCTGTGGAACAACGACGCCCTCGGGCAGATCCGCGATGACATGCTCGGCCTGAACATCGAGCCGGTCGGCGTGCTGCCGCGTAATCCGGACTTCATCGGCCTGGCCCGTGCCTTTGGTTGCGCGGTGCGCCAGCCGCGTGATCTGGACGCGCTGCAGGCCGACCTGGCCAGCGGTTTCGCCACACCCGGCGTGACCTTCATCGAACTCAAACACACCTGCGTCTGTTAAGCCGCGAACAACCAAAAGAACAAGAGAAACCCACATGCCATTTCGCCGTACACTTCTGGCCGCATCCCTGGCCCTGCTGATCACCGGCCAAGCCCCACTGTATGCCGCCCCCCCGTTGTCGATGGACAACGGTACCAACGCCCTGACCGTGCAAAACAGCAATGCCTGGGTCGAAGTCAGCGCCAGCGCCCTGCAGCACAACATCCGCACGCTGCAGGCCGAGCTGGCCGGCAAGTCCAAGCTGTGCGCCGTGCTCAAGGCCGATGCCTATGGCCACGGTATCGGCCTGGTAATGCCATCGATCATCGCCCAGGGCGTGCCCTGCGTGGCGGTGGCCAGCAACGAGGAGGCCCGCGTGGTCCGCGCCAGTGGCTTCACCGGGCAACTGGTGCGGGTACGCCTGGCCAGCCTAAGCGAGCTGGAAGATGGCTTGCAGTACGACATGGAAGAGCTGGTGGGCAGCGCGGAATTTGCCCGCCAGGCCGATGCCATCGCCGCGCGCCATGGCAAGACCTTGCGCATTCACATGGCGCTCAACTCCAGCGGCATGAGCCGCAACGGGGTGGAGATGGCCACCTGGTCCGGCCGTGGCGAAGCGCTGCAGATCACCGACCAGAAGCACCTCAAGCTGGTCGCGCTGATGACCCACTTCGCCGTGGAAGACAAGGACGATGTCCGCAAGGGCCTGGCGGCCTTCAACGAGCAGACCGACTGGTTGATCAAGCACGCGAAGCTCGACCGCAGCAAGCTCACCCTGCACGCCGCCAACTCGTTCGCTACGCTGGAGGTGCCGGAAGCGCGCCTGGACATGGTACGAACGGGGGGCGCGCTGTTCGGCGACACCGTGCCGGCGCGCACCGAGTACAAGCGTGCGATGCAGTTCAAATCGCACGTGGCTGCGGTGCACAGCTATCCGGCTGGCAACACCGTGGGCTATGACCGCACCTTCACCCTGGCCCGTGATTCGCGCCTGGCCAACATTACGGTCGGGTACTCCGACGGCTACCGCCGGGTATTCACCAACAAGGGCCATGTGCTGATCAACGGCCACCGTGTGCCGGTGGTGGGCAAGGTGTCGATGAACACGCTGATGGTCGATGTCACCGACTTCCCTGATGTGAAGGGGGGCAACGAAGTGGTGCTGTTTGGCAAGCAGGCCGGGGGCGAAATCACCCAGGCCGAGATGGAAGAAATCAACGGCGCGTTGCTCGCCGATCTGTACACCGTATGGGGCAGTTCCAACCCGAAGATCCTCGTCGACTGAAACCGCCATTGAAAGGAGATTGCCATGCGCTACGCCAAGCTCACCCAACGCATCGCCGGCGACGGCGCCGCGGCCTGGGATATCCACTACCGCGCCCTGGCGCTGCAGGCCGAGGGCAAGGACATCCTGCTGTTGTCGGTGGGTGACCCGGACTTCGACACTCCCGCGCCTATCGTCGAGGCGGCCATCGACAGCCTGCGCGCTGGCCATACCCATTACGCCGATGTACGCGGCAAGCTGGCGCTGCGCCAGGCCATCGCCAACCGTCACCGGCAGCGCAGTGGCCAGGCGGTGAGCGTCGACCAGGTGACCGTGCTGGCGGGTGCCCAGTGCGCGCTGTTCTGCGTGGCCCAGTGCATACTCGACCCAGGCGATGAGGTGATCGTTGCCGAACCGATGTATGTCACTTACGAGGCCGTGTTCGGCGCCTGTGGCGCCAAGGTGGTACCGGTACCGGTCAAGCCCGAGAATGGCTTTCGCGTGTGCCCGCGTGACGTCGCCGAGCGCATTACCCCGCGCACCCGCGCCTTGGCGCTGAACAGCCCGCACAACCCTTCGGGGGCGAGCCTGCCGCGCGCCACCTGGGAGGCGCTGGCCGAACTGTGCATTGCCCATGATCTGTGGCTGATCTCTGACGAGGTCTACAGCGAGCTGCTGTATGAAGGCGAGCATGTCAGCCCCGGCAGCCTGCCGGGCATGGCCGAGCGCACTGCAACGTTGAACAGCCTGTCCAAGTCGCATGCCATGACCGGCTGGCGCATGGGGTGGGTGGTCAGCTCGACGGCACTGGCCACGCATCTGGAAAACCTCGCCCTGTGCATGCTCTACGGCTTGCCGGACTTCGTCCAGGATGCCGCCGTGGTGGCGCTGGAGCAGCCGTTGCCCGAGCTGGACGCCATGCGCGAAGCCTACCGCGAGCGGCGCGATCTGGTGTGCGAGCAGCTGGCCGGCTGCCCGGGCCTCAAGGCATTGAAGCCCGATGGTGGCATGTTCGTGATGGTCGACATCCGTGAAACCGGCCTTAGCGCCCAGGCTTTCGCCGACTACCTGTTGGACAGCCAAGGCGTGTCGGTGCTCGCCGGCGAGGCATTCGGCCCGAGCGCTGCCGGGCATATCCGCCTGGGCCTGGTGCTGGGCAATGAGGCGCTGGCCGATGCCTGCCAGCGCATCGCCCGCTGCGCCGGCGAGCTGATGCAGGGGCAGACCGATGCGTGAGTATGCACGGCTGTACATCGACGGGGCCTGGCAGGTGCCGAGCGGGCAGGGCATGGCCGAGGTGATCGACCCGGCCACCGAGCAGGCCATTGGCCGGGTACCCTTGGGCGCCGAGGCCGATGTCGAGCGGGCGGTGATGGCGGCGCGGCGGGCCTTCGATGGCTGGTCGCGCACACCGTCCAGCGTGCGCGCCGGGTACATCCGGGCATTGGTCGCACAGCTGAAAAACCGCGCGGCGCAAATGGCCGAGGTTATTACCGACGAGCTGGGCATGCCGGTGCAGTGGTGCCAGGCGGTGCAGGTCGAAGGCCCGATTGCCGGGTTGGAGCAATACGCCGAACTGGCCAGGCTGATGGACGAGGTGCGCGAAGTCGGCAATTCGCTGGTGTACCGCGAAGCCGTTGGCGTGTGCGCATTCATCAACCCGTGGAACTACCCGCTGCACCAGATGATCGGCAAGCTGGCGCCGGCCCTGGCTGCCGGGTGCACGGTGGTGGTCAAACCCAGCCAGGAAACGCCGCTGCACGCATTTGTGCTGGCCGAAATGATCGACGCCATCGGCCTGCCGGCAGGGGTGTTCAACCTGGTCAGCGGCCCAGGTGCCAAGGTCGGTGAAGCCCTGGCTCGGCACCCGCAGGTGGACATGGTGTCGTTCACCGGCTCAACCGGTGCTGGGGTGCGGGTGGCACAAGCGGCCGCGCCGACGGTGAAGCGGGTGTGCCTGGAACTGGGTGGCAAGTCACCGTTGCTGATTACCGCCGATGCCGACCTGCACGCTGCGGTGCGCTATGGCGTGCAGGACGTGATGATCAACTCGGGGCAGACCTGCACGGCACTGACCCGCATGCTGCTGCCGGCCAGCCGCTATGCCGAGGCGCTGGACATTGCCCAGGCCGAGACCCGCGCACTGGTCATGGGCGACCCGCGTGACCCCGCCAGTTTCCTAGGGCCGATGTGTTCGGCAGGCCAGCGGCGCACGGTGCTCGACTACATTCGCCAGGGCCAGGAGGAGGGCGCGCGCTTGTTGTGCGGTGGTAATCACGGCGGCTTCGAGCGCGGCTTCTACGTGGCGCCCACGTTGTTCGCCGACGTCGACAACCGCATGCGCATTGCCCAGGAAGAAATCTTCGGTCCGGTGCTGTGCCTGATCCCCTACGCCGACGAGGCCCAGGCGCTGGCCCTGGCCAATGACTCGCCATTCGGCTTGTCCAGTGCAGTGTGGGCCGGCAGCCGCGAGCAGGGCCTGGCTCTGGCGCGGGAGATACGGGCCGGGCAGTGCTTCATCAACGGTGGCGCGTTCAACTACCAGGCACCGTTCGGGGGCTACAAGCAGTCGGGCAACGGCCGTGAGTGGGGCGAGGAGGGCCTGGCGGAGTTCGTCGAGGTCAAAGCGGTGCAGTGCTGAACCACTGCGGCAAGATAACCTGTTTTGTGTGAGGAGAATGCTTGTGAATGTACTGATCGTCCACGCTCACCCCGAACCGCAATCGTTCACGGCAGCCCTGCGTGACCAGGCTGTGGAAACCTTCCGTGCCCAAGGTCATCAGGTGCAGGTCAGTGACTTGTACGCCATGGGCTGGAACCCGGTGGCCAGTGCCGATGACTTTACCCAGCGCGAGAACCCCGAGTACCTCGTGTATGCGCTGGAGCAGCGTCAGGGCGTCAAGCGCGGTGCCATTGCCGCAGATATCCAGCAGGAGCTGGACAAGCTGTTGTGGGCCGATCTGCTGGTGTTGAACTTCCCGATCTTCTGGTTCTCGGGCCCGGCCATGCTCAAGGGCTGGATCGACCGTGTGCTGGTGTCGGGGGTGTGCTATGGCGGCAAGCGCTTCTACGACCAGGGCGGCTTGGCCGGCAAGAGGGCGCTGGTGACCGTGACCCTGGGCGGGCGCGAGCACATGTTTGGCGATGGCGCGATTCACGGGCCGCTGGAAGACATGCTGCGGCCGATCCTGCGGGGCACGCTGGCCTATGTCGGGTTCGAAGTGCTGCCGCCGTTCGTGGCTTGGCATGTGCCTTACATCAGTGCTGCTGCGCGGCAGGACTTTCTGCAGCAATACCGGCAGCGTCTGGAGCAGCTCTCGGACGACCAGCCACTGGTGTTCCCGCGCCTGGCGCAGTTCGATGAAGCGTTGTACCCGCTGACGTGACCTTTCTCCTGTACTGAACACTGGGGCCGCGTTGCGGCCCTTTCGCGACACAAGGCCGCTCCCACAGGATTACCGCCAGCTTCGAAGGCTGCGCCGTCCTCCCACAGGATTACCGCCAGCTTCGAAGGCTGCGCCGTCCTCCCACAGGATTACTACCAGCTTCGAAGGCTGCGCCGTCCTCCCACAGGATTACCACCAGCTTCGAAGTCTGCGCCGTCCTCCCACAGGATTACCGCCAGCTTCGAAGGCTGCGCCGTCCT
>NZ_JBQENN010000040.1:0-40297 GCF_052044625.1 Pseudomonas sp. 22515
GGGCACCTCGAATAACGCGAGGTTTTCAGTGAATCCGACCGCCAAATGATGGCCATGATCGAATTCGGTTCGATTTCTGCGGCGAATCACCGCTTTCTGGGCGGTGTCGCCCCGTTTTTCTTCCGAATCGCCCTCTGCAGCGGCGATTCGGCCCACTCCGGGCGTCAGAAGGCCTTGATTCCCGCCTTCTGGAAGTACACCAGCCGCTTCAAGTTGTAGCAGGCCGCCATCATCGTCATCGCAAAGTTCGCGCGCCCCTGTCCGATGGTACGGATCAACTTGCCGCCCATCTGCTCGATGCTCGCGAACACGTGCTCCACTCGGGCACGCGTCTTGGCGATGCGGTGGTTGCGCCGTTGCTGACACTCGGAAAGGGGCTTGTTGCGGTACCCCTTCCTCTGGATCTGATTACGATAGCCGTGATCCTTGAGCCAGCCCTCCCGGTCTGCGCTGGTGTGGCCTCGGTCCGCATAGACATCGCGGCTCGTGTTGCTCCGGTCGATGAGCGCATCGAAGTGCTTGCTGTCATGGACGCTGGCCGTATCAGTCTCGAATTTGCGGATGATCTTGTACTTCTTGTCCACGTTGACCGAGAGCTTGTAGCCGAAGTGGTTCTTGCCGTGCTTCTGCGTCCAGGTGGCATCCGTATCCTTCTGGCGCCGTTTGGCTGGCTTCCAGTTAGCCGGCATCGCGCCTTCCCTGACCAGCTTGTTCTCCTCACGGCTGTTACGTTGCTTGGGAGCAGGCACCAGCGTGGCATCGACGATTTGGCCGCCGCGGGCGATGAATCCGTGCCGGAGCAGTTGGGCCGTGACACCGTCGAACAGGACCTTCGCGCCGGCGTCGCCGATGCGGTTCTCGAACGTCCACACGGTCGTTCGATCCGGAATATTGACCGCGCTGGCCAACCCGCAGAATCGCTTGTAGCTCATCCGGTCAAGCAACTGGTACTCCATCTGTTCATCCGACAGGTTGTACAGCCGCTTGAGCACCAGAATCCGCACCATCGTCTCCGTCGGATACGGCGGGCGACCGCCTTGAGGGCTGACAGGGCGCGGCGCTACCCGATCGACTTCCGCCGCAAGTGCCGCGAAATCGATGTACGACTCGATCTGGGCCAGCGGATCTCCAAGCGTGTCGATCTTCTTCCGATGATGTTCGTCAGCGAACAGGTCCGTCTTGATGGCAGTGCGCTTCTTCATGGCTGGTGTCAGAGAACGAAATCAGGACAACGCAATTTTACCAATCGCAGGGGGCCGAGGTTTTTCGAGGTGCCCTGAAGGAAGTCTGCTACGCCCCGAGCGTATGGGAAGGCTGGCAACGCTGGCGGGCCTGGCTACGGCATGCCCGTGACAGGGGCTTAGCGCTTCGCCAAAAACCTCAGGCGCTATATCCGCGGCATCCTCGCCAGCGCCCGTTTTCCCATGCATACCAGCCTGCTGGAGGGCGTGAACAACCGAATCAAGGTGATCAAGCGCATGGCCTATGGTTTCCGGGGCTCGGACTACTTCTTCCTGAAAGTCAAGGCTGTCTTCCCCGGGAAAGCGCGATGAACCTTTTTTATCGCTGCCTTGATCAAATCGACAGGTGGTTATGCGCGATTGATGATTTGCTCAAATACAGCCAGCGTGCTGTAGATTTTCTCTCATACCCCCCCTTTCTTTTTTACAAAGAAAATCAATAATTTAGATGAAATAAGGGGATCGGTATAAGCAATGGCATGGCGGTTGCTAGCTATACGAGACTTAAAATAAAAATAGTGGTGACCCTTCAATGTTGTATTTTCTCAACTCTGTTCAGATTGGTTGCTTTCGCCATGTATATCCTCAAAGCGGGCCAGCCGTAGCCGTTACGCCTGGAGTCTGTGACGCTGGCCTAGTGCTTTCTGAGGGCGAGCCCAAGCAGGCTAGCCCGACCACCAATTTTGGTGAGGCCAAGGTCATTGGCGTGCGTGCGACTTTGCGCACCATTTTCGTCGCAGTTATCGGCTTCATCTCTCGTGATAGGGGTTATAGATGCCAGTCCAACGGTGCGGCTGCATCAATCTTCAATCTCATCGCTAACCTCAACCGACTATATGCCCAGGTCTGCAACGATATATCCAGCCTGTCGCGCATTCGCTCGAGCCTTAGTCATCTACCGCAGTCACAGCTGCAGCGACATTACTAACTAGTCGTGTCGATCTCGGAAGCTGTGCGTTTGTTGCCGAGAACTTGGCTGCATGTGATGCATTAAGTGATTTGATATCGCCGTCCTTGCTACCTATAACATTTGACGTCTACATAGGTGATTCAATGCTCGCGATAAGGAAAACTAAAGCAGGGCCAGGAGGGCTATCTGTCGATGATGTGGCCGCCCCTAAAGAGGCCCACAGTACTGACGTGCTGGTGAAAGTTGAAGCGGCCGGTATCTGTGGTACTGACTTGTTGATCTATAAATGGGGCGAGTTCGCCAAAAGAATGAAACTCCCCACTATCTTGGGTCATGAAGTTAGCGGGGTGATTGAACAGGTCGGATCTGACGTTAAAGGTCTAAGGCCTGGGATGCGCGTCAGTCTGGAGAGTCATCTCCCTTGTGGAACGTGCTACACGTGTCGACGCGGTTGGGCGCATGTTTGTCCTAAGACGCGGTATCCGGGGGTCGACTTTGATGGAGGCTTCGCGTCTTTCGTTGTGGTTCCGGAAAGCGTGTGTTGGCCGGTGCCGTGCGGAATTCCTCCGCTCCAGGCGGCAATGATGGAGCCGTTCGGGCTTGCGGTGCATGCAAGTCTGGAGGGTTCTGGGGTTTCGGGATTGAATGTTCTTGTTTCTGGTTGCGGTCCGATCGGACTTATGAACATTGCAGCCGCCAAAGCACTGGGAGCAAGCAAGGTCATTGCAACGGACATTCATCCTCTGCGCCTCACTGCAGCAGCCAAAATGGGGGCGGATGAATGCATTAATGCAACTGAAGAGAGCGTTTATAAGACTGTGCGTTCGCTGCTCGGTGAGAGGGGAGTAGATGTTGCAATTGACTATTCTGGGCAAGCAGCGGCGTTAAAGGAGCTTATTCAATCCATCACCCATGGTGGTGAGTTGCGACTGATGGGCGTCCCGTCACATGATATTTTGCTCAACTTAGAGGAGTGGCTTTTCAAAGGCCTTATTGTACGTGGCCTGCATGGCAGGCGTCTGTATGAAACATGGGAGCGTTCAACTAGCTTATTGGTTACAGGGCGTGTTGATTTGTCTTCGCTCGTATCGCATCGATTGCCACTATCGGCGGCAGAGGATGCGTTCGAAATGGCCCTAAATGGTCAGTCCTTGAAAATCCTGTTTGAGCCCAATGGCTCATGTATCTAATTTATAACTTTGAAGTTAAGGAGGCATAATTATGCGGGAAACAAAAGAGCAGCCTATCTGGTACGGGAAGGTGTTTAGTTCTAATTGGGTAGAGGCGCGGGGAGGTGTTGCCAATGTTGTCGATCCGTCCAATGGAGACATTCTTGGCATTACGGGTGTTGCTAACGGCGAAGATGTCGATGCTGCTGTGAACGCAGCTAAGAGAGCGCAAAAGGAATGGGCCGCAATACCATTTAGTGAAAGAGCCGCCATTGTCCGCAAGGCTGCCGAAAAACTAAAGGAGCGCGAGTATGAATTCGCCGATTGGAACGTACGGGAATGCGGCGCAATTCGTCCGAAGGGCTTATGGGAGGCCGGAATTGCGTATGAGCAAATGCATCAAGCTGCGGGTCTAGCTTCTTTGCCTAACGGTACATTGTTTCCATCGGCAGTTCCAGGGCGCATGAATCTTTGTCAGCGCGTTCCAGTTGGCGTGGTCGGCGTAATTGCACCTTGGAATTTCCCGTTGTTTCTAGCAATGCGTTCGGTAGCACCAGCCTTAGCGTTGGGTAATGCGGTGATCTTAAAGCCCGACCTTCAGACTGCTGTCACCGGGGGGGCGCTCATTGCCGAAATCTTTTCCGACGCTGGCATGCCGGACGGTGTTCTTCACGTTCTTCCTGGTGGAGCGGACGTAGGAGAGTCAATGGTTGCGAACTCCGGAATTAACATGATTTCTTTTACCGGGTCCACACAGGTGGGCCGGTTGATCGGAGAGAAATGCGGGAGAATGCTGAAAAAGGTTGCGCTTGAACTGGGTGGTAATAATGTCCACATCGTGTTGCCTGACGCCGATTTAGAAGGGGCTGTCAGCTGCGCTGCTTGGGGTACGTTTTTGCATCAGGGCCAAGTGTGCATGGCCGCCGGACGTCATTTAGTACATAGGGACGTTGCTCAGCAATATGCAGAGAAACTGGCGCTACGTGCCAAGAACTTAGTGGTGGGGGATCCAAACTCGGATCAAGTGCATCTCGGCCCGCTTATCAATGAGAAACAGGTAGTTCGCGTCCACGCGCTCGTTGAATCTGCGCAAAGGGCCGGTGCTCAGGTTTTGGCGGGAGGTACGTATCAAGATCGCTACTACCAAGCTACCGTAATCATGGATGTGAAGCCGGAGATGGAGGTTTTCAAATCTGAAATTTTCGGCCCGGTGGCTCCGATCACTGTATTTGACAGTATTGAAGAGGCGATTGAATTGGCAAACTGTTCGGAGTATGGGTTGGCCGCATCTATCCATACTAGGGCGTTGGCGACTGGTCTAGACATCGCAAAGCGTCTAAATACCGGTATGGTCCATATTAATGACCAGCCAATTAACTGTGAGCCGCATGTTCCCTTCGGAGGAATGGGTGCCTCGGGTAGCGGAGGCCGGTTTGGCGGACCTGCAAGTATTGAAGAATTTACTCAATCTCAATGGATTAGTATGGTTGAGAAGCCAGCTAATTACCCATTTTGAGTCGACAATAATAAAGTAGGAGGATATATGGACACGCTTCGTTATTACCTGATTCCTGTTGTTACTGCTTGCGGGCTGATCGGATTTTACTATGGTGGCTATTGGGTTTGGCTTGGGGCGGCAACATTCCCTGCACTGATGGTGCTTGATGTCATTTTACCGAAGGATTTTTCGGCCAGAAAGGTAAGTCCCTTTTTCGCAGACCTTACCCAGTATTTGCAGTTACCATTAATGATCGGTCTATATGGGCTCCTTGTCTTCGGAGTTGAAAACGGGCGTATCGAACTTAGTGAGCCGTTACAAGTGGCAGGGTGCATTCTTTCTTTGGCTTGGCTTAGTGGTGTGCCAACTCTTCCGGTTTCGCATGAGTTGATGCATCGTCGCCACTGGTTGCCTCGGAAAATGGCGCAGCTATTGGCTATGTTTTATGGTGATCCGAACCGAGACATTGCCCATGTCAACACGCATCACCTTTACTTAGATACGCCTCTCGATAGCGATACTCCGTACCGTGGTCAGACAATTTACAGTTTCGTGATCAGTGCGACAGTTGGTTCCGTCAAAGATGCGATAAAGATTGAGGCTGAAACTTTACGTAGAAAAGGACAGTCACCGTGGAATTTGTCCAACAAAACATATCAATATGTCGCACTTCTGCTCGCTCTGCCTGGCTTGGTTTCTTATCTGGGCGGGCCAGCATTAGGGTTGGTTACGATTGCTTCGATGATTATTGCGAAAGGGATAGTCGAGGGTTTTAATTACTTTCAGCACTATGGTTTAGTACGCGATTTAGATCAGCCTATCCTCCTGCACCACGCGTGGAATCATATGGGAACAATTGTGCGCCCGCTGGGTTGCGAAATTACTAACCATATCAATCATCATATTGACGGCTATACACGGTTCTATGAGTTGCGTCCGGAAAAAGAAGCCCCGCAGATGCCTTCGCTCTTTGTGTGTTTCCTTCTAGGGCTTATTCCGCCTCTTTGGTTCGCTCTCATTGCAAAACCAAAGTTGAGAGACTGGGACCAGCGGTACGCAACTCCAGGTGAGCGCGAACTGGCTATGGCTGCAAATAAAAAAGCGGGATGGCCACTGTGGTGTGAAAGTGAACTGGGTCGGGTGGCTAGCATTTGATAATACAGGCAGTCTAAACCGTTTCGACTGAGACCGTAGATAAGCGAAGAGCGAACGAACTCTACGGTCTCTTTTTGAAAAAAACGTTCCAAATGGGACAAAGTTTCCGTTTTTTCTAATTAACGGGCGTCTAACTGAGCGATGGGTTTATGAATGAGTTTTTTAAGAAAATCTCTGGTTTATTTGTGCCGCCTCCGGAATCTACCGTTTCAGTCAGAGGGCAGGGGTTTCAGTTTAAGGTGCCACGCGGGCAAACCATTCTGGAAAGCGCTCTGCATCAAGGAATTGCCTTTCCGCATGATTGCAAAGTCGGATCTTGTGGGACATGTAAATATAAACTGATATCTGGCAGGGTCAATGAGTTGACCTCTTCTGCTATGGGTCTGAGTGGCGATCTGTATCAGTCCGGCTATCGTTTGGGTTGTCAATGCATACCAAAAGAAGATCTCGAGATAGAGCTAGACACAGTGCTCGGGCAGGCGTTAGTTCCAATAGAAACGAGTGCCTTGATTAGTAAGCAGAAACGGCTGGCGCACGATATAGTCGAGATGGAAGTAGTGCCCGATAAGCAGATAGCCTTCTACCCCGGCCAGTATGCAGATGTAGAATGTGCAGAATGCTCTGCTGTAAGGAGTTATTCTTTTTCCGCTCCGCCCCAACCTGACGGCTCCCTGAGCTTCCATGTTCGCCTTGTCCCAGGTGGAGTTTTCAGTGGTTGGCTATTTGGTGGCGATCGTACAGGAGCGACACTAACCCTGCGAGCGCCTTATGGACAGTTCGGGCTCCATGAGAGCAATGCCACGATGGTCTGCGTAGCCGGCGGAACGGGGCTTGCTCCAATTAAATGTGTTTTGCAGAGCATGACCCAGGCCCAGCGAGAGCGTGATGTGTTGTTGTTCTTTGGAGCTCGTCAACAACGTGACCTATATTGCCTCGACGAAATAGAAGCGCTGCAACTCGATTGGGGTGGGCGCTTCGAGCTTATTCCAGTTTTGTCCGAAGAGTCTTCTACGTCGTCATGGAAAGGGAAACGTGGCATGGTAACCGAGTATTTTAAGGAGTACCTCACTGGGCAGCCTTATGAAGGATACCTTTGCGGGCCGCCCCCTATGGTGGACGCTGCCGAGACCGAGCTCGTTCGACTTGGTGTTGCGCGGGAATTAGTGTTTGCGGACCGTTTTTATAATAGACCTCCTTGCTAGCAGTAGCAGAAGCTTACAAGTTTAACTGTGGTTCGATGCATAGTCTAGCTTACGGTATTCGAGCTAATCGGTGAGTTAATGATTGGAATCGTCTTGCGGCCAAAAATTGATGGCAGTGAGATAAATAGGTTGTTGTCCAAAAGGTTGGTAAAGATCGGTTTATAACTTTAGTCTAAAATAAAGAGGGAGATGGAAATGGAAATCAAAGCAGCAATAGTTCGCCAAAAAAATGGCCCGTTCTTACTTGAGCATGTAGCTCTTAATGAGCCAGCTGAAGATCAGGTTCTCGTTAGATTGGTTGCAACCGGGCTGTGTCATACGGATCTGGTTTGTCGCGATCAGCATTATCCGGTTCCACTACCGATGGTATTTGGGCATGAAGGGGCTGGTGTGGTTGAGCGGGTTGGGTCCGCGGTCAAAAAGGTTCAGCCGGGCGACCATGTTGTTTTGACATTTTATACCTGCGGGAGTTGTGATGCTTGTCTTTCCGGAGACCCTACCAGTTGTGCAAACTCATTTGGCCCTAACTTTATGGGGCGCTCGGTAACCGGGGAGTGCACCATCCACGATCACCAAGGGGCAGAGGTGGGAGCAAGCTTTTTTGGGCAGTCCTCCTTTGCGACATATGCGCTATCTTATGAACGTAACACTGTGAAGGTTACAAAAGACGTACCGCTTGAGTTGCTTGGGCCTCTTGGTTGTGGCATTCAAACTGGCGCAGGGTCTGTTCTGAATGCGCTTAATCCGCCAGCGGGTTCTGCTATCGCAATTTTTGGTGCTGGGGCAGTTGGTCTTTCGGCCGTGATGGCTGCCGTTGTAGCAGGTTGTACCACCATCATCGCTGTCGACGTTAAGGAAAACCGGCTGGAACTAGCCAGTGAACTTGGGGCGACGCACATTATTAACCCGGCCGCTAACGATCCCATTGAGGCGATCAAAGAGATATTCGCTGACGGTGTTCCGTATGTATTGGAGACTAGCGGTTTGCCCGCCGTGCTTACGCAGGCGATCCTCAGCTCTGCTATAGGCGGTGAGATCGGTATTGTAGGGGCGCCACCTATGGGGGCCACGGTGCCCGTTGACATTAACTTCCTGCTATTCAATCGTAAGCTTCGTGGAATCGTTGAGGGTCAGTCGATCTCGGATATTTTCATTCCCAGGCTGGTGGAGCTTTATCGCCAGGGGAAGTTTCCGTTTGACAAGCTGATTAAGTTTTATCCTTTTGATGAAATCAATCGAGCCGCCGAAGATTCGGAAAAAGGCGTGACGCTTAAGCCGGTACTCCGGATTGGTTGACGCGTGCTGGTAGAAATGCGCGGCCCGTGTGGAACTTTTCCAACGTTGCGTAGAGAATGTGTTGTTCGATGTTGTTTTCCCCATATAAAAACGTTAATAAACGGTGAAGCATATGAAAATAAAAAATTTACCCAATAAAGTAATTAGTGGTGCGATCTTGGGTATCGCATCAAGCCATGCGATAGCGACGGATGGTTTGTTCTTGGAGGGCTTTGGAGCAATTTCTAGGAGCATGGGTGGAACGGCTGTTGCGCATTATGTCGGGCCCGCGTCGATGATGGTCAACCCAGCGACCATGGATTTATCTGATTCTGCCGGCGAACTGTTGCTCGGATTCGATCTTATCACTACAGACATTGGCGCCACTAACCCGGAGACCGGGGAACATGTGTCGTCGAGTGACCATTCGAACAACAGAGGACCCTATGTTGCCCCCCAGTTTGCTTATATCCACAAGGTTTCCAACTGGACCTTCGGTGCGGGCGTGTTTGCACAAGCCGGTGTAGGGGTGGAATATGGGAATGACAGTTTTTTGTCGCGCGGTGATGTTGGTGGAAAGGGTTATGCTGCCGGGGCGGACACCGGTCTTGAAAATGCTAGCCGTTTGTTTATCCTTGATATACCTTTTGCTGCGAGCTTTAAAGTTAACGATCGCCTGGCCATTGGCGGTTCACTTGATGCCAAGTGGACTGGCTTGAATCTTGATTATTTACTTGGAATGAACCAGCTAGGGAGTCTAGCGGGGGATGGGCGAGCGTCCGGCTCCTTAATGGGGGTGATTGGAACCTTGCCCGACCCACGGGGTGTCCATTTGAGCGTTAGCAAAAACAAAGAGATGTCGAGTGGCGTTGATGGGTGGGGGTATTCGGCCAGATTAGGGTTATTGTACAAGGTGGCCCCCACAACGAATGTGGGTGTCTCCTACATGTTCAAAAGTCACATGAACGACTTGAAAGGGAAGGGGACTGTTACAGCGGTGGACGGTATTGCCGGTAATGTGCCTATCGAAGGCGAGGTTCGGTTTTTGGACTTCAATACGCCAGCCAAGCTTGATGTGGGTATCAGCCATCAGGTCACGGATAAATGGTTGATCGCTTTTGATGTTTCTCGCGTTTTCTGGAAGGATGCTTTGAAGGACATTAAATTGGGGTTCGCCAGTGGGATGGGCGATGTTGACTTAAAGCTGCCGCAGGATGCCAAGGATCAAACGATCATGGCGATTGGCACGTCGTATGCGGCAACCCCGCGTTTAACCCTGCGAGCAGGATACCGTCATGCCACGCAGCCATTCAATGACGAAGGGCTGCTGGCGCTGATTCCAGCAGTGCTACAGGATCATGCCTCTTTAGGATTTAGTTATCAGTTATCCAAATCAGGCAGATTCGATGCTGCCTACTCGCACGCCTTCAAGGAAAGTATGACCAACCGGTCGGCTTACAACACCTCATCGCCCGTGAAATCGTCCATAGCGCAAGATAATTTCGTCCTGGCCTATAATTATTCATTCTGATTAAAACGCTTATCGTAAGCTTCTGAAGTTCGAACTAATCAATTTGAGCCGCTATCTTTGTTGGCTCAATCTTCGGGTTCAATAGCTATCTGGTTAACTAGCCTGGTAGGCATGAGTGGCTACTGAGATGTGCATTGCAGGTCAGGTTGGTGGCGATAAGTCTTGATGCTGGCTTAAGATCATAATATTAGCAAGGAGGCGGACTGAAAGTTGCACTTGCGTATTCGTTAGCGATACTTCTTGACCGTCTTTGAGCGAGCAAGTAAGTCAATGTGCTATCGATGGAATGAGCTTACTGGAAGACCGCTGGTTTTCGTCGTTGCTATATTCTAGCAATGCCACATTATTGGGGGCGGCGAGTGGCGGCCGTCATTCTATAAAGACACCAAATTGAGGAGCAACTGATGGAGCTTGTGAAGTGGATATTCTGGTGGATGGTAGCGGCTGCTTCGGGCGGGTTGCTTTTAGCCCTGCTGACGGCTATAAAGGTGCGTTACCCTTCGTGGTTGAGGTTGGCGCACGGTGGGCTCGCCTTCGCGGGACTCGTGACGCTGGTCTATGCGTTGTTTAGCGGCGGGCCCGATGCTTCGATTCCGCAGGCCGCTTTCTGGGCGCTGGGCCTGCTGGTAGCAGCCTTTCTGGGAGGGGCGTTGTTTTTTGGGGTGCTGTTCCGTAACGCCAAGCCTTGGTGGGCGATCATCGGGCACGGCGGCTTGGCGTTGGCGGGCGTTGTCGTGCTATTTATGGCCGCCTATTAAGGCGCGAGGGTGCCTTGCACCTGCACCGTCTGTTTGGTGGCGCGGATTATAGCTGCACAACAGTTCCGATAGTGTGGACGTGGGCGCATCAGTTTTTTTGGGGGTATAAAGAGCCGACTCAGGTGGGGGACCAGTAAGCGCACCTCATGAATTAACCCGGCTTATTCATGAGGCCGACCTGAAAACGAAGATAGCGGATGGTATTCTCTCGGAAATTCAGTGTGTTCCGCCAAGAACATGAACCAAGACAGCCATCCGCTATGGGGGAAAGCTTTCCGCCTGGACGCCCTCCTGAAACGGCGCTGTTCGTGTCGAGCTGAGCGGCCAGCGCACCACCAGCGACAGCGGTGCTCTGTAAGCCCCTAGCTCAGGGTCGGCTGTCTCAAGCCACGCTGTCGCGGCTGCTGACCTGCATGGGGCGAAATGACAACATCGATGCTGTGCATGAAGACCTGCTGCTGTTGGTGGTCTGGCGTCTGACCTCGCTGAAGCATGGCCAACGCCCCGAGCAGCTGACGCTGGACATCGACGGCGTGCCGATCGATGTCCACGGCCACTAGGGTGGCTCGGCGTTTCATGGGCTTTACAGCGCACGGATTTACTCACCGCTGGTGGCTTCGCTGGCCGAAACGGGCGACATGGTGGGTGGCCTGCTGCGCAGCCACATCGGCCTGCAGAAGCTGGCGGCACCGCACCTGAAGCGGCCACCGGGCCGTCAACCCGAGCAGCCTCGGGAGTGGTGCCACGACCTTGAGTACCAGGCTGGTTCCTGGCCGACGCCACGGCGCGTGGTGCTGGTGCTGGTGGTGCAGGAACGCCCCGATGACCTGTTGGTGCATGCCTTCTTCCTGGTCACCAACCTCGGCAAGTTCGACTGGCCATCGGAGAAGATCCTGGCGCTCTCCGCAAGCGAGGCAGCGCCGAGGCGTACATGGGCAAGGTCAAGTCGGCGCTCGCCGCACACCTCTCATCGACTGATCGCGGCGCCTCCACTGTCTAGGACGCGATGGCCCGCAACGAGGTGAGCCTGCTGCTCAGCCTCTACGCCGGAGCTGTGGCGCCCACCAAGAGCGCTGCAGAAAAGTTTAAGTTGTGTATGCCATCGAGACGGCAGGAGGGGTCTGGCGAATAGCACGGCGCAACTGGTGACACTATTCGCGCTGTCGAATCGGTGGATGGCACGCCCGCATTTACTGACGAACGCAGGAGAGGTGCGCCTGTAGTGAGGGGAATGGCTACCGCGAGTTGCTCGCGGCGGCTGATTGATTTGCCGCTTTTAAAATCAGCGGAGGCTGAAGTCAGCCAGAAATGCATGGCTACTTCAGAGGATCTTTAGCACCGCTGCCTAGTAGCCTGTCGGACTTGAGTTCACGAGAGGGGCATCAGGAGCGAAGGCGAAGCCATTCGTCCGCTGCCGGCAGCGACGTGCCTACGAGATCCAGCGGTCGAGCAGGCTAGCGGCGTCATCCGGTGCGGGGCGTGCTTGATAGCGTTGGCGCAATGCCTCTTTCAGGCGCAAGGCACGCGCTGTCTTCAGGCCGCTGCGCTGCAGCCAATGCATGCTGTCGATCTGTTTGCGATACCAGTGCGCCGCGCGCTTGAGCAACGCCCAACGACTGCCTTTTAGCTCCGGCGCGAGCTTCACTTCCGCACGCCGAACCTGGTCGAGCGCCCGACTGGCCAGCGCCACCACATGAAATGGATCGAAGGCGAGGCGCGCCTGCGGATGCTGCTTGGCCGCGCCCGCCTGGAAGGCCCTGGGCAGTCGATACCAATGTCGGTGATCGCGTCGGGCTCGCCACCATACGCACGCAGATCGGCTGCGAACGTCGCAAAGGTCTGGGCATCCCGGCCCGGCGTGGCGAACAGCAAGCGCCGCGCATCGGTATTATGGAACAACGTCACGTAGAGCGCTGGCCGCGACGGGGGTTAGTCTCGTCCACACACGGCCGCCGCGCCGCGCTGAAGTTCACTGCGTGCACCCCACCCACGGCGGTGGGCATCGATGAGACGCGAAACTGGAAGAAGTGCAGGTGCTGCCAACGGCGCTCGCCCCGGTCGTGGATTGGCTGCTCCGGCGCAGGGCACGCCGGACACGGCAAGCGCTAGCTTGGCACTCTACGAAGTAGATCACGTGAATCCGGTTCGCAGCCCGTTCCGATTGTTTGCGGCAGATTCCAGCCGACCACCGCAGCATCTCACCATCCAGACGACTGCGGAACGGCGTGATGATACCCCTTGGCAACCCGCTGCCCCCTTGCCGCCGTGTGCCGGCCTTGGCCTTGGCGCTGATCATCGCGCTGGCCGGCGCATCGCCCGCATCGGCCGGCGATGCTGCCGCTGAACACGAGCAACTGGCCGCGCTCGCCCGCCAACTCGACCTGATCGACCGCCTGGCCGAGCACGCCGCCAGTACCACGCCGCAGGCGCGCGCCCGCTACCACTTCGACTACGCCCGGCTGCGTGCCGACCTGACGCGCGTGCGTACCGGCGTGCAGGACTACCTCGTGCCCCAGCGCGCCCAGCCGCGCGATCCCGTCCCGCTGGCCGGCGATTACGTCCGCCGTGAGCGCGCCGACGACGAGGAGCCGTCGCCATGACGCCCTCTGCCGATCAGGTCGCCGCCTTCCAGGCCAACGGCGGCTTTGCGCCTTCGGCCGTCTCCGCCGTGGTGCTGGGCTTCGTGTTCGCCGTGTTGCTGCTGTGGGGCGTGTGGGCCGTGCGCACCGCCTATGTCGGCTGGGCCGAGCATCGCATCACCGAACGTCAGTTCCTCGCCGTCGTCGTGCGCTTCGTGGCGATGTACCTGGTGCTGGCCTTCTTCCTCCTGTCCTGACCGCCACGAAGGGCCATACGCCATGAGCACGCCACCGACATCCCATCGCATTCCGTCCCGTATCGCCGCACCGCTGCTGCCGCTGGCGCTCGCGGGCCTGCCGCTGTCGGCCTTCGCGCAGGGCCTGCCGACCATGGAAGACCCATCGCGCGGCCAGGGCAGCGGCATCCTGCAGACCCTGCAGAACTACGGCTACGACATCGTGCTGCTGATCGCGCTGCTCGTGGTCGCCTCGATGTTCATCGGTGTCTGCTATCACGCCTACACACGCTACTCGGAGATCCACACCGGCCGCGCCACCTGGGGCCAGTTCGGCCTGACGGTCGCCGTGGGCGCGATCCTGTTGGTGGTCGGCATCTGGCTGCTCACCAAAGCCACCGGCGTGCTGTAAGGGCGGCAAGCGATGGCCGATCCTTCGGAGACCCCGCGCGACACGCTGGTGACCTTCCTGCCGCACCGGCTGAACCGCCAGCCGGTGGTCGTGCGCGGGCTGACCGCCGATGAGTTGTGGATCTGCGCCGGCCTGTCTGCCGCAGCCGGGTTCGCGCTCGGCCTGCCGCTGGCCTGGCTCACGCACAGCATCGCCATGGTGCCCACGCTGATCGTCGCCGGCATCGCGCTGGGCGTTTTCGTCGGCGGCGGCTTCCTGCGCGCGCAGAAGCGCGGTCGGCCCGACACCTGGCTGTACCGGCAGCTCCAGTGGCGGCTGGCCTTGCGGAATCCGGCGCTGGCAGCGCTCCTGGGCGGCCAGCGCCTCGTCACCCGCTCGGGCTACTGGACGACCCGGCGCAATGCCGATCGAGGTGCGCCATGAGTCGTTTCAAGAACGAGGTTGCGCATCTGCAGGCGCACGTGAAGACGCTGCGCTTGGGCGCCGGCGCGCTGTTCGCGGTGGCGCTGCTGCTCGGCTTCGGTTGGTGGAGTGCGCCGAAGAGTCTGACCATCCATGTGCCGCCGGACCTGCGCTCGGGCAGCACGCGCAAGTGGTGGGACGTGCCGCCCGAGAGCGTGTATGCCTTCTCGTTCTACATCTGGCAGCAGGTGCAGCGCTGGCCCACGAACGGCGAAGAAGACTATCCACGCAACCTGCGCGCGCTGTCGGCCTACCTGACACCGAGCTGCCGGGCCTTCCTGCAGCAGGACTACGAATACCGGCGCGCCAGTGGCGAGCTGCGTCGGCGCGTGCGCGGCATCTACGAGATTCCCGGCCGCGGCTACGGCGACGATCCGGCCACGCGCGTCAAGGTGGTTTCCGGCCGCGATTGGATCGTCACGCTGGACGTGAGCGCGGACGAATACTACGGCTCCGAGCAGGTCAAGCGCGCCCTGGTGCGCTACCCCATTAAGGTCGTCCGGCTGGACATCGATCCCGAGCGCAACCCCTTTGGCCTGGCGCTGGACTGCTACGCCGGCGCACCCCAGCGCATCGAACCGCCGCCGACGCCGACCCGGGCCGGTGCGCCCGCCAACGCATCCGGCCGCCTGCAGGGAGGCTCCCCATGAAATCCGTCGCCTCGTCGGCCCTGGCCGGCGTCCTGCTGATCCTCGGTTTCGTGCCGGCCAGCCAGGCCGTGGAAATCCTGCGCTGGGAACGCCTGCCGCTGGCGGTGCCGCTGGTGGTCGGCCAGGAGCGGGTGATCTTCATCGACCGCAACGTGCGTGTCGGCGTACCGGACAGCGCGGCCGCGCACCTGCGGGTGCAGAGCGCGGGCGGCGCGATCTACCTGCGGGCCAGCGAGCCGCTGCCGCCGACGCGACTGCAGTTGCAGGACGTGGAGTCCGGCGCGTTCATTCTCCTCGACATCGCCGCCGAACTAGCGCAGGACGGCCAGGCGCCACTGGAGCCGGTGCGCATCGTGGCAGCGGAAGCCCCCGCGAAGCGCTACGGCGGCAGTGCAGCAAGCGGTGCGGACGAGCGGGCCGATGGGCCCGCAGACGAATCCGTTCCCCGGCGCGAAACGCCGGTGCCGGTCGTGCTGACGCGTCATGCCGCACAGAACCTGTACGCGCCGCTGCGCACCGTCGAGCCGGTCGCCGGCATCGGGCGCGTGAACCTGCGCCGCGACCTCGCGCTGGACACCTTGCTGCCGACGCTGCCGGTGCACGCGCGGGCGCTGGCCGCGTGGCGCCTGGAAGACCAATGGGTGACGGCCGTGCGACTGACCAACACGGCCGCGCGCTGGCTCGACCTCGACCCGCGCGCCCTGCAGGGGAACTTCGTGGCGGCGACCTTCCAGCATCCGAACCTGGGGCCGGCCGGCACCCCGTCCGACACCACGGTGCTCTACCTGGTCACGCGCCGCCACGGCCTGGCCGAGTCCCTGCTGCCGGCGCTGAGCCCGATCGACGCCACCGTGAACCTGCCGCCGGCCGCCGCGGCCGGCTCGACTGGAGGAGCGCGCGATTGAAGAGTAATCCGCTGCTCAAGTGGCTGCTGATCCCGATGGCGCTGCTACTGGTGTTCGTCGGAATCAAACTGTTCTCCGGCGCCCCGGGCGGCCAGCCCGCCCCCAAGGGCGCGGCCGGTACGCTCACGCCCGAGGAGATGAAGGCCCTGGGCATCGCCGGCGACACGCCGCGCGATACCGTCGCCACGCTGGTGGCCCAGGTCAAGCAGCTGCGCACCGAGCTGCAGAGCGCGCTCGGCGACAACAGGCAGCACAAGGCCGAGAACGAGCGTCTGCGGGCGCGGGAAAGCGCGATCGACCAGCGCATCCAGAGCGCGCTGGAAGGCGAGCGCAACCGCCTGGAGCAAGAGCGCACCCAGGTGGCCAGCGACAGGCAGCAGACCCAGGGGCTACTGCAGGACTTGCAGCGGCAACTGGACGGCCTTGCCGGCAAGGGTGGCCCGTCCGACCTGCCCGTCGGCCTGGGGCTGGAAGAGGGCGACGGGCAGCGCCTCGACCGCGGCACCAGTGGCACGCAGTGGGTCGAGCCCGACGATGCCAAGGTCGACGCCACAAACGGCAGCAAGGAGCCGAGCTTTCCCCAGAGCTTCGTGCCGGCCCAGAAAAGCCTGTCGGCCGCAGTGGAATCCGTCGCCGACGTCGGCAGCAGCGCGGTGGGCGCATCCGCGCAGGCTGTCTACACCGTGCCGTCGAACTCGACGCTCATGGGGTCGATTGCCATGACGGCGCTGATCGGGCGCGTGCCGATCGACGGAACCGTAAACGACCCGTACCCGTTCAAGGTGCTGATCGGTCCGGACAACCTCACGGCCAACGGCATCGACATCCCCGACGTGGCCGGCGCCGTGGTCAGCGGCACGGCCTCTGGGGACTGGACGCTTTCGTGCGTGCGCGGGCAAATCCGTTCGGTCACTTTCGTGTTCCACGACGGCACCATCCGCACCGTGCCCGAGGACGGTAACCAGGACCAGCGCGGCGGGCAAGCCAGTGCCAACAGCACGACGACTGCCACGCCCGGCCTGGGCTGGATCAGCGATCCCTACGGCATTCCCTGCGTCAGCGGCGAGCGGCGCAGCAACGCGCAGCAGTACCTCGGCAGCCAGGCGCTGATCACCGCGGCCTGCGCGGGGCTGCGCCGGGCACTCGCCCGCACGCCGGCCCATCGCATCGACGCCGGCCTCGGCCAGGTCAATCTCGGCTATCACAGGCATCGCTACACGCAGCCCTGCGAGCTGCTGGACCCGTACCGCAACCTCGCCATCGCTGCGGAAATCCTGCGCGAACAGCACACGCCGGGCGAGGACTGGCTTCTTGCCATCGGCCGCTACCACCGGCCCGCCGGCGGGGCACCCGCGGCGCGCTACCGGCGCAGTGTGCATCGGCACCTGACCCACATGCTCGACACCAGCGTTCCCGTTCCAACCCTCCAGGCCGCTACGCCATGAACCACATCGTCCTCATCGCCGCCATCGGACTGCTGTCCACGACCATCGTCTTCGCCCAGACCGCCTCCGCGCCTCTGATCGTCGTCGAAGACCGCGGCGGCGACTCCGCGCTGCCGTACTACCGGCCGCTGAATCCCCAGCCGGACGACACCGCGCGGCCAGCCCCGCTGCCACGCCCGCGCGTGGGCAACTCGGCCGAGGCCGCGATGCTGCCAGTGCGCTCGGCGAACCTGTCGCCGGGTGACGTGCCGCACCGCGTGATCCGCGCGCCGGGCCTGACGCCGCTGTTCCTGGTCGGCGACGACGCACGCTCGCGCGCCTGGCTGCGGCAGCGCCACGCCACGCCGCGCTGCGCTGCGAGAGCTGGGCGCCGTGGGCCTGGTGGTCAACGTGGAGTCGATGGCGGCGCTGGTCGAGCTGCGCCACCTGGCGCCCGGCCTGACCCTCGCGCCGGCCTCCGGCGACGACCTGGCCCAGCGCCTGGACCTGCGCCACTACCCGGTGCTCATCACGTCCACCGGCATCGAGCAGTAGGTGCGCAAATGGCCCAGCCGCATGCGGTCGAGGTTCTGCTGCGGCCAGCGGTGGAGCTTTATACCGTGGCGGTTTGCACCGGCGCCGCGATTCTGTGCCTGGTGGCACCGTGGTCGCTCGCGCTGAACCCGCTGCTCGGCCTGGGCTCGGCGCTGGCCTTCCTGAGCTTCGGCGCGATTCGCCTGCGCGATGCCTGGGCGATCCTGCGCTATCGCCGCAACATCCGCCGCCTGCCGCGCTACGTGATGACCAGCCGCGACGTGCCCGTGAGTCAGCAACGGCTGTTCGTCGGCCGTGGCTTTCGCTGGGAGCAGCGGCACACGCACCGGCTGATGCAGACCTACCGGCCGGAGTTCCGCCGCTATGTCGAGCCGACGGCGATCTACCGCGCCGCCCGGCGGCTGGAGGAGCGGCTTGAGTTCGCGCCGTTTCCCGTCTCGAAGCTGGCGCGAGCGCTGGCCTGGGACAGCCCGCTCAACCCGGCGCGGCCGCTGCCGCCGCTCGGCGGACTGCCGCGCCTGCATGGCATCGAGCCGAACGAGGTCGACGTCACCCTGCCGCTGGGCGAGCGCGTCGGCCACACCCTGGTGCTGGGCACCACGCGCGTGGGCAAGACGCGGCTGGCCGAGCTGTTCATCACCCAGGACATCCGCCGCAAGGTCCGCGGCGAGCACGAGGCGGTGATCGTCTTCGACCCCAAGGGCGATGCCGACCTGCTCAAGCGCATGTACGTCGAGGCCAGGCGCGCCGGGCGCGAAGGCGAGTTCTACGTCTTCCATCTGGGCTGGCCCGACATCTCGGCGCGCTACAACGCCGTCGGCCGGTTCGGGCGGATCTCCGAGGTGGCCACGCGCATCGCCGGACAGCTCTCGGGCGAAGGCAACAGCGCCGCGTTCCGCGAATTCGCCTGGCGCTTCGTCAACATCATTGCCCGCGCCCTGGTCGAGCTGGGGCAGCGGCCGGACTACCTGCTGATCCAGCGCCACGTCATCAACATCGACGCGCTGTTCATCGAGTACGCCCAGCACTATTTCGCCAGGAACGAGCCGAAGGCCTGGGAGGTCATCGTCCAGCTCGAAGCGAAGCTGAACGACAAGAACATCCCGCGCAACATGATCGGGCGCGAGAAGCGCGTGGTGGCCCTCGAACAGTACCTGTCCCAGGTGCGCGTCTATGACCCGGTGCTCGACGGCCTGCGCAGCGCCGTGCGCTACGACCGGACGTACTTCGACAAGATCGTCGCTTCGCTGCTGCCGCTGCTGGAGAAGCTCACCACCGGCAAGATCGCGCAACTGCTCGCACCGAACTATTCCGACCTGTCCGACCCGCGGCCGATCTTCGACTGGATGCAGGTCATCCGCAAACGCGCGGTGGTCTACGTGGGGTTGGATGCGCTGTCCGACGCCGAAGTCGCGGCGGCGGTGGGCAACTCGATGTTCGGCGATCTGGTCTCGGTCGCCGGCCACATCTACAAGTTCGGCATCGACGACGGGCTGCCGGGCGTAGCGGCAGTCGCCAGGATCCCGATCAACGTCCACGCCGACGAATTCAATGAACTCATGGGCGACGAGTTCATCCCGATGGTCAACAAGGGCGGCGGTGCCGGCGTGCAGGTGACGGCCTACACGCAGACCTTGAGCGACATCGAGGCGCGCATCGGCAATCGTGCCAAGGCCGGCCAGGTGGTCGGCAACTTCAACAATCTGTTCATGCTGCGCGTGCGCGAGACCGCCACCGCCGAACTGCTGACGCGACAACTGCCCAAGGTCGAGGTGTACGCCACGGCACTGATGAGCGGCGCCACCGACAGCTCCGACCCGCACGGCAATACCGCGTTCACGTCCAACACCCAGGACCGCATCAGCAGCAACAGCGTGCCGTTGATCGAGCCGGCGCATGTGGTGGCGCTGACCAAGGGGCAGTGCTTCGCGCTGACCGAGGGCGGCAACCTCTGGAAAGTCCGCATGCCGCTGCCGGCACCCGACCCCGACGAAGCCATGCCGAAGGATCTGCAGGAGCTGGCCGGCTACATGCGACAGCACTACGTCGAGGCAGGCGACTGGTGGGAGAACCAGGGCATCCCCGGCCTGCAGGACGAGGCGCTGCCCGACGACCTGCTGGACGACTTCAGGCAGATGGTCGCCGCTGAAGAGGCCGAAGCATGAGCGATCCGGCCGTCGCGGCACAGCGCCAGCAGCAACGACAGCAGGGGCTGATCGCCGGCCTGGTCACGCTGCCGTTCCGCTTCTTCGGCGTGCTGTGCGGCGCGCTGCTGCTGTGCATCCTGATCGAATGCGTCGGCATGCACTTCTTCTGGCCCGATCAGGGCTGGCGCCACGCGCACGGCATGCTGCACTACGAGCTCGATCAGCTCTCCACGCATTTCACGCGCAGCGCGCTGGTGCAGGAGCCGGGGCGCACCGCGTACCGGCTGGTCGAACAGGGCTACGACTGGCTGTTCGTGAAAAGCGGCCTGCTGGACTGGATACGCGACGCCTCCGCGCAGGCCAGCGCCGGCAGCCACCGCCCGACCAAGGATTTCCGCTACTACATCGGCCTAGTCTACGTGAACGTGGAGAGCTACCTGATCGCGGCGGCCTACACGACGCTGGTCTTCCTCGTGCGGCTGCTGGTGCTGTGCCTGACCCTGCCGCTGTTCCTGATGGCCGCCTTCGTCGGCCTCGTGGACGGCCTGGTGCGCCGGGACATCCGCCGCTTCGGCGCGGGACGCGAGTCGGGGTTCATCTATCACCGCGCCAGGGCCAGCCTGATCCCGCTGGCCGTACTGCCGTGGGTGACTTACCTGGCACTGCCGGTCAGCGTGAACCCGCTGCTGATCCTGCTGCCCAGCGCCGCACTGCTCGGCGTGGCGGTGTGCATCGCTGCGGCGACGTTCAAGAAGTATCTGTAGGTGCGACACGTTAATTTTGATCAGCAGTTCCTTAACGGGCTGCAGTGTCCGGTTTGATAGGGATAAGTCCAGCCTTGCAAGAAGCGGATACAGGAGTGCAAAAAATGGCTATCTCTAGAAAGGCCTACCCCTTAGGCTTTATGCAACAGAAACAATAATAATGGAGTCATGACCATGACAATGCACCTGGGGCTCGACTATATAGATAGTCTCGTTGAAGAAGATGAGAACGAGGGCATCTACCGCTGCAAGCGCGAGATGTTCACCGACCCTCGGCTGTTCGATTTAGAGATGAAACACATCTTTGAGGGCAACTGGATTTATCTCGCCCACGAGAGCCAGATTCCCGAGAAGAACGACTATTACACCACGCAGATGGGCCGGCAGCCGATATTCATCACACGCAACAAAGATGGTGAGCTGAATGCCTTCGTCAATGCCTGCAGTCACCGCGGCGCCACGCTCTGTCGCTTTAGGAGTGGAAACAAGGCCACCCACACCTGCTCGTTCCACGGCTGGACCTTCAGCAATTCGGGCAAGCTGCTCAAGGTCAAAGACCCCAAGGGTGCCGGCTATCCGGACAGCTTCGACTGTGACGGCTCGCACGACCTGAAGAAAGTTGCGCGCTTTGCTTCCTACCGCGGATTTCTATTCGGCAGCCTGCGCGAGGACGTCGCCCCGTTGGAAGAGTTCCTCGGCGAGTCGAGGAAGGTCATCGACATGGTCGTCGACCAGTCGCCCGAAGGTCTGGAAGTGCTGCGCGGTTCCAGTACCTATGTTTACGAAGGCAACTGGAAAGTGCAGGTCGAGAACGGTGCCGACGGCTACCACGTCAGTACTGTTCACTGGAACTACGCCGCCACCCAGCAGCAGCGCAAGCTGAGAGAAGCGGGCGATGATATTCGCGCCATGAGCGCCAGTAGCTGGGGCGGGGATGGCGGCGGTTTCTACTCCTTTGAAAACGGCCACCAGATGGTCTGGGCACGCTGGGGTGACCCGAAAAACCGCCCGCTGTTCGCCGAGCGAGATCGCTTAGCCAGCGAGTTTGGTGAAGCCCGTGCCGACTGGATGATCGGCGTCTCCCGCAACCTCTGCCTCTACCCGAACCTCTACCTGATGGACCAGTTCGGCTCGCAGTTGCGTATCACCCGTCCGCTGTCGGTGGATAGAACCGAAATCACCATCTACTGCATCGCGCCCAAAGGCGAAAGCGCCGAGGCGCGTGCCCGCCGTGTCCGTCAGTACGAGGACTTCTTCAATGTCAGCGGCATGGCCACCCCGGACGACCTGGAGGAATTCCGCGCCTGCCAGGAGGGCTTCGCCGGCGGGGGGATGAACGACATGTCCCGTGGCGCCAAACACTGGATCGAGGGGCCGGACGAGGGCGCGAAGGAGATCGATCTGCATCCGAAGCTGAGCGGTGTCCGCTCGGAAGACGAAGGCCTGTTCGTCATGCAGCACAAGTACTGGCAACAGCAGATGATCAAGGCCGTCAAGGCAGAACAGGATCGGCTGATCCATGCGGAGGGCGTGTAAATGACTATCTCCTACGAAGCCGTGCGCGATTTCCTTTACCGCGAAGCACGCTACCTCGACGACAAGCAGTGGGAAAGCTGGCTGGAAATGTACGCGCCGGACGCCACTTTCTGGATGCCGGCCTGGGACGACCGCGACCAATTGACCGAAGACCCGCAGAGCCAGATCTCGCTGATTTGGTACGGCAATCGCAGTGGCCTAGAGGATCGGGTGTTCCGCATCAAGACCGAGCGTTCCAGTGCCACCATTCCGGACACCCGAACCAGCCACAACATCAGCAATTTGGAGTTGCTCGAGCAGTCCGATGGCGTCTGTAAGCTGCGCTACAACTGGCACACCATGAATTATCGGTACAAGACGGTGGACCACTTCTTTGGCACCAATTTCTGCACTCTCGACACATGCGGCGAGACCCCGCTGATTACGGCCAAGAAGGTCGTGCTGAAGAACGACTACATCCGCCAAGTTATCGATGTATACCACGTCTGAGGTGCCGCCATGACACACAAGGTTGCACTGAACTTCGAAGACGGCGTCACTCGTTTCATCGATGCTAATACTGGCGAGACTGTTGCTGATGCAGCCTACCGCCAAGGCATCAATTTACCCCTGGACTGCCGAGACGGTGCATGCGGCGCCTGCAAATGCTTCGCTGAGAGCGGCCGCTACAGCCTCGGCGAGGAGTATATCGAGGATGCACTTAGCGAAGCCGAAGCCGAGCAGGGCTACGTGCTGACCTGCCAGATGCGCGCCGAAAGCGACTGCGTGATTCGCGTTCCGGCCGCATCGGACGTCTGCAAGACCCAGCAGGCCGGCTATCAGGCAGCGATCAGCAACGTGCGTCAGCTGTCCGAGAGCACCATCGCGCTGTCTATCAAAAGCGCATCGCTGAACCAGTTGGCGTTCCTGCCAGGCCAGTACGTCAATCTGCAAGTGCCGGGCAGCGACCAGACCCGCGCCTATTCCTTCAGCTCGCTGCAAAAGGATGGCGAGGTCAGCTTCCTGATCCGCAACGTGCCGGGCGGGCTGATGAGCAGCTTCCTGACCAGCCTCGCCAAGGTCGGCGATAGCGTCAGTCTGGCTGGACCGCTGGGCGCGTTCTATCTGCGCGAGATCAAGCGGCCGCTGCTGTTGCTGGCGGGCGGTACCGGCCTAGCGCCGTTCACCGCGATGCTGGAGAAGATCGCCGAGCAGGGCGGCGAGCACCCGCTCCATCTGATCTACGGCGTCACCCATGACCACGACCTGGTTGAAATGGACAAGCTAGAGGCATTCGCCGCGCGCATTCCCAACTTCAGCTACAGCGCCTGCGTCGCCAGCCCAGACAGCGCCTATCCGCAAAAGGGCTATGTGACCCAGTACATCGAGCCCAAACACCTCAACGGCGGTGAGGTAGATATCTACCTTTGCGGTCCGCCACCGATGGTCGAGGCGGTCAGTCAGTACATCCGGGCACAGGGCATCCAGCCGGCCAATTTCTATTATGAGAAGTTCGCCGCCAGCGCCTAGAGGCTCCTTTGGTCCGCTTACTAGGTGAGCGGGCCTGTTTTATTCGGGCAGTAGGGCCCAGGTTCTCTGCGAACTTTCCCAAATTGCATCCGGGCTACACAACCGAGGTGGTTCATGAACAAACGTTTCCAGGGCAAGGTTGCCGTTATCACCGGCGCCGCCCAGGGCATCGGTCGCCGCGTGGCCGAACGGATGGCGGCCGAAGGCGGTCGGCTGCTGCTGGTCGACCGTTCCGAGCTAATACATGAGCTGGCCGACGAACTGGTCGGAGTCGCTGAGGTGCTGACCCTGACCGCCGACCTTGAGCAGTTCGCCGAGTGCCAACGGGTGATGGCGGCGGCGCTCGAGCGCTTCGGTCGTCTGGATATTCTGATCAACAACGTTGGCGGCACCATTTGGGCTAAGCCATTCGAGCATTACCAGGAACGCGAGATCGAGGCCGAAGTGCGGCGTTCACTGTTTCCTACCCTATGGTGCTGCCACGCCGCGCTGGCGCCCATGATCGAGCAGGGCAGTGGCGCCATCGTAAATGTTTCCTCCGTTGCCACGCGCGGGATCCATCGCGTGCCTTACGGCGCGGCGAAGGGTGGCGTTAACGCCCTTACCGCCTGTCTGGCCTTTGAAACCGCCGAGCGCGGCATCCGCGTCAACGCCACCGCACCGGGTGGCACCGAGGCGCCGCCACGGCGGATTCCGCGCAATAGCGCCGAGCCGAGTGAGCAGGAGAAGGTCTGGTACCAGCAGATCGTCGACCAGTCCCTCGACAGCAGCCTTATGAAACGCTACGGAAGCATTGACGAGCAGGTCGAGGCAATTCTGTTCCTTGCTTCTGACGCCGCCTCCTACATCACCGGTATAACTCTTCCGGTGGCAGGGGGAGACCTCGGCTGACCCTTATGTCTGGTTAAGAAGAGAAATCGACATGCGAAGAAGCAACGTACATAAGACCCCTGAGGCTCATTTTCGGGGTTATGGCGGCATCACCCAGAGCTGTTGGGGGATACTTCCGTCATGTTTAGTGTATCTGGGATGAATATGAACAGTGCCGGCTACGAGGTGTTCGAAGTGCTAAGCGGCCAGTCATTCCGCTGTGCGGAGGGCCAGTCGGTACTGCGCGCCATGGAAGCCCAGGGCAAGCGCTGCATACCGGTGGGCTGTCGCGGTGGCGGTTGCGGCCTTTGTAGAGTGCGGGTGCTCAGCGGAGCCTACCGGAGCGGACGCATGAGCCGCGGTCACGTGCCGGCCAAGGCCGCCGCCGAAGGCCTGGCCCTGGCCTGTCAAGTGTTTCCGCAAACCGACTTGACCATCGAGTACTTTCGCCACGTTGGCGGAAACAAACCTGACAACATGAACTATGAAGAGGTGACGTCATGAACAAAGGTGTAATGCGACCGGGCCATGTGCAGCTGCGTGTACTGGACATGAGCAAGGCCCTGGAACACTACGTCGAGTTGCTGGGCCTGATCGAGATGGACCGTGACGACCAGGGCCGTGTCTATCTGAAGGCTTGGACCGAAGTGGATAAGTTTTCCCTGGTGCTACGCGAGGCTGACGAGCCGGGCATGGATTTTATGGGTTTCAAGGTTGTGGATGAGGATGCTCTCCGGCAACTGGAGCGGGATCTGATGGCATATGGCTGTGCCGTTGAGCAGCTACCCGCAGGTGAACTGAACAGTTGTGGCCGGCGCGTGCGCTTCCAGGCCCCCTCCGGGCATCACTTCGAGTTGTATGCAGACAAGGAATATACTGGAAAGTGGGGTTTGAATGACGTCAATCCCGAGGCATGGCCGCGCGATCTGAAAGGTATGGCGGCTGTGCGTTTCGACCACGCCCTCATGTATGGCGACGAATTGCCGGCGACCTATGACCTGTTCACCAAGGTGCTCGGTTTCTATCTGGCCGAACAGGTGCTGGACGAAAATGGCACGCGCGTCGCCCAGTTTCTCAGTCTGTCGACCAAGGCCCACGACGTGGCCTTCATTCACCATCCGGAAAAAGGCCGCCTCCATCATGTGTCCTTCCACCTCGAAACCTGGGAAGACTTGCTTCGCGCCGCCGACCTGATCTCCATGACCGACACATCTATCGATATCGGCCCAACCCGCCACGGCCTCACTCACGGCAAGACCATCTACTTCTTCGACCCGTCCGGTAACCGCAACGAAGTGTTCTGCGGGGGAGATTACAACTACCCGGACCACAAACCGGTGACCTGGACCACCGACCAGCTGGGCAAGGCGATCTTTTACCACGACCGCATTCTCAACGAACGATTCATGACCGTGCTGACCTGATGGTCCGGTACGACTTATTGCAGAGATTGTGCAGATGAAAGAAATCAAGCATTTCATTAGCGGTGCCTTCGTCGGTTCGGCCAGCGGCAAGCTGTTCGACAATGTCAGCCCGGCCAACGGCCAGGTGATCGGCCGCGTCCACGAGGCCGGCCGCGCCGAGGTCGACGCCGCGGTCAGGGCGGCACGCGCTGCGCTGAAGGGACCCTGGGGGAAGATGACGGTGGCCGAGCGCGCTGAGATTCTGCATCGCGTGGCCGATGGCATCACGGCGCGCTTCGGCGAGTTTCTCGAGGCCGAATGCCTGGACACCGGCAAGCCGAAGTCGCTGGCCAGCCACATCGACATTCCGCGCGGCGCGGCCAATTTCAAGGTGTTCGCCGACCTGCTCAAGAATGTTGCCAATGAAGCCTTCGAGATGGCCACCCCGGACGGCGCCGGTGCACTCAACTACGGCGTGCGCCGGCCCAAGGGGGTGATCGGGGTGATCAGCCCGTGGAACCTGCCGCTGCTGCTGATGACCTGGAAAGTCGGCCCGGCCCTGGCCTGCGGCAACTGCGTGGTGGTCAAACCATCCGAGGAAACCCCGCTGACCGCCACCCTGCTCGGCGAGGTGATGCAGGCCGCCGGTGTGCCGGCCGGCGTGTACAACGTGGTGCACGGTTTCGGCGGCGATTCGGCCGGGGCCTTCCTCACCGAGCACCCGGACGTCGACGCCTACACCTTCACCGGCGAGACCGGCACCGGCGAAACCATCATGCGCGCCGCGGCCAAGGGCGTGCGCCAGGTGTCGCTGGAGCTGGGCGGCAAGAACGCCGGCATCGTCTTCGCCGACTGCGATATGGACAAGGCCATCGAGGGCACCCTGCGCTCGGCCTTCGCCAACTGCGGCCAGGTCTGCCTGGGCACCGAGCGGGTGTATGTCGAGCGGCCGATCTTCGACGCGTTCGTCGCCCGCCTGAAGGCCGGCGCCGAAGCGTTGAAGATCGGCGAACCGAACGATCCAGAGGCCAATTTCGGCCCGCTGATCAGCCATAAGCACCGTGAAAAAGTCCTCAGTTACTACCAGCAGGCAGTCGACGACGGCGCCACCGTTGTCACCGGCGGCGGCGTGCCGGAGATGCCGGCGCACCTGGCCGGCGGCGCCTGGGTGCAGCCGACTATCTGGACCGGCCTGGCCGACGATTCGGCGGTGGTCACCGAGGAAATCTTCGGCCCCTGCTGCCATATCCGCCCGTTCGACAGCGAGGAGGAAGCCATTGAACTGGCCAACAGCCTGCCTTACGGCCTGGCCTCGGCGATCTGGACCGAGAACGCTTCGCGCGCCCACCGCGTCGCCGGGCAGATTGAGGCCGGCATCGTCTGGGTCAACAGCTGGTTCCTGCGCGACCTGCGCACCGCCTTCGGCGGCAGCAAGCAGTCGGGCATCGGGCGCGAAGGGGGTGTGCACTCGCTGGAGTTCTACACCGAGCTGAAAAACATCTGTGTGAAACTTTGAGGACCTGGTCATGAACGCACCGCAGCAAAGCCCTGAAATCGGTCGCGAAATCCTCGCCGCCGGCTACCGCACCAACCTGCATGATCAGGGCGAAGGCTTCCCGGCTCTGCTGATCCACGGCTCCGGCCCCGGCGTCACCGCCTGGGCCAACTGGCGCGGGATCATTCCGCAGCTGGCGCAGACGCGCCGGGTGATCGCCCCGGACATGCTCGGCTTCGGCTACAGCGAACGTCCGGCCGATGGCAAGTACAGCCAGGCGCGCTGGGTCGAGCATGCCATCGGCGTGCTCGACGCCCTCGGCATCCAGCAGGCCGACATCGTCGGCAACTCGTTCGGCGGCGGGCTGGCACTGGCACTGGCCATCCGTCACCCCGAGCGTGTGCGCCGGCTGGTGCTGATGGGCAGCGTCGGTGTGTCTTTCCCCATCACCGCAGGACTGGAAACAGCCTGGGGCTACACGCCGTCGCTGGCCAACATGCGCAGGCTGCTCGATCTGTTCGCCCACGACCGCACCCTGGTCAACGACGAGCTGGCCGAGCTGCGCTACCAGGCCAGCATCCGCCCCGGCTTTCAGGAGTCGTTCGCCGCGATGTTCCCGCCGCCACGGCAGAACGGAGTCGACGATCTGGCCAGCAACGAGACCGATATCCGCGCCCTGCCCAACGAAACCCTGGTCATCCACGGCCGCGAGGATCGGATCATCCCGCTGCAGGCTTCGCTGACCCTCGCGCAGTGGATTCCCAACGCCCAGCTACACGTGTTCGGCCAGTGCGGCCACTGGACCCAGATCGAACACGCCGAGCGTTTCGCCCGCTTGGTCGAGAATTTCCTCGCCGAGGCCGACGCCCTCCATTCCTGAGAGAGACCGATATGGACAAGACATTGATCAACGAACTCGGCGACGAGCTCTACCAGGCGATGGTCCAGCGCGAGACCGTCACGCCGCTGACCAGCCGCGGCTTCGACATCAGCGTCGAGGACGCCTACCACATTTCCCTGCGCATGCTGGAACGGCGCCTGGCCGCCGGCGAGCGGGTGATCGGCAAGAAGATCGGCGTCACCAGCAAGGCCGTGCAGAACATGCTCGGCGTGCACCAGCCGGACTTCGGCTACCTCACCGATGCCATGGTCTACAACAGCGGCGAAGCCATGCCGATCAGCGAGAAGCTGATCCAGCCGCGCGCCGAGGGCGAGATCGCCTTCATCCTCAAGAAGGACCTGATGGGGCCGGGCGTGACCAACGCCGACGTGCTGGCTGCCACCGAATGCGTGATCCCCTGCTTCGAAGTGGTCGATTCGCGCATCCAGGACTGGAAGATCAAGATCCAGGACACCGTGGCGGACAACGCCTCCTGCGGGCTGTTCGTGCTCGGCGACCAGGCCGTCTCACCGCGCCAGGTCGATCTGGTCACCTGCGGCATGCTGGTCGAGAAGAACGGCCAGCTGCTCTCCACCGGCGCTGGAGCGGCTGCGCTCGGCTCGCCGGTCAATTGCGTCGCCTGGTTGGCCAACACCCTCGGCCACTTCGGCATCGGCCTGAAGGCCGGCGAAGTGATCCTGTCCGGCTCGCTGGTTCCGCTGGAACCGGTCAAGGCCGGTGATTTCATGCGCGTCGAGATCGGCGGCATCGGCAGCGCCTCCGTGCGCTTCATCTGATCGAGGACAGCCTGATGAACAAGAAACTGAAAGTAGCGATCATAGGCCCAGGCAACATCGGCACAGACCTGATGATCAAGGTGATGCGCAACGCACAGTACTTGGAAATGGGGGCCATGGTGGGTATCGACCCGGCCTCCGATGGCTTGGCCCGTGCTCAGCGCATGGGCGTGGCGACCACCCATGAAGGCGTCGAAGGGTTGATCAACCTGCCGGAATTCGCCGACATCGATTTTGTCTTCGATGCCACTAGCGCCTCCGCCCATGTGCAGAACGATGCCTTGCTGCGTCGTGCTAAACCCGGCATCCGCCTGATCGACCTGACCCCGGCGGCCATCGGCCCCTACTGCGTACCGGTAGTGAATCTGGAAGAGCACCTCGCCAAACTCAACGTCAACATGGTCACCTGCGGTGGCCAGGCCACCATCCCTATGGTCGCCGCGGTCTCGCGTGTGGCCAAGGTGCATTATGCCGAAATCGTCGCCTCGATCGCGTCGAAATCGGCTGGTCCCGGCACTCGCGCCAATATCGACGAGTTCACCGAGACCACCAGCAAGGCCATCGAAGTGATTGGCGGCGCCGCCAAGGGCAAGGCGATCATCGTCATGAACCCGGCCGAGCCGCCGCTGATCATGCGTGACACGGTGTTTGTACTGTCCGAAACCGTCGACCAGGCACAGGTCGAGGCCAGCGTAGAGGAGATGACCAGCGCCGTGCAGGCCTACGTGCCGGGCTATCGTCTCAAGCAGAAGGTGCAGTTCGACGTGATTCCCGAATCCGCGCCGCTGCATATCCCAGGCCTCGGCACATTCAGCGGTTTGAAGACCTCGATCTACCTCGAAGTCGAAGGTGCCGCCCACTATTTGCCGGCCTACGCCGGCAACCTCGACATCATGACCTCCGCCGCGCTGGCTACCGCCGAACGCATGGCGCAGTCGCTGCTGAACGCCTGAGGACCGAACCATGACCTTCAACCCCGGCAAGAAACTCTATATCTCCGACGTAACCCTGCGCGACGGCAGCCATGCGATTCGTCACCAGTACTCGATCCAGAATGTTCAGGACATCGCCCGCGCGCTGGACAAGGCCCGTGTCGACTCCATCGAAGTGACCCACGGTGATGGCCTGCAGGGCTCCAGCTTCAATTACGGTTTCGGTGCGCACAGCGACCTGGAGTGGATCGAGGCCGCCGCCGATGTGATCCAGCACGCCCGGGTCACAGTGCTGCTGGTACCCGGAATCGGCACCGTGCATGACCTGAAAGCCGCCTATGACGCCGGCGCCCGCTCGGTGCGCGTGGCCACACACTGCACCGAGGCGGATGTCTCGCGACAGCACATTGAGTATGCCCGTGAACTGGGCATGGACACCGTCGGCTTTCTAATGATGAGCCACATGATTCCGGCTGAGCAACTGGCAGCGCAAGGCAAGTTGATGGAGACCTACGGCGCACAGTGCATCTACATGGCCGATTCCGGTGGCGCGATGAACATGAACGACATCCGCGACCGCATGCGCGCTTTCAAGGCGGTGCTGAATCCGCAGACCCAGACCGGCATGCATGCGCACCACAACCTCAGCCTCGGCGTGGCCAATTCCATCATCGCGGTGGAAGAGGGCTGCGACCGCATCGACGCCTCGCTGGCTGGAATGGGCGCTGGCGCCGGCAACGCGCCGCTGGAGGTGTTCATCGCCGCCGCGGAGCGCCTCGGCTGGAACCATGGCACCGATCTCTACACGCTGATGGACGCCGCCGACGATATCGTCAGGCCGTTGCAGGACCGTCCGGTGAGAGTTGATCGCGAAACCCTCGGCCTGGGTTATGCCGGGGTCTACTCCAGCTTCCTGCGCCACGCCGAGGTGGCAGCCGCGAAGTATGGGCTGAAGACCCTGGACATCCTCGTAGAACTGGGCAGGCGCCGGATGGTCGGTGGCCAGGAAGACATGATCGTCGACGTCGCCCTCGATCTGCTGGCAGCCCGCAAGGAGCAACAGGCATGAATCGTACCCTCAACCGCGAGCAGGTGCTGGCACTGGCCGAGCACATCGAGAACGCCGAACTGCAGGCCCATGACATCCACAAGGTCACCAATGATTATCCGGAGATGACCTTTGCCGATGCCTACGACATCCAGTGGGAAATCCGCCGCCGCAAGGAGGAGCGCGGCAACAAGATCGTCGGCCTGAAGATGGGCCTGACCTCCTGGGCGAAGATGGCACAGATGGGCGTGGAGACGCCGATCTACGGCTTTCTCGCCGACTACTTCAGCGTGCCCGACGGTGGCGTGGTGGATTGCTCCAAGCTGATCCATCCGAAGATCGAGGCGGAAATCGCGGTGGTCACCAAGGCACCGCTGGTCGGGCCTGGTTGCCATATCGGCGACGTGATCGCCGCGGTCGACTACGTGATCCCCACCGTCGAGGTAATCGACTCGCGCTATGAGAACTTCAAGTTCGACCTGATCAGCGTGGTGGCCGACAACGCCTCGTCGACCCGCTATATCACTGGAGGCCGCATGGCCAATCTCGAGGATGTCGACCTGCGCACCCTTGGCGTGGTGATGGAGAAGAACGGCGAGGTGGTGGAACTCGGTGCCGGTGCCGCGGTGCTCGGCCATCCGCTGTCCAGCGTGGCGATGCTCGCCAACCTGCTGGCCGAGCGCGGCGAGCACATACCGGCCGGCACCTTCATCATGACCGGCGGCATCACCGCCGCCGTCGCAGTAGCGCCGGGCGACAACATCACCGTGCGCTACCAGGGGCTTGGCAGCGTCTCCGCGCGCTTCGTCTGAGCCATCCGGCCGCCCTGCCCGGGCGGCCTCTTCTTCAGGAGGCACACCATGCCTATTGCCCAGATCCACATCCTTGAAGGCCGCAGCGACGAGCAGAAGGAAACCCTCATTCGGGAAGTCAGCGAGGCCATCTCGCGCTCCCTGGATGCGCCGCTGACCAGCGTGCGAGTGATTATCACGGAGATGGCCAAGGGCCACTTCGGCATCGGCGGCGAACTGGCCAGCAAGGTCAGACGCTGAAGTGGAGATGCCCAAGGGCACTTCGGGTCGAGGAACCCGACCTGCATTGGGACGCGGCCACGGAGAGCGCGGGCAAACGCCGGCACTATAGCCAGTGGAGTTTGTAAAACGCTATTTCAGAGCTTGGAGAGTGTCTAAGAAAGCCGGGGCGATGCCAACCCATCCCTTCTTCGGCTACGTTCGTAATCAAGCCACTTCCTTTTTGCATTGACGCAGGGTGTCGGAAGGCAACTCGCCGAACGCGCTCCTATAGTTTTCAGCGAAGCGTCCCAAATGTAAGAAGCCGTAGTCTAGGGCTATCTCAGTTATACTACGCACATTGGCACTGGGATCGTTCAAGCAGGCGCGGATGCTTTCGAGCTTGCGGTTGCGGATGTAGTTCTTCGGCGTGGTGCCGGCATGCTTCTCGAACAAATTGTAGAGCGAGCGTGGACTCATCATCGCCAGCTCCGCTAACCGCTCAAGGCTGATATTCCGTTTGAGATTCTCCTCAATGAATTGAACGACTCGCTCGAAAGACGGGTTACCTTTGCTGAAAATTTCACGGCTGACATTGCTGCCCAGCATTTCGAGCAGCTTGGAAGCGATGATCCCCGCATAGTGCTCTTGGACCCGAGGCATCGACTTTGTATGTTCCGCTTCGTCACAAACTAACCCGAGTAGATTGATAAAGCCATCGAGTTGCTGGAGATTGTGTCGCGCGGCGAAACGGATACCCTCCCTCGGCTTGTGCCAATTGTTGTCACTGCATGCCCGATCAAGGACCACTGAGGGCAATTTAACGATAAATTTCTCGCAATCTTCTGAATAGGTCAGGTCGGCTTGGTCATCCGGATTGAGCAGCAATAGTTCGCCCGGCGCAAAATAGTGCTCCTGGCCATGGCCACGCCACAGGCAATGGCCTTTGAGTATTATTTGCAGATGATAACAGGTCTCTAATCCAGGCGAGATTACCCTCACGCTACCGCCGTAGCTGATTCGACACAGGTCGAGGCATCCGAAGATTCTGTGGTGCAGCCTGCCTGCCGGGCGCCCGCCCTTGGGCAGGCGAATAGAGTGCGTACCGACATACTGGTTAACATAATCGGAGACTGCATAGGGCTCGGCGTGGACGAAGATCTGACTTTTCTCGTTCAATAAGCAAAAATCCATAGTTCACGGTTCTCTTATTTTAATGTGGGCTGCTTGGTGTGATGTAGAAAGGCGCCAAGTCGATGAAAATGCATCTCGACGTGATGCGTATACGGGTTACCCCCATTGCCACGTTGCGCCATCCTTTTTGCAATCAGTGACCACTTTTCCAAGCAAAAATAACGCCAAGCAGAACGAAGACGTTCTTTTTAAGAAGCGAGAACACCAGAAGTTCGTGCTGTCGGGGCATGCGGCGACGAATTGGCGGATAAAGGGGATCTGCGTTGAGGTGGATTTCAGTTAATCAATTGGTTAATCTTTCAGGACCACCTAAGCAAATGCTAAAGTGGCAGATGGAATGCTGAGCCGGCAAGCACAGGCCTTGACGTTGCAAGGTAGTCATGACCGCAGTGAGCCTCTGATGTTCCGCCGGGTGGATCATCCCGATAAAAACAAGAGGAAAACAAATGTCGCTTACATACAAACCCAAGATGCAGCATGAGGATATGCAAGACCTTAGCAGCCAGATCCGTTTCGTTGCCGCCGAAGGCAAGATCTGGTTGGGAGAGCAGCGCATGCTGCTAATGCAGCTATCTACGCTGGCCAGCTTCCGTCGCGAAATTATCAGCTTGATCGGCGTCGAGCGGGCCAAGGGTTTCTTCCTGCGGTTGGGCTATCAGTCCGGCCTGATGGATGCCGAGCTGGCACGCAAGCTGCGGCCGGCCATGCGCGAGGAGGAGGTGTTCCTGGCTGGGCCTCAATTGTATGCGCTCAAGGGGATGGTCAAAGTACGCTTGCTGACAATGGATATCGCCATCCGGGACGGACGTTTCAACGTGGAGGCCGAGTGGATTGATTCCTTTGAAGTGGATATCTGCCGAACTGAGCTGGGCCTGATGAATGAGCCCGTCTGCTGGACGGTGCTAGGCTATGCTAGCGGCTATGGTTCGGCATTCATGGGCCGCAGAATCATTTTCCAGGAAACTAGCTGTCGCGGGTGCGGTGACGATAAATGCCTTATCGTCGGCAAGACCGCAGAAGAGTGGGGCGATGTCAGCAGTTTCGAAGCCTACTTCAAAAGCGACCCGATCGTAGACGAGCGCTACGAGCTGCAGACCCAGGTTGCCAACCTGCGCAACCGCCTGAAGCAGTACGATGGGCAGTATTACGGCATTGGCCATTCGCCAGCCTACAAGCGCATCTGTGAGACCATCGACAAGGCTGCACGCGGCAGGGTTTCGGTCCTGCTACTGGGTGAGACTGGGGTGGGCAAGGAGGTAATCGCGCGCAGCGTGCATTTGCGCAGTGAGCGCGCAGAGCAACCCTTCGTCGCGGTGAACTGTGCGGCAATTCCGCCGGATCTGATCGAGTCGGAACTGTTTGGTGTCGATAAGGGCGCCTATACGGGCGCGGTCAATGCACGCGCTGGACGTTTTGAACGGGCCAACGGCGGCACCATCTTTCTTGATGAGGTGATCGAATTGACGCCGAGGGCCCAGGCCACCCTGCTACGGGTATTGCAGGAAGGAGAGCTAGAGCGGGTCGGCGGCGACCGCACGCGAAAGGTCGACGTGAGGTTAATCACCGCAACAAACGAGAACCTGGAAGAGGCGGTCAAGATGGGGCGCTTTCGCGCAGACCTGTTCTTTCGGCTGAATGTTTTTCCCGTGCATATCCCGCCGTTGCGCGAGCGCGTGGAAGATATCCCGCTGCTGGTCGAGCATTTTCTTAGAAGGCACCATAAGGAATACGGTAAGAAGACTCTTGGCCTGTCTGATCGAGCGATGGAGGCCTGCCTCCACTACCAATGGCCAGGCAATATCCGCGAGCTGGAGAACGCCCTTGAGCGCGGGGTGATTCTTACCGAGAGCAACGAAAGCATCAATGTCGAGTCGCTGTTCCCGGGGTTGGCGACGGCTACCGAAGGCGACAGGCTATCGAGCGAGGGCCGGTTGGAGGAGGAGTCCGGTGACAGTTGGTTTAGGCAAATTATCGACCAGGGCGTCAGCCTCGAAGATCTCGAAGCGGGTTTAATGCGCACGGCCATGGACCGTTGTGGGCAGAATATCTCACAGGCGGCGCGGTTGCTGGGATTGACCCGCCCGGCAATGGCCTATCGACTTAAGAAGCTTGACCCCAGCTTATCTGTGAAAGCAATGGGCCGATAGCTGCTTTGCGCCAGGTTTGGGCCTTTCTAAGGTCCTTCGCGGATTCTGGGGAAAGAGCGAGTTGACAGGCAGGGGAGTGGGTAAATTGGCAGTCGCTCAACATCCCAACCTCCACACCCTGCTGTCGCCGTGCATCCTATTGATCTTGCCGCTTTCTGGCCAGGCTACGACGTCGTCGCCTCTCGCCCCAGGTTGTGTGAAAACGGGCTGGATGCAGTTAACTGAACGCTATGCAAACAGATTCCATCTCTACCAACGCATTTTCACAAGCACCTACGAGATCTCGCACGCAGTAAAGTCTCCATCCCTTACCCGATCCCCACTTGGCAGCGACCGTTTCAAGCGAAAACTCTTCCTCCAGCGTTGCCCGAGCCCAATCATCGTGCCCGATCTCAGCGATCAGTTGCGCCTGGTAGACCCGTAAAAATGGAAGCAAGCTTTTCGCTTGTTCTACATCTATGAGGACAAAGTCTGCTGTATCGAGTTGCTGTTTAACATTCTCGACCAGTTCGTGAGCCTGCAATGGGAGTGCATCTAACACTGCCTCCAAGGCTGATCCCGATTTGTCGGCACTTTGGAACGTACCGCAAATGATGTTCCCTCCTGCCATATCCTTTTCCCTGTCGTGACTTCGCAGCCTAGATTAGGCACCTCGCGATCAAGTGTCTATCGTCAACTCTTCGCTAATTTATGCCCGTCGTGAGCGACCCATTGGTCCCAGGCTTGGTGAAAAACTCCCCAGATTGTCTAACCTTCTGATCGTCGAGATCGTATCGAGGGCGATCATGAAGCGATTCATTGAGGGTGAGACTCGGACGCAGGTGACGCTTGAATCGCCCCGGATTTCCTAGACACTTTCCAGGCTCAGTAAATGTTGCCTTTCAAACTCTACCGGTGACAGCTGGTTGTTGAAACCGTGTCGGCGTTTTGGGTTGTAAAACATCTCGATGTAGTCGAACACGTCAGCGCGAGCATCCTGCCTAGTGCTGTAGATCTTTCGCCTAATCCGTTCCCGCTTCAGCAGTTGGAAAAAACTTTCCGCTACCGCGTTGTCATGGCTGTTACCACGCCGACTCATGCTACCAAGCAAGTTATTGGCTTTCAGGAAGCTCTGCCAGTCACCGCTGCTGAATTGGCTACCTTGGTCGGAGTGAATCATCACCTCCTGCTTTGGCTTGCGGCGCCAAACGGCCATCAGTAAGGCATCAATAGCCAGGTCGCTGGTCATCTGCGGCTTCATTGACCAACCGATTACCTGCCGCGAGAACAGATCGAGCACCACCGCCAAATACAACCAGCCCTCATAAGTACGGATGTAGGTGATGTCCGTGACCCATACCTTGTTGGGTTCGGTGACATTGAACCGACGCTCCAGATGATTCGGTGAGGCCGCTGGAGGCTTACCGCCATAGCGGCCCGGTCGACGACGATACCCTGTCTGTGAGCGCAGCCCTTCCAGACGCATCAGTCGAGCAACACGATGCTTGCCGCATGCTTCTCCAAGCTCACGCAGGTCGTCGTGGATTTTGCGGTAGCCGTAGACGCCACCGCTCTCTAGCCACGAGTGCTTGATCAGGCCAAGCAGACGTTGGTCTTCCTTGGCTCGTGCCGACTTCGGTTCAGCCAGCCAGGCGTAGTAACCGCTGGCATGTACTTTCAGGGTCAGGCAAAGGCGGCGAACGGAATAGTCTGCGGATAGCTGACTGATGAGGGCGTACTTCAGCCGCACTCCTTGGCAAAGTACGCGGCGGCCTTTTTTAGGATGTCTCGCTCTTCAGTCACGCGCTTGAGTTCGGCACGCAGACGACGCAGCTCAGCTTGCTGGTCGTCTTCTTGCACGCGTTGCTTTTCGGGTTTGCTGTAGCGCTTAACCCAGGCATACAGGCTGTGGGTCGACATGCCCAAACGAGACGCTACCTCAGCCACCGGCAGACCTCGTTCGGTCACCTGCCTGACTGCTTCGATTTTGAATTCTTCGGGATAACGCGGATTGCTCATGGCACCTCCTAGTGGGCCGTATTATGAGGCCAGGAGGTGTCTACGAAACTAGGGACGATTCAAGTCGACGCGATGCAGGTTCGACTAGAGCATGATCCAGAGATGATGAGGGTTCGTCGACAGACCGTTGAACACCCTTTTGGAACGCTCAAGCACTGGATGGGAAGTACCCACTTCCTGACCAAAACCCTGCCGAGGGTGAGCACTGAGATGAGTCTTCATGTGCTCGCCTACAACCTCAAACGAATGATGAGCATCTTCGGTATCGCAGGACTGCTGGAGGCGATCAGGGCCTGAATCCGGTTGCTTGGCTCGCCCGTTAGTAGCCGTTTTGGGCCGCTGACGCGGCCCAAACGGCATCACGAACGTCTATATAGCTGCCTAAGGTAATTCGCGCTTCCGCCCACTGAGTCCACAGGCAACCCTCGCGACTAACTGTTTTTGACATATTTAGCGCGTTTTCACACAGCCTGGCCCCGTAGCTGAAAATACCCTGCTGATCGAGCTCGACCCCAGGCCACGCGAGTGCCCCGGTGTGGGCGCTGTCTAGAGCCCTGTCCGTTGATTCACGAACGGCGTCTACGCCACGTGCGTGACCGCGACCTGCTGGATCAGCGGGTGCTGCTCCAATTCAATTGCCCGTGCGTCGCGTCGACTGCCTGCGTTGTTGTGGGCGGGTTACCGAACGGATCCATTGGCTGGAGCCGGCTTCCCGCCTGACTCGACGTTTGCAAGCCTGGCTCGAGGGCTTGTTGCGGATACTGCCCATGAGCCACGTCAGCAAATTCACCGGCCTGCATTGGCACACCCTCAAGGCCCTCGACAAACTCCGCCTGGAAGCGGAGGCAGGCGGCATCGAGCCGGGCGACGTCCGGCGCCTGGGGATGGACGAGTTCTCCCTGGACAAGCGCCATCGCTACGCCACGGTGATCATGGATGCGGAGCGAACACGCGTGCTGTGGGTCGGCCACGGCACCAGTCGCCAGGCGATTCGCCCATTCTTCGAGTGGCCCGGTGAGCATTGCCAGCACATCGAGGCGGTCGCCATGGACATGAACACCGCTTTCGACCTGGAAGTGAAGCGGCACTGCCCTCAAGCCGAAGTGGTGTACGACCTGTTCCATGTGGTGGCGCGCTATGGTCGTGAGGTGATCGACCGTATCCTCGTCGACCAGGCCAACCTCCTGCGCGATGACAAACCAGCGCGCAAGGTGGTCAAGCGCAGCCGCTGGCTGCTCCTCAAGGACGGCCAAGCCGTGCAGTTGCAGGAGTTGCTCGCCGCCAACCAGCCGTTGGCTACGGTCTATCTGCTCAAGGACGCACTGAAGGGCACCTCGAATAACGCGAGGTTTTCAGTGAATCCGACCGCCAAATGATGGCCATGATCGAATTCGGTTCGATTTCTGCGGCGAATCACCGCTTTCTGGGCGGTGTCGCCCCGTTTTTCTTCCGAATCGCCCTCTGCAGCGGCGATTCGGCCCACTCCGGGCGTCAGAAGGCCTTGATTCCCGCCTTCTGGAAGTACACCAGCCGCTTCAAGTTGTAGCAGGCCGCCATCATCGTCATCGCAAAGTTCGCGCGCCCCTGTCCGATGGTACGGATCAACTTGCCGCCCATCTGCTCGATGCTCGCGAACACGTGCTCCACTCGGGCACGCGTCTTGGCGATGCGGTGGTTGCGCCGTTGCTGACACTCGGAAAGGGGCTTGTTGCGGTACCCCTTCCTCTGGATCTGATTACGATAGCCGTGATCCTTGAGCCAGCCCTCCCGGTCTGCGCTGGTGTGGCCTCGGTCCGCATAGACATCGCGGCTCGTGTTGCTCCGGTCGATGAGCGCATCGAAGTGCTTGCTGTCATGGACGCTGGCCGTATCAGTCTCGAATTTGCGGATGATCTTGTACTTCTTGTCCACGTTGACCGAGAGCTTGTAGCCGAAGTGGTTCTTGCCGTGCTTCTGCGTCCAGGTGGCATCCGTATCCTTCTGGCGCCGTTTGGCTGGCTTCCAGTTAGCCGGCATCGCGCCTTCCCTGACCAGCTTGTTCTCCTCACGGCTGTTACGTTGCTTGGGAGCAGGCACCAGCGTGGCATCGACGATTTGGCCGCCGCGGGCGATGAATCCGTGCCGGAGCAGTTGGGCCGTGACACCGTCGAACAGGACCTTCGCGCCGGCGTCGCCGATGCGGTTCTCGAACGTCCACACGGTCGTTCGATCCGGAATATTGACCGCGCTGGCCAACCCGCAGAATCGCTTGTAGCTCATCCGGTCAAGCAACTGGTACTCCATCTGTTCATCCGACAGGTTGTACAGCCGCTTGAGCACCAGAATCCGCACCATCGTCTCCGTCGGATACGGCGGGCGACCGCCTTGAGGGCTGACAGGGCGCGGCGCTACCCGATCGACTTCCGCCGCAAGTGCCGCGAAATCGATGTACGACTCGATCTGGGCCAGCGGATCTCCAAGCGTGTCGATCTTCTTCCGATGATGTTCGTCAGCGAACAGGTCCGTCTTGATGGCAGTGCGCTTCTTCATGGCTGGTGTCAGAGAACGAAATCAGGACAACGCAATTTTACCAATCGCAGGGGGCCGAGGTTTTTCGAGGTGCCCT
>NZ_JBQENN010000041.1:0-8690 GCF_052044625.1 Pseudomonas sp. 22515
TTTGTAGGCGCGGGTTTACCCGCGAATGGGCTGCAAAGCAGCCCCAAAAGCCCACTCAGTACTCGCTGAGGGAAAACTCGGTCAGGCAGAAGGTAGGCACCCCGGCCGCCTGCAACCGGCGCGACCCGTCCAGTTCCGGCAGGTCGATGATCGCTGCCGCCTCGAACACCTGCGCCCCAGTACGACGCACCAGGTTCGCCGCCGCCAGCAGCGTACCGCCAGTAGCAATCAGGTCATCGAAGATCAGCACCGAGTCGCCTTCACACAGGCTGTCGGCATGCACTTCCAGGAAGGCCTCGCCGTACTCGGTCTGGTAACCCTCGCTCAACACGTCAGCCGGCAGCTTGCCCTGCTTGCGGAACAGGATCAGCGGCTTGTTCAGCTGGTGGGCGATGATCGAGCCGATCAGGAAACCCCGCGCGTCCATGGCGCCGATGTGGCTGAATTCAGCCTCGACATAGCGCTCGATGAACTGATCGGCCACATAGCGCAGCCCGCGTGGCGACTGGAATAACGGGGTAATGTCGCGGAAGATCACACCCGGTTTGGGGAAGTCCACTACCGGGCGGATCAGGGCTTTGAGGTCGAAGGCGTCGCTGTGCATTGTTGCGGGTATCCTGGGAAAACGAATGCCCAAGTATACCCGCTAAAGACCGGCCTCAGGCCTCGATTGCACCACCGGCCAGCGCGCACAGCTGGATCGGGTCGAGGATGTGCACTTCCTTGCCCTCGGCGCGCAGCAGGCCGTTCTGCTGGAAGCGGGTGAACACCCGCGACACGGTTTCTACCGCCAGGCCAAGGTAGTTGCCGATTTCGTTGCGCGACATGCTCAGGCGGAACTGGTTGGCCGAATAGCCACGGGCACGGAAGCGCGCCGACAGGTTGACCAGGAAAGTGGCAATGCGCTCGTCGGCGGTTTTTTTCGACAGCAGCAGCATCATTTGCTGGTCGTCGCGGATTTCGCGGCTCATCACCCGCATCAGCTGGCGGCGTAGCTGTGGCAGCTGTACCGACAGCTCGTCCAGCCGCTCGAAGGGGATTTCACACACCGAAGTGGTTTCCTGGGCCTGGGCCGATACCGGGTAGGCCTCGGTATCCATGCCTGACAGGCCGACCAGTTCGCTGGGCAGGTGAAAGCCTGTGATCTGCTCTTCGCCGCTGTCGCTGAGGCTGAAGGTTTTCAGGGCCCCGGACCGTACTGCGTAGACCGAGCCAAAACTGTCACCCTGGCGGAACAGGAACTCGCCTTTCTTGAGCGGCCGCCCGCGTTTGACGATTTCATCCAGCGCGTCCATGTCTTCCAGGTTCAGCGAAAGAGGCAGGCACAGGGGGGCCAGGCTGCAATCCTTGCAATGGGCCTGGTTGTGTGGGCGCAGTTTGACTGGCTCGGACATTTGAATCGATCCTTGTGGGAAAGCACACATAAGTCGTAAGGGTAACTCACGACACAGGGTGTAGGCCAGTGTGCGCAATGATGGTGCGCGCTGGCGAAACCCCGGCAGGTGGCCTGCCGGGAGTCCTTGTGTGCTCATAGTGTGCCTGACAAGGAAGCTTGTCCATGCGGTTGAACGCCTTGTTTTTCAGATCACTCGCGAGAAACGCTGGCGGTTGTGCATCGCCAGATACGCGTCGAACACCATGCATACCGAGCGCGCCAGCAGCCGGCCGGCGGGCAGGATGCGAATGCCCTTGTCGTCCAGGCTGATCAGGCCGTCGCGCTGCAAGGTCAGCAGCTCGGGCCAGAGGTCGTTGAAGTAGCCGCGAAAATCCAGGGTGAAAGCCTGTTCGATGGGTTCGAAATCCAGCTCGAAATGGCAGATCAGTTGCTGGATCACTGCCCGGCGTATGCGGTCGTCGTGGTTGCACAGCAAGCCGCGCTGGGTAGCCAGCTGGGCGTTGGACAGGCTGTCCTGGTAGGTGTTGAGGTCACTGCTGTTCTGGCAGTACAGGTCGCCGATCTGGCTGATCGCCGACACGCCCAGGCCAATCAGGTCGCAGTGCCCGTGGGTGGTGTAGCCCTGGAAGTTGCGCTGCAAGGTGCCTTCTTCCTGGGCAATGGCCAGTTCGTCGTCGGGCAGGGCGAAGTGGTCCATGCCGATGTAGCGGTAACCGGCGGCGGTCAGTTGGTCGATGGTGGCGTGCAGCATCTCCAGCTTGGCGGCCGCGCTGGGCAGATCGTTGCTGTCGATGCGCCGTTGCGGCATGAAGCGCTCGGGAAGGTGGGCATAGTTGAACACCGACAGGCGGTCGGGCTGCAGGCGGATCACTTCTTCCACGGTGCGGGCAAAGCCTTCCGGGGTTTGCTTGGGCAGGCCGTAGATCAGGTCGAGGTTGACCGAGCGAAACTGCAGCGTGCGCGCAGCCTCGATCAAAGTGCGGGTCTGCTCCAGGCTCTGCAGGCGGTTGATTGCGCGCTGCACGGCCGGGTCGAGGTCCTGCACGCCAAGGCTGACGCGGTTGAAGCCCAGTTCGCGAAGCAGGCCCATGGTCGACCAGTCGGCTTCGCGAGGGTCGATCTCGATGCCGTAGTCGCCGGAATCGTCGTCCAGCAGGTGGAAGTGCTGGCGCAGGGTGGCCATCAGCTGGCGCAGTTCCACATGGCTGAGGAAGGTCGGTGTGCCGCCGCCAAAATGCAGCTGTTCAACACGTTGTTTAGGGTCCAGGTGGCAGGCGATCAGCTGGATTTCCTGCTCCAGGCGCTGCAGGTAGGGCGCGGCGCGCGCACGGTCTTTGGTAATGACCTTGTTGCAGGCGCAGTAGTAGCAGATGTTGGCGCAGAACGGCACATGCACGTACAGCGACAGCGGGCGCACGGCCCGTCGGCTCTCGCGCAGGGCGTTGAGCAGGTCGAACGAACCCACCTCGCTGTGCAGTTGCACAGCGGTTGGGTAAGAGGTGTAGCGTGGCCCGGCGAGATCGTAGCGGCGGATCAGGTCGGTATCCCAACGGAGGTCGTCGAGCATGAGGGTAGTCCCCGGAAAGAGCAGCAGTGCACCGGAGTCTATGGCCGTCTGTAGGAAACTGTGTTGATTTGTATCAAGGGCATTGGGGCTGCTTTGCAGCCCCCGTCAATGCCCCATCAGCCAGTGCTGGTGTGGGCCCGGCAGGGTCCAGATACCGAATAGCATCACCAGCACGCCGCCCGCCACGCGCACGCTGCGTCGCCGCAACAGGGCGTTTACCCGTTCGGCAGCCAGCCCGGTTGCCAGCAACACCGGCCAGGTGCCCAACCCGAACGCGAGCATCAATACCGCGCTGTACCCGGCGTTGCCCTGGCTGGCGGCCCACAGCAGGGTGCTGTACACCAAACCGCACGGCAGCCAGCCCCACAAGGCGCCCAGCAGCAACGCCCGGGGCAGGCTGGACACCGGCAGCAAGCGCGACGCCATCGGCTGGATATGCCGCCACAACCCGCGGCCCAGCGCCTCGATACGGGTCAGCCCGCTCCACCAGCCGGCCAGGTACAGGCCCATGGCAATCAGCAGCAGCGCTGCAGCCACCCGCAGCGCCAGCGCTGCCGGGCTGCTGGCCACGGCCCAGCCGGCCAGGCCCAGCAGCAGGCCGGCGCAGGCATAGCTGAAAATGCGCCCCAGGTTGTACGCCAGCAACAGGCGCAGGCGCTTGCCGCGTTGTTCGGGGGGGATGGCCAAGGTCAGTGCGCCCATCAGGCCACCGCACATGCCCAAGCAGTGACCGCCCCCTAGCAGGCCAAGGACCAGTGCCGAGCCCAGCAGCGCAAGCAGGTCAGGCACGGGGCGGTGGTTCCTTGTCGGTGTCGGCCGGGGCATCGTCAAGCTTCACTGCCGCCTGGTGGCGCGGGTCCTGATCGTCGAACAGGATGCTGTGGGCGGGGCCTTCAAGGTCATCGTACTGACCGCTGTCGACCGCCCAGAAGAAGATGTACACGGCCACGCCGACCAGCAGCAGGGCTGCCGGGATCATGACATAGAGGGCGGGCATGGCGACTTCCTCCCGGGTAAAGGGGCTTCGTGGGGCAGCGGGCCCGAGGCCACTGGCATACGGGTCAGGCGCAAGGCATTGAGCACCACGATCAGCGAGCTGACCGACATGCCGATGGCGGCCCACACCGGCGTGATCCAGCCGAGCGCGGCGAACGGCAACATCAGGCCATTATACAGGGTCGCCCACAGCAGGTTCTCGAGGATGTTGCGGCGGGTGCGGCGGGCCAGCTCGAACGCCTGCACCAGCGCTTGCAGGCGGTTGGACAGCAAGACGGCGTCGGCACTGGTCTTGGCCAGGTCGGTGGCGCTGCCCATGGCGATGCTGATATCGGCGGCGGCCAGTACCGGTACATCGTTGACCCCGTCGCCGAGCATCAGCACCTTGCGCCCGTCAGCCTGCAGGGCTTTCAGGCGGTCCAGTTTGTCATCCGGGCGCAGGCCGCCAATGGCCTGCTCGATACCCAGCTGCGCGGCCACTTCGGCAACCATCGGCGAGCTGTCGCCCGACAGCAGCAGGGTGTGCCAGCCGCGCGCCTTGCAGGCAGCGAGCAGGGCCGGGGCATCGTCGCGCAGGCGGTCATCCAGGCCGAACCAGGCCATGGGTCCCTGGCGGTCGCCCAGCAGCAGCCACTGGCCGCGCGGCTCGGGCACAGCGGGGATTTCCGCACCACTCAAGGCGCAGACGAAGGTAGCCTGACCAATGCGCAGGCGCTGGCCGTCGACCAGCCCCTCCAGGCCCAGGCCGGGTACGCTCTGTACGTCATCGGCAGGCGTGGCGGTACGACCAAAGGCGCGAGCGATGGGGTGTTCGGAGCGGTTTTCCAGCGCCGCGGCCAGGGCCAGGCAGCGGTCGGCGGCCTGGCTGCCGAGCGGGCGGATGCTGCGCAAGGTCAGGCGGCCTTCGGTCAGTGTGCCGGTCTTGTCGAAAATCACCGTGTCGATGTGGTTCAGGCCTTCCAGCACGTGGCCGCGGGTGACCAGCAGACCAAGCTTGTGCAGGGTTCCGGTGGCGGCGGTCAGTGCGGTTGGCGTAGCCAAAGACAGGGCACAAGGGCAGGTGGCCACGAGCATGGCCAGCACGATCCAGAACGCCCGTGCCGGATCCAGGTGCCACCACCACAGGCCGATGGCTACCGAGGCCAGTAGCGAGAACAGCAGGAACCACTGCGAGGCGCGATCGGCGATTTCCGCCAGGCGCGGTTTTTCAGTCTGGGCGCGTTCCAGCAGGCGGACGATGGCCGACAAGCGTGAGTCATGGCCGAGGGCTTCCACTTCCACATTCAGCGCGCTTTCGACGTTCAGCGTACCGCCAGTGACCCGCTCACCCACCCGGCGTGGTTGCGGCAGATACTCGCCGGTCAGCAGCGATTCGTCGACGCTGGAGCGGCCCTCGACGATGCGCCCGTCGGCAGGAATGACCGCGCCGGGCAGCACCTGCACGGTGTCGCCGCACTGTAACTCGCTGAGCAGGATGCGTTCGCTGCGCCCGATGGCGTCCAGGCGCAGGCATGAGGCGGGCAGCAGGTTGACCAGCTGCGCAGTGGCCGCCGCTGTGCGCTCGCGGGCGCGGCGCTCCAGGTAGCGGCCGGTCAGCAGGAACAGGGCGAACATGCCCACCGTGTCGAAATAAAGCTCGCCGCTGCCCGTGATGGCTGTCCAGATGCCGGCGCCGAACGCCAGGCCAATGGCCAGCGACACCGAAACGTCCATGGTCAGGTGGCGCGTTCGCAAGTCGCGCGCCGCGCCCTTGAAGAAGGGCGCGCAGCTGTAGAACACGATGGGAATGGTCAGGAACAGCGCCACCCAGCGCAGGATGGTATGCAACTCGGGTGTCAGGTCGATGTTGAATTCCGGCCAAGTGGCCATGGTCGCCATCATCGCCTGGAACCACAGCAGCCCGGCCACGCCCAGGCGGCGTAGGGCGCTGCGGTTTTCCCGGGCCAATTGCTCGGCGGCCTGGTCAGGCTGGTAGGGGTGGGCGGCGTAGCCGATCTGGCGAAGTTCGGCGAGCAGGCGCGACAGCGGTAGCTGCTTGTCGTCCCAGTTCAGCGCCAAGCGGTGGTTGGACAGGTTCAACCGGGCTTCGGCGACACCGGGCAGGTTGCGCAGGTGCTTTTCGATCAGCCAGCCGCAGGCGGCGCAGCTGATGCCCTCGACAAGCAAGGTGGTTTCGGCCAGCTCGCCCTGGTGGCGGACGAAGGTTTGCTGCACGTCGCTGCGGTCGTACAGGGCCAGTTCGTCCTGCAGTTGCTTGGGCAGGGCTTCGGGGTTGGCGCTGTTGTCGCTGCGGTGCTGGTAGTAATGTTCCAGGCCACCCGCGACGATCGACTCAGCCACCGCCTGGCAACCGGGGCAGCAGAACTGCCGCGGCTGGCCGAGGACCACGGCGGTGAAGCGGCTGCCGGCCGGGACGGGCAGGGCGCAGTGGTAGCAGGGGGTCGGTTGGGTCATAGGGCAGACACTGCTCAGGCAGATAGGAAACCCTGTGGGAGCGGGCGCGCCCGCGAANGGCGTGCCCGCTCCCACAGGGATTTGCGGTGTTGCTACTGTTGGTGTTCGGCGCCTTGCAGGGCTTCGTCACCCAACTGCAAGGTCACACCATGCGCCACTTTTTCCTCTTCGAACAGGCGCCACACCTGGCCCCCTTCGTTGCCCAGCAGTTCCACAAAGCGCCGCCCGTCGACCTTGTCCTCCAGTTGTCCCACATAGCGCCCTGCTTCGACACGGCTCAGCAGCACCTTGCGGTCCTTCTCTGGCTGGGTTGGCGAAATCAGGTTCAGCTCCAGGTTTTGCGGGCCACTGCTACCGGTCAGGCGCAGGTCCACTTCGCCGGTCAGTTCGTCCAGATGCACGCTGGCTTTCAGGCCAAGCTGCTGCGCCAGCAGCTCGCGGTCCAGCGAGCGGTTGATGCCCTTGCCGGCCTCGTAGTAGTTGTCATTCACCAGGTTGTCCGGGTTGTGCACAGCGATGCTGACCATGGTCAGGCTCAGGCACACCGAGGTGGTGAGAATGCCGATGATGATCCAGGGCCAGAGGTGCTTGTACCAGGGGCTGGCGGCGGTGGCGGCAGGCATTGTGCGTTATCTCTCTTAGCGGATCTGTGGGCCGATGAAACGGCTCTTGGCTTCAACCTGGGCGTCGCTGTCGTCGGCGCTCTTGAGGATGAAGGTGATTTCGTTGGTGGTCGATGGCAGCTTCTCGGGGGCAACCGACAGCTGCACAGGAAGGCTGACGATGTCACCGGCGGCCACGCGGATCTCGCGCTGGCCTTCAAGCTTGAGGTCCGGCAGGCCGGCGGCGTCCAGCACGTAGACGTGATCGCGCTGATCCTTGTTCATTACCTTCAGGCTGTAGACGTTCTCGATCCGGCCCTGGGCGTTTTCGCGGTACAGCACGCGGTCTTTGCTGACGTCGAAACCGACCAGCGAACGGGTGGCGAAGGCCGTCGCCAGCCCGATCATCATCACCAGCAGTACCACGGCATAGCCGATCAGGCGCGGGCGCAGCAGGTGGGTCTTCTGCCCGGACAGGTTGTGTTCGGTGGTGTAGCTGATCAGCCCTTTGGGGTAGTTCATCTTGTCCATGATGCTGTCGCAGGCATCGATACAGGCGGCGCAGCCGATGCACTCGATCTGCAGGCCGTCACGGATGTCGATGCCGGTCGGGCAGACCTGCACGCACATGGTGCAGTCGATGCAGTCACCCAGGCCCTGGGCTTTGTAGTCGGTATCTTTCTTGCGCGGGCCGCGGGTTTCGCCACGGCGCGGGTCGTAGGACACGATCAGCGTGTCCTTGTCGAACATCACACTCTGGAAACGTGCATACGGGCACATGTACACACACACCTGTTCGCGCAGCCAGCCGGCGTTGCCGTAGGTGGCGAGGGTGAAGAAACCGACCCAGAAGTAGGCCCAGCCATCGGCCTGGCCCGTGAAGAATTCGACCACCAGCTCACGGATCGGCGAAAAGTAGCCGACAAAGGTCATGCCGGTGACAAAGCCGATCAGCAGCCACAGGCTGTGCTTGGTGAATTTGCGCAGGAACTTGTTGCCGCTCATGGGGGCTTTGTCGAGCTTCATGCGCTGGTTGCGGTCACCCTCGGTGACCTTTTCGCACCACATGAAAATCCAGGTCCACACGCTTTGCGGGCAGGTGTAGCCACACCACACCCGGCCGGCGAACACCGTGATGAAGAACAGGCCGAAGGCGGCGACGATGAGAATGCCCGAGAGCAGGATGAAGTCTTGCGGCCAGATGGTGGCGCCGAAGATGTAGAACTTGCGTTCGGGCAGGTTCCACCACACGGCCTGGTGCCCTCCCCAGTTCAGCCACACGGTGCCGAAGTACAGCAGGAACAGTGCGGCACCCCCAACCATGCGCAGGCGACGGAACAGGCCGGTGAAGGCGCGGGTGTAGATCTTTTCCCGGGAAGCGTAGAGGTCGACGGAATCCTTCCCTTTGCTGGCAGGCGGGGTGACATCATGTACCGGAATTTGCTTGCTCATCATCAAGTCCCACGGCAGTGGAGAAACGCCGCGGCCTGTGCGTGCGGGCCGCAGTCTCGCGCAATCTGCTAGCGCTCTGCGGTCCATGATACGCCGCTGAGGGCGGTATGGGATCGCACTGCGACCTTTAGTCGCGTTGGGTTCGTGGTGTGAAACGTGTTATGGCGGGTGTCAATTGATCCAGGTCATCAGCCTGCGAGAAACGCTGTGCCAGTACCGGCCT
>NZ_JBQENN010000041.1:8695-38014 GCF_052044625.1 Pseudomonas sp. 22515
AAGAGGCCAGGCCTGCCTTACTCAGCCTTGGCCGGCTCAGCCTGGTGCGACAGGCTGTACACATAAGCCGCCAGCAAGTGCACCTTGTCGTTGCCCTGCAGCTGTTCCTGGGCCGGCATCTGCCCCTGGCGGCCATAACGAATGGTCTGCTGCAGCTGGGCAAAGCTCGAGCCGTAGATGAACGCCTGCGGGTGGGTCAGGTTCGGTGCGCCCATGGCGGGCGTGCCTTTGCCTTCCGGCCCGTGGCAGGCCACGCAGTTGGCTGCGAAGATCTTCTGCCCGTTCTCCACATCGGCCTTCGCACCCTCAGGCAATGTGCGGCCATCGAGTTTGCTGACCACGAATGCAGCCACGTCGGCCACGCCCTGGTCACCGATCACTTCGGCCCAGGCCGGCATCACGCCATGACGACCGCCCATGATGGTGGTCTTGATGGTGTCCGGTTCGCCGCCCCAGCGCCAGTCGTTGTCGGTCAGGTTGGGGAAGCCGAAGGCGCCCTTGGCGTCGGAGCCGTGGCACACCGAACAGTTGGAGGCGAACAGCCGCGCACCCATTTTCAATGCCTGTGGGTCCTTGGCCACTTCTTCGATCGGCATGGCCGCGAACTTGGCGAAGATCGGCCCGAAGCGGGCGTCGGCCTTGGCCATTTCCTTTTCCCATTCGTGCACGCCGGTCCAGCCCGGCTGGCCGTTGGAAAACTCGGTCTGCTTGTCGTTATCCAGGTACGAATAGCCCGGCAGGACGCCTTTCCAGTTGCCCAGGCCCGGGTATAGCACCAGGTAGCCGAGGGCAAAGATGATGGTGCCGACGAACAGCCAGAACCACCATTTCGGCAGCGGGTTGTCGTATTCCTCGATGCCATCGAAGGCATGCCCGACGGTTTCGTCGGTAACCTCTTCGCGCTGGCCCTTGCGGGTCGACAGCAGCAGCCAGGTCAACGAGAAGATGGTGCCCAGGGTCAGGACGGTAACGTACAGACTCCAGAAGGTTGTCATTGTTGTTTGCTCCCAGAAGCTTTTGCTTGCTCGACGTGCCGAGTGGCCTCGGGGTCATCCGCGAAGGGCAGTTGGGTCGCTTCGTCGAAGTCCTTTTTACGCCGTGGGTTGAACACCCACAGCGCCAGGCCCACGAAGGCCACCATCACCACGACGGTGCCCAGGCCGCGAATCATCCCGATATCCATCAGCGTCACCGTTTGCTCTTGATGATGGTGCCAAGACCCTGCAGGTACGCGACGATGGCGTCCATTTCGGTCTTGCCCTTGACCGCGTCACGTGCGCCGGCAATGTCGGCGTCGGTGTACGGGGTGCCGAGTGTGCGCAGCACTTCCATCTTCTTCGCGGTGTCTTTGCCGTCGAGCTTGTTCTCGACCAGCCACGGGTAGGACGGCATCTTCGATTCCGGTACCACGTTGCGCGGGTTGTACAGGTGCGCACGGTGCCAGTCATCGGAGTAGCGGCCGCCGACGCGGGCCAGGTCCGGCCCGGTACGCTTGGAGCCCCACAGGAACGGGTGATCCCACACGCTTTCACCGGCTACCGAGTAATGGCCGTACCGCTCGGTTTCGGCACGGAACGGGCGGATCATCTGCGAGTGGCAGCCTACGCAGCCTTCGCGGATGTAGATATCGCGGCCTTCCAGCTCCAGCGCGGTGCGCGGCTTCATGCCCTCGACCGGCTTGTTGGTGACGTCCTGGAAAAACAGCGGGACGATCTGGGTCAGGCCACCGACGCTCACGGCGATGACCATGAAGAAGGCCAGCAGGCCTATGTTCTTCTCGACGGCTTCATGCTTCATCAGTGCGCTCCCACAACGACGATCTTGGCGGCCTCTTCAGCCTGTGCCGGGTTGGCGGCACGTACGGTACGGAACACGTTGTAGGCCATCAGCAGCATGCCGCTGGCGAAGAACGCACCGCCCAGGGCGCGGACGATGTAGCCGGGGTGGCTGGCCTGCAGGGCTTCGACGAAGGAGTAGGTGAGGGTGCCGTCATCGTTGATGGCGCGCCACATCAGGCCCTGGGTGATGCCGTTGACCCACATCGAGGCGATGTACAGTACGGTGCCGATGGTGGCCAGCCAGAAGTGCGCGTTGATCAGGCCGATGCTGTGCATCTGCTCGCGGCCGTAGAGTTTCGGGATCATGTGGTACACGGCGCCGATCGAAATCATTGCCACCCAGCCGAGAGCGCCGGCGTGGACGTGGCCGATGGTCCAGTCGGTGTAGTGCGACAGTGAGTTCACGGTCTTGATGGCCATCATCGGGCCTTCGAAGGTGGACATGCCGTAGAACGCCAGCGACACCACCAGGAAGCGCAGGATCGGGTCGGTGCGCAGTTTGTGCCAGGCGCCCGACAGGGTCATCATGCCGTTGATCATGCCGCCCCAGCTTGGCGCCAGCAGGATGATCGACATCACCATGCCCAACGACTGCGCCCAGTCAGGCAGGGCGGTGTAGTGCAGGTGGTGCGGGCCGGCCCAGATGTACAGGGTGATCAGCGCCCAGAAGTGCACGATCGACAAGCGATACGAGTAGATCGGCCGCTCGGCCTGCTTGGGCACGAAGTAGTACATCATCCCCAGGAAACCGGTGGTGAGGAAGAAGCCCACGGCGTTGTGGCCGTACCACCACTGGATCATCGCGTCGGTGGCGCCGGAGTAGGCCGAGTACGACTTGAACAGGCTCACCGGCAGCGAGATGTGGTTGACGATGTGCAGCATCGCGGTGACCACGATGAACGCACCATAGAACCAGTTGCCGACATAAATGTGCTTGGTCTTGCGCTTGACGATGGTGCCGAAGAACACCAGGCCGTAGGTAACCCAGACGATCGCCAGCAGGATCGCCAGCGGCCACTCGAGCTCGGCGTATTCCTTGGTGGTGGTGTAGCCCATCGGCAGGGTGATCAGCGCGCCGACGATCACGGCTTGCCAACCCCAGAAGGTGAAGGCGGCCATGCTGTCGGAGATCAGCCGGGTCTGGCAGGTGCGCTGCACCACGTAGTAGCTGGTGCCGAACAGCGCACAGCCCCCGAAGGCGAAGATCACCAGGTTGGTGTGCAGCGGGCGCAGGCGGCCGAAGCTGGTCCAGGGAAGGTCCAGGTTCAGCTGCGGCCACACCAGCTGCGAGGCGATGAAGACGCCGAGGCCCATGCCAAGGATCCCCCAGACCACCGTCATGATGGCGAACTGGCGGACGACCTTATAGTTATAAGCAGTCGGACTGATTGCTGTGCTCATTCTAAGGTTCCACGGTTTTGATGTTCTTGTTGGTCGAAAAATCGGCGCCAGTATTGATAACCAGCAAGGTTACCGCAACGCAACTTTGGTACGCCGACCCGTGTCCAGACCCGTTCACTGATGTCCCGCAGGGATCGGGTCTGGGCGATTGTACACAAATAAATATTTGTAATGTGTACCGTTTTTCATATTTTTCTGATCGATCGGTCAAGCTTTTTCTGGGGCGGCGACAGGCCATGCGCCGCGTCTGCTCCGGTCCTTTCGGAGCGAAGCCCACTGAGGCAACAAGCTTAGTTGTGTTCGGTGGGGGTGCAAGGGAGGGGGGCGGCGGTGGGGGGTATGGTTTGAGGGGGATGGTGGGGCGGGGGTGTAAGGTTTGATGGTTATGGTGGGGCGGATATCGAGCGCCGCGCGGGCGGCGCTCGATCTCACAGACGCCGAATTTCTCCCGGCGAACTCACTGGGCAGTCACAGATTCAGCAGCAGTATCCTGCGACAGGCTATACACATAAGCCGCCAGCAGGTGCACCTTGTCATTCCCTTGGATCTCGGCCTGCGCCGGCATTTGCCCTTGGCGACCATAACGAATGGTCTGCTGCAGCTGGGCAAAGCTCGAGCCATAGATGAACGCCTGCGGGTGGGTCAGGTTCGGTGCGCCCATGGCGGGCGTACCTTTGCCTTCCGGCCCGTGGCAGGCCACGCAGTTGGCTGCGAAGATCTTCTGCCCGTTCTCCACATTGGCCTTCGCCCCCTCAGGCAGTGTGCGGCCATCGAGTTTGCTGACCACGAACGCAGCCACGTCGGCCACGCCCTGGTCACCGATCACTTCGGCCCAGGCCGGCATCACGCCATGGCGACCGCTCATGATGGTGGTCTTGATGGTTTCCGGATCGCCGCCCCAGCGCCAGTCATTGTCGGTGAGGTTGGGGAAACCGAAGGCGCCCTTGGCGTCGGAACCGTGGCACACCGAGCAGTTGGAGGCGAACAGGCGGCTGCCCATTTTCAGCGCCTGCGGGTCTTTCGCCACTTCTTCTACGGGCATGGCGGCGTATTTGGCGAAGATCGGACCGAACTTGGCATCGGCCTTGTCCATTTCCTTCTGCCATTCGTTGGCGCCAGTCCAGCCATTTTCATAGCCCGGCAGGATGCCTTTCCAGTTGCCCAGGCCCGGGTAGAGGATCAGGTAGCCGACCGAGAACGCCAAGGTGCCAACGAACAGCCAGAACCACCACTTGGGCAGCGGGTTGTCGTACTCCTCGATACCGTCGAAGCTGTGGCCCATGGTCTCGTCGGTGGTGTTGTTGCTCTGGCCCTTGCGCGTGGCGAGCAGTAGCCAGGTCAGGCCAATCAGGCTACCGATGGTCAGTACGCTGATGTACGTACTCCAGAAGGTGGTCATTGCCCGTTACTCCTTTTTGCAGCAGGCTCCTGCCCGGCAGGGGGCAGGCGGTCGTCGACGAAGGGCAGCAGGCGCGCTTCGGCGAAATCTCGGTCGCGGCGGCGGTTGAAGACCCACAGGGTGAGGCCGATAAAGGCAATCATCACCACTAGGGTGCCCACACCGCGGATCATGCCGATGTCCATTTCCATCGCACTCACCTCTTGTTCTTGATCGCGGTGCCGAGCACCTGCAGGTAGGCGACCAGTGCGTCCATCTCGGTTTTGCCTTTGACCGCTTCACGGGCGCCGGCAATGTCGTCGTCGGTGTACGGCACGCCCAGGGTGCGCAGGGTGCGCATCTTGACGTCGGTGTGGCTGTTGTCGACCGGCTGGGCAACCAGCCACGGGTAGGACGGCATCTTCGACTCCGGTACCACGTTGCGCGGGTTGTACAGGTGCGCACGGTGCCAGTCGTCCGAGTAGCGGCCACCGACCCGGGCCAGGTCCGGCCCGGTGCGCTTGGAGCCCCACAGGAACGGGTGGTCCCACACGCTTTCACCGGCCACCGAGTAGTGGCCGTACCGCTCGGTTTCGGCACGGAACGGGCGGATCATCTGCGAGTGGCAGCCCACGCAACCTTCGCGGATGTAGACATCGCGGCCTTCCAGTTGCAGCGCGGTATAGGGCTTCATGCCTTCGACCGGTTTGTTGGTGACGTCCTGGAAGAACAGCGGGACGATCTGGGTCAGGCCGCCGATGCTGACGGCAAATACCATCAGCAGGGCCATCAGGCCGACGTTTTTCTCGATGACTTCATGTTTCATCAGGCGTTTCTCCTCAAGCCAACTGGGCGTTCGCAGGGGCGACGTCAAGCGCTGGCGAACGCACGGTGCGCCAGGTGTTCCAGGCCATCAGGAACATGCCGCTGAGGAAGATCGCGCCGCCGACGAAGCGCACGACGAAGCCTGGGTGGCTGGCCACCAAGGTTTCCACGAACGAGTAGGTGAGCGTGCCGTCGCTGTTGACCGCGCGCCACATCAGGCCCTGGGCGATGCCGTTGACCCACATCGAGGCGATGTACAGTACGGTACCAATGGTGGCCAGCCAGAAGTGCGCATTGATCAGGCCGAGGCTGTACATGCGTTCTTTGCCGAACACTTTGGGGATGGTGTGGTACAGCGCGCCGATCGAGATCATCGCTACCCAGCCAAGGGCGCCGGCGTGGACGTGGCCGATGGTCCAGTCGGTGTAGTGAGACAGGGCGTTGACCGTCTTGATGGCCATCATTGGCCCTTCGAAGGTGGACATGCCGTAGAACGCCAGCGACACCACCAGGAAGCGCAGGATCGGGTCGCTGCGCAGTTTGTGCCAGGCGCCCGACAGGGTCATCATGCCGTTGATCATGCCGCCCCAGCTTGGCGCCAGCAGGATCAGCGACATCACCATGCCCAGCGACTGCGCCCAATCGGGCAGGGCGGTGTAGTGCAGGTGGTGCGGGCCGGCCCAGATGTACAGGGTGATCAGCGCCCAGAAGTGCACGATCGACAAGCGATACGAATACACCGGCCGTTCGGCCTGCTTGGGCACGTAGTAGTACATCATCCCCAGGAAGCCTGCGGTCAGGAAGAAGCCCACCGCGTTATGGCCGTACCACCACTGCACCATGGCATCGGTGGCGCCTGCGTAGACCGAATAGGATTTGGTCAGGCTGACCGGCAGCTCCAGGTTGTTGACGATGTGCAGCAGCGCCACGGTCAGGATGAAGGCGCCGAAGAACCAGTTGCCGACGTAGATGTGTTTGGTGTTGCGCTTCATCAGCGTGCCAAAGAACACGATGGCGTAGCCCACCCAGACGATGGTGATCAGAATGTCGATCGGCCATTCCAGTTCGGCGTATTCCTTGGAGCTGGTATAGCCCAGCGGCAGGCTGATGGCCGCCAGCAGGATAACCAGTTGCCAGCCCCAGAACGTGAACGCGGCCAGGCCCGGTGCGAACAGGGTGGTCTGGCAGGTGCGTTGCACCGAATAATAGGAGGTGGCGAACAGTGCGCAGCCGCCGAACGCGAAGATCACCGCATTGGTATGCAGGGGGCGCAGGCGGCCGAAGCTGGTCCAGGGGAGGTCGAAGTTGAGGGACGGCCAGGCGAGCTGGGCGGCGATGAAGACGCCGAGCCCCATCCCGACGATTCCCCACACCACCGTCATGATGGCGAATTGGCGGACCACCTTGTAGTTATAGGCGGTACTGCTGGTTGTGTTCATGTATGGGTTCCCATCCACGGTTATTTGGCAGGCTTTACAGCGAGGCAAGCATGATTAATGGGCAAAGTGCCGGTATTGACGGGGATCAATGGGCGAAGGTCGCAAATGTCCCAGGCTTGCGCTGCGATCCTCCGCGGGTTGCAGGTCAGGATGACTACAAGGGGTGCCTGATTCTGGCCCATGGCGCGGGCGCGCCGATGGACAGCGGGTTCATGGACGAAATGGCGCAAAGGCTTGCGGCGCTTGGGGTAGCGGTAGTGCGCTTCGAGTTCCCGTACATGGCCGAGCGCAGGGTTACCGGTGGCAAGCGGCCGCCGAACCCGCAGAAGGTGTTGCTTGAATGCTGGCGCGAGGTGTACCGGCAAGTGCGACCTTTGGTCGCGGGCAAGCTGGCCGTCGGGGGCAAGTCCATGGGCGGGCGCATGGCGAGCCTGCTGGCCGACGAACTGGGCGCGGATGCGCTGGTGTGCCTGGGCTATCCATTCTACGCGGTGGGTAAACCCGAGAAGCCACGGGTAGAGCACCTGGCCGAGTTGAAAACACCGACGTTGATCGTGCAGGGCGAGCGGGATGCGCTGGGTAACCGCGAGGCGGTGGCGGGGTATGCGTTGTCGCCGGCGATCGAGGTGAGCTGGCTAGTGGCGGGGGACCATGACCTGAAGCCGTTGAAGGCTTCGGGGTTCAGCCATGAGCAGCATTTGCAGGCGGCGGCTGAACGTGTTGCTGTTTTCCTGAAGGATTAGTGCTGGATTCTTCGCGGGTAAACCCGCACCTACAAGGACCGCACACCATCGAAGGTCGGCTCAGCACCCTGTAGGATCAGTTTACCCGCGAAGAGGCCGGAACAGGCCGGCGCTTAGTCGCGGTATTCGCACAGGTAAGCGGTATCCACCTTCACCTGCAGCTGGAACTTGCTGTCAGCCGGCACGTTGAACTTGTCACCGGCGTTGAAGGTTTCCCAGTTGTCGCTACCCGGCAGTTTCACGGTCAGCGCGCCCGATACCACATGCATGATCTCACGCTTGGCAGTGCCGAATTCGTATTCGCCCGGAGCCATGACGCCGACAGTGGCCGGGCCTTCTTCGCCCGAGAATGCGATCGACTTGACGGTGCCGTTGAAGTACTCGTTGACCTGGAACATGGGCGACTCCTGAAAAGAGGTGCTGAAAAAGGGCTGGCCAGTATGCCCAAGGCCACAGGCCTCGTCATCTGCTTTCAGGGGCTGTGGGCGGGAAGGGTCAACGGTAATAGCCGCGCCGTGTTGCGCGCATCTTCCAGGGCCCTGTGCTGTTGCCCGCAAAAGTGCATGCCGGCGAGTTGCAGGGCGCCGTTCAGGCCGGTGGGGCGCTGCAAGTGGCGGGCCTTGGCAAAGCGTTGCTTGAGGTTGATGTGCGGCAATGTGCGCAGCAGGCTGTCGAGGCCGTGCTGCTGCCACTCCTGGTGCAATTGCTGGCGGTCGTAGTCGCCCCAGCTGACCCAGGCCTGAAGCTGCCCGCGGTGGTGCCCCAGCCAGCGCTCGAAGCTTGCCCACACCTCGCGAAACGGCGCGGCGTTGTCCACGTCGGCCTGGCTGATGTGGGTCAGCTCACGGCAGAACGGGGTCAGCTGCGGCCGCCGCCGTGGCTTTACAAAACGCTGGAAATGGTCGACCTCGCGGCCTTCGCGGGTCACCAGGCTTGCGCCGATTTCAATGATTTCCATCTCTGTGACCGGCCACCCACCATCGTCGGTGGTGGCTTCCAGGTCGATCACCAACCAATGGCCCATACCAGGCTCCCATGCAGATCCTGCTAGAGCGTAGCCAATGTACGGGCATACGGCATCCTATGGCATTTTGCCGCCTGCTTTGGCACAAAGAGCAGACGCCAGTAGTTGTGCCGCCCCTGGAAAACGCCTAGCTTAAGCGCATACAGGCATAAACCGTGATGAGTGTCCGTCTTGACTCCAGCGCCCGGCCTCAAGGCCTTGTCCACCCTGATGCTGCTGGCCGTGTTCTGGTTGGCGGCACCGGTATGGGCTGGCGAGGCGGTTGAAGTGAAGATTGGCGCAGCCCATTTCCCGCCTTACACAGTGCGCCCCGAGCAAGGTGCCGATACCGGTTTGCTGCCGCAGTTGGTCGATGCACTCAACCGGGCGCAGCAGCACTATCACTTCGTTCTGGTACCTACGTCTATCCAGCGGCGCTTCGGTGACTTCCAGCAGGGCCGCACCGACATGGCCATTTTCGAGAACCCACAATGGGGCTGGGAGCAGATTGCCCATCAGACCGTGGACATGGGCCTGGAAGATGCCGAAGTGTTCGTCTCCCGCAAGGCAAACGGCAGTGATCCGCGTTACTTCGACGACCTGCGCGGCAAACGCCTGGCCTTGTTCAACGGCTACCACTATGCGTTCGCCAGCTTCAACGCTGACCCCGATTACCTGCGCAAGACATACAACGCGACCCTGACCTATTCCCACGACAGCAACCTGCTGATGGTGCAGGCCGGCCGCGCCGATATCGCCCTGGTCACGCGTTCCTACCTCAGCGATTTCCTGGCACGCAACCCGGCGAGCAGGGCGCAGTTGGTGCCTTCGCAACGTATTGACCAGGTCTATCACCACTACGCTTTGCTGCGCCCGGGGGCGCCTATTGGCGAGCAGACGTTCGCTGCACTGCTGCGTGGCCTGCGTGACAGCGGTGAACTGGCGCGGATTTTCGAGCCCTACCGCATCACAGTCAGCACGCGCAGGCCTTGATTCCCGCCCGACGGCCTCGCCAATGTTCTCGAAGAATGACTCAGACCTGCCGGTTGGCGGTCTTGCGGCAATGCACCAGTGCATCGCGGATCATGAAGTTGACCAAGGTCGGCGACACCCCCAGTTCCTTGGCAATGTCCTTTTGCGGTACCCCATGCAGGCGGTACATCTCGAACGCATAGCGGGTACGTTGCGGCAGCTCGTTCAGGGCTTCGGCAATGTCGTCCAGCGCGGCAAGGTTGATATGGGTGGCTTCGGGCGAGGCGTTCTGGATAACCACATTCAGGCCTTCCTCCTCGCTGCCGGAGTACTTCAGCTCCATCGTCTGCTTGCGGTAGTGGTCGATCGCAAGGTTACGCACGATCTGGAACAGGTAGCTTAGCTGCGCCTTGAACGACGAAGTGATCTGCGGGGCAGCGCCGAGCCGGAAGAAGGCGTCTTGCACCACATCCTCGGCGCGGGAGCGGCAGCCAGTGATGCGGGCAGCAATCTTGACCAGGATGCTGCGGTTGTCGACGAAGGCCTGCAGTAATGGTGAATCGCACTTACTTGTGGATAGTTGTTCCGCCATGGAAATCACCTTGTCACAGAGGGGAAAGGAGGCGCCCAGGGGTGGGTCGCTTCCTACGACGTGCGACAAGCTATTCAGAATGATAATGATTGTCAAATGCGAAACTAAATTATTATTGGGTGTTTCTGTTCTAAGGGGGGCATACCTCAAGGTATGCCCCCAACCTTGACGCAGCGCAAAACCCTCACCCCCGCTAATTTCTGCCCCCGTCCATCCGTTCCCCTGTGTACATCCCCGGTCGCCGCTCGCTGCCCGCCCATGTTCGCGGCGTAGCCGGCACGCCCTAACAGACACTGGCAGGAACACCCCATGACGGACGCCTTCGAACTCCCGCTCTCGCTGGTCCAGGCCCTGGCGCAACGCGCCGCGCAGACCCCGGACAGGATTGCCCTGCGCTTTCTCGCCGACACCCCCGGCGAGCAGGCCGTGCTCAGCTACCGGGACCTCGACCAGCGTGCACGCACCATCGCCGCTGCCTTGCAGGCGCGCGCCAGCTTCGGTGACCGTGCCGTGTTGCTGTTCCCTAGCGGGCCAGATTACGTGGCGGCGTTTTTTGGCTGCCTGTATGCGGGCGTGATCGCGGTGCCGGCTTACCCGCCGGAGTCCGCGCGGCAGCATCACCAGGCGCGTTTGCTGTCGATCATCGCCGATGCCGAGCCGCGCCTGCTGCTGACCGTGGCGGCACTGCACGACAACCTGAACGGCCTGGAGGCAATGGCGGCAGATAACGCGCCCGAGCTGCTTGCCGTGGATGGCCTGGACCCGTTGCTGGCCTCGAGCTGGCACGCGCCCGAGCTCCAACGCGATGACATCGCCTTCCTGCAGTACACCTCCGGTTCCACCGCGCTGCCCAAGGGGGTGCAGGTCAGCCATGGCAACCTGGTGGCCAACGAGCAACTGATCCGCCAAGGCTTTGGCATCGACCTCAACCCCGACGATGTGATCGTCAGCTGGCTACCGCTGTACCATGACATGGGCCTGATCGGCGGCCTGCTGCAGCCAATCTTCAGTGGCGTGCCTTGCGTGCTGATGTCGCCGGGGTACTTCCTGGCCCGGCCATTGCGCTGGTTGCAGGCCATCAGCGAATACGGTGGCACCATCAGCGGTGGCCCCGACTTCGCTTATCGCCTGTGCAGCGAGCGGGTCAGCGAGGCTTCGCTGGCGGGGCTCGACCTGAGCCGCTGGCGCGTCGCCTATTCCGGCTCCGAGCCGATCCGCCAGGACAGCCTGGCCACCTTTGCCGACAAGTTCCAGGCCTGCGGCTTCGACCCACAGAGCTTCTTTGCCAGTTATGGCCTGGCCGAAGCCACCCTGTTCGTCAGCGGCAGCCGCCGTGGTCAGGGCATCGCTGCACTGGAGCTGGACGCCGAAGCCTTCGCTGGCAACCGTGCCGAGCCAGGCAAAGGCAGCGTGCTGATGAGCTGTGGCTACCCGCAGCCCGGGCATGCGGTACGCATCGTCGAACCACAACGCCTGCAAGTGCTGGATGACAACCAGGTTGGCGAGATCTGGGCCGGCGGCCCGAGCATCGCATTGGGTTACTGGCGCAACCCCGAAGCCAGCGCTCGAACATTCGTCGAAATGGACGGCCAGACCTGGCTGCGTACCGGCGACCTGGGTTTCATGCGTGAGGGCGAGGTGTTCGTTACCGGGCGCCTGAAAGACATGCTGATCGTGCGCGGACAGAACCTGTACCCACAGGACCTGGAAAAAACCCTCGAGCGCGAAGTTCAGGTGCTGCGCAAAGGCCGTGTGGCGGTGTTCGCCGTCGAGCACCAAGGCGAGGAGGGCATCGGTGTCGCGGTGGAGATCAGCCGCAACGTGCAAAAGGCACTCAAGCCCCAAGACCTGATCAAGACCCTGCGCCAGGTCATCGCCGACGCCTGCCGACAGGCCCCGGCCGTGGTCCTGCTGCTGAACCCCGGCGCGCTGCCGAAGACCTCCAGCGGCAAGTTGCAGCGCTCTGCCTGCCGCCTGCGCATGGACGATGGCAGCCTGGACTGCTATGCCCGTTTCCCTGAGGTGAGCGAAGCCGGTACCCGTGCAACCGCTGGCGATGAGCTACAAGCACGCATCGCCGCTGTGTGGCGCGACATCCTCAAGGTAGAGGCGGTGGCCGCGCACGACCACTTCCTGCTGCTGGGCGGTAACTCCATCGCCGCCACTCAGGCCACAGCGCGCCTGGCCGATGAGTTGGGTATCGACATGAGCCTGCGTACCCTGTTCGAGGCGCCGGTACTGGCCGACTACAGCAAGGCTGTGGCACAGATCATCGCCGATGGCGCTGCAGCCACAACGGCCATCACCACGCTGGCGCGCGCCCAGGCGTTGCCTCAGTCGCTGGCGCAAAGCCGCTTGTGGCTGCTGTGGCAGCTGGAACCGCAATCAGCGGCCTACAACATTCCTGCCGGCTTGCACCTGCGTGGCGAGCTGGATGTCAACGCTCTGCACGTGGCCTTCGAGGCACTGGTGGCGCGCCATGAATCGCTGCGTACCGTGTTCAGCGAAGAGAATGGCCAGGCGCTGCAGCGTATCCTGCCGCAGCAGCCGCTCAGCCTGCACCGTCTGGACCTTGAAGGGCACTCGCCCGATCAGGTTGCCGCGCAGCGTGAAACCGAGGCCCGCCAGCCGTTCGACCTCACCCAGGGGCCGCTGTTGCGGGTAACCCTGGTGCGCCTGGGCGACGAAGAGCATCAGCTGTGGGTGACCCTGCACCACATCGTTGCCGACGGCTGGTCGCTGAACATCCTGCTCGAAGAATTCGCCAAGCTGTATGCCGCTCGCTGCCAAGGCCTGGAGGCCAACCTGGCGCCGCTGCCGCTGGGTTACGCCGACTACGGCAGCTGGCAGCGGCAATGGCTGGCTGACGGTGAAGCCGAGCGCCAGTTGCAGTACTGGAAGGCACACCTTGGTGGTGAGCTGCCGGCGCTCGACCTGTGCACTGACCACCCGCGCGCCAGCCAGCGCGAACACAGCGCCGCGCGCTTCAGCCTCAAGGTGCCAGCCAGGCTTGGCGAAGCGCTCAAGGGCCTTGCCCACCAGCAGCAGGCCAGCCTGTTCATGGTCCTGCTGGCCGGTTGGCAGGCGCTGCTGCAGCGCTACAGTGGCCAGGCCGATATCCGCGTCGGCGTGCCCAACGCCAACCGCCCGCGCCTGGAAACCCAAGGCATGGTCGGTTTCTTCATCAATACGCAGGTGCTGCGCGCGCGATTCGATGGCCGTCACTCGTTTACCCAGTTGCTGACCCAGGTACGTCAGGCCACCTTGCAAGCCCAGGCTAATCAGGACCTGCCCTTCGAACAGCTTGTCGAAGCCCTGCCCGATGCGCGCGAGCAGGGCCTGTTCCAGGTCATGTTCAACCACCAGCAACGCGACCTGTCAGCCCTGCGGCGCCTGCCAGGGCTGTTGGCCGAAGAGCTGGCGTGGCACAGCCGCGAAGCCAAGTTCGACTTGCAGTTGCACAGTGAGGAGGACCATCTGGGCCGCCTGAGCCTGGCCTTCGACTATGCCGCGGAGCTGTTCGAAGCCAGCACCGTCGAACGTCTGGCCCATCACCTGCTGGCGTTGCTGGAACAGGTGTGTGCCGCGCCGCAGCAGGCGCTGGGCGACGTGCAACTGCTGGATGAGCCCGGCCGTGCGCAGCTGCTGGGTTGGGGCCAGGCACCGGCCGCCGCAGCGCGGCACCTGTTGGTCGAACAACTCAATGAGCAGGCACGCCTAACGCCGCAACGCACCGCCCTGGTTTGGGACGGGGGCAGCCTGGATTACGCCGGGCTGCACCAGCAAGCCAACCGCCTGGCCCACTACTTGCGCGACAAAGGCGTCGGCCCCGATACCTGTGTGGCCATTGCCATCGAGCGCTCACCGCAATTGCTGGTCGGCCTGCTAGCCATTCTCAAGGCTGGCGGTGCCTACGTGCCGCTGGATGTCGATTACCCTGCCGAACGCCTGGCCTACATGCTGGCCGACTGCGACGCCCGTTTGCTACTGAGCCACAGCAGCCTGCTGGGCAAGCTGCCGCAGGTCGACGGTGTCAGCGCCATTGCCCTCGACCAGTTGCACCTGGACAGCTGGCCCAGCCATGCCCCCGGCCTGCACCTGCACGGCGACAACCTGGCCTACGTTATCTATACCTCCGGCTCCACCGGGCAGCCCAAGGGCGTAGGCAATACCCATGCGGCGCTGGCCGAGCGCCTGCAGTGGATGCAGACGACCTATGCGCTGAATGACAGCGACGTGCTGATGCAGAAGGCGCCGATCAGTTTCGACGTCTCGGTGTGGGAATGCTTCTGGCCGTTGGTCACCGGCTGCAAGCTGGTGCTCGCCGGCCCCGGTGAACACCGCGACCCACAGCGTATCGCTGCCCTGGTGCAGGCTTATGGGGTGACTACGCTGCACTTTGTACCGCCGCTGTTGCAGGTGTTCGTCCAGGAGCCGCAGGCAGGTGCCTGCAGTAGCTTGCGCCGGGTGTTCTCGGGTGGTGAAGCGTTGTCCGCCGCGCTGCGTGACCGCGTGCTGCAGGTGCTGCCGCAGGTGCAGCTGCACAACCGGTACGGCCCGACCGAAACCGCCATCAACGTCACCCACTGGCACTGCCAGGTGGCGGACGGCGAGCGCTCGCCCATCGGCCGCCCGCTGGGCAATGTGCTGTGCCGCGTGCTGGACGATGAGCTGGAACTGAGCGCCCCCGGTGTGCCGGGCGAGCTGTACCTCGGTGGCGCGGGCCTGGCCCGTGGTTACCTGGGCCGCCCCGGCCTCACTGCCGAGCGCTTCGTACCGCAGGCCGACGGCAATGGTCAGCGTCTGTACCGCAGTGGCGATCGCGCCCGCTGGCAGGTTCAGCTGGAGGCACTGGAATACCTTGGCCGCCTCGACCAGCAGGTCAAGGTGCGTGGTTTCCGCGTCGAGCCCGAGGAAGTACAGGCCTGCCTGCTGGCACAGGGGGGTGTGGAACAGGCGCTGGTGCTGATACACAAGGACGCCGTTGGCGCGCAACTGGTCGGCTATTACAGTGGCAGCGCCCAGCCTGCCGAGGTGCTGGCCGTGCTGGCTGAGCAATTGCCAGCCTACATGGTGCCGGCGCAACTCATCCCCTTGGCACAGATGCCACTGGGCCCCAGCGGCAAGGTCGACCGCAAGGCACTGCCTGCCCCAGTGTGGCAGCAGCGTGAGCATGTCGAGCCACGAACCGAGCTGCAACAACAAGTCGCAGCCATCTGGCGCGACGTGTTGAATCTGCCACGCATTGGCCTGCAGGACGACTTCTTCGCCCTCGGTGGCCACTCGTTGCTGGCGACTCAGATCGTTTCGCGCACCCGCCAGGCCTGCGATGTCGAGCTGCCGCTCAAGGCCCTGTTCGAAGCCAGCGAGCTGGGCGCCTTCTGTGCCGAGATCGCCCGCCTGCGCGCGGCCGGCGAGCGCAATCTGCAAGGTGCAATCGCCCGTGTCGACCGCCGTCAGGCGGTGCCGCTGTCGTACTCGCAGCAGCGAATGTGGTTCCTCTGGCAGATGGAGCCGGACAGCCCGGCGTACAACGTCGGCGGCATGGCACGCCTGCGCGGCACCCTGCATGTGGACGCCTTCGAGCGTGCGCTGCAGGCGCTGGTCGTGCGCCACGAAACCTTGCGCACCACGTTCCCCAGCATCGACGGCGTGCCGTACCAGTGCGTGGCCGAAGACAGCGGCCTGCATCTGGACTGGCAAGACTTCAGCGCTTTGTCAGACGATGCCTGCCAGCAACGTTTGCAACAACTGGCCGACGACCAGGCGCACCAGCCCTTCGACCTGGAGCGGGGTCCGCTGCTGCGCGCCTGCCTGGTCAAGGCAAACGAGCGCGAGCACTTCTTCGTGCTGACGCTGCACCACATCGTCACCGAAGGCTGGGCCATGGACATCTTCGCCCGCGAGCTGGGCGAGCTGTACGAAGCCTTTGTCGATGACCGCGAATCGCCACTGGCGCCGCTGCCGGTGCAGTACCTGGACTACAGCGTGTGGCAACGGCAATGGCTGGAAAGCGGCGAGGGCGCTCGTCAACTGGCCTACTGGAAGCACCGCCTGGGCGACGAGCACCCGGTGCTGGCGTTGCCTGCCGACCGCCCGCGTCCGGCAGTCCAGAGCCACCGTGGCGCGCTGTACCGCTTCGAACTTGATCCGGCACTGGTGGACCGCGTGCATGCTTTCAATAGCCAGCGCGGCCTAACCCTGTTCATGACCATGACCGCCACCCTGGCCGCCTTGCTGCACCGTTACAGTGGCCAGCGCGACCTGCGTATCGGCGCGCCGGTGGCCAACCGCATCCGCCCGGAGAGCGAAGGCCTGATCGGTGCCTTCCTCAACACCCAGGTGCTGCGTTGCGAGCTGGACGGGCAGATGACCGCCAGTGAACTGCTGGAGCAGCTGCGTCAGGTTGCCATCGAAGGCCAGTCGCACCAGGACCTGCCGTTCGACCAACTGGTAGAGGCCCTGCAGCCACCGCGCAGCAGTGCCTACAACCCGTTGTTCCAGGTGATGTGCAACGTGCAGCGCTGGGCCTTCCAGCAAAGCCGCACGCTGGCCGGCATGCAGGTGGACTACCTGGTCAACGATGCCAGCGCCACCAAGTTCGACCTGTACCTGGAGGTGACCGACCTGGACGGCCGGCTGGGCTGCTGCCTGACCTACAGCCGTGACCTGTTCGACGCGCCGCGCATCGCGCGCATGGCCGAGCACTGGCAACAACTGCTGGTCGGTTTGCTCGACAACCCGCACCACCGCCTGTGCGAACTGCCGATGCTGAGCAGTGCCGAGCAACAAGTGCTTACGGGCCAATTGCAGGGCGAACACGATTTCGACCTTGGCCAGACCCTCCACGGTCTGTTCGCCGCCCAGGCCGCGCGCACGCCACAGGCGGGCGCGTTGACCTTCGCCGGCCAGCACTTGACCTACGCCGAGCTCGACCAGCAGGCCAACCGCCTGGCGCGTGCCCTGCGCGAACGAGGTGTCGGCCCGCAGGTGCGGGTGGGCCTGGCGCTGGAGCGCTCGCTGGAAATGGTCGTCGGCCTGCTGGCCATCCTCAAGGCCGGCGGCGCCTATGTACCGCTCGACCCCGAGTACCCGCTCGACCGCCTGCGCTACATGATCGAAGACAGCCGCATCGGCTTGCTGCTCAGCCAGCGTGCGCTACTGCACACCCTGGGCGAGTTGCCTGAAGGCGTGGCCAGCTGGAGCCTGGAAGACGATGCCGCCAGCCTGGCGGCCTACAGCGATGCGCCGCTGGACAACCTCAGCCTGCCGCAGCACCAGGCTTACCTGATCTACACCTCAGGCTCTACCGGCAAACCCAAGGGCGTGGTAGTCAGCCATGGCGAGTTCGCCATGCACTGCCAGGCGGTGATCGCTGCATTCGGCATGCGCAGCGATGACTGCGAGCTGCACTTCTATTCCATCAACTTCGACGCTGCCAGCGAGCGCCTGTGGGTGCCGCTGTTGTGTGGTGCGCGCGTGGTATTGCGCGCCCAGGGGCAGTGGGGCGCCGAGGACATCTGCCAGTTGGTGCGCGAGCAGCAGGTGAGCATTCTGGGCTTTACTCCCAGCTACGGCAGCCAGCTGGCGCAGTACCTGGGCGGGCGGGGCGAACAATTGCCGGTACGCCTGGTGATTACCGGGGGCGAGGCGCTGACCGGCGAGCACCTGCAGCGTATCCGCCAGGCCTTTGCGCCGCAGCAGTGCTTCAATGCCTACGGCCCGACCGAAACCGTGGTCATGCCGCTGGCGTGCCTGGCCCCAGAGGCCTTGCCAGCAGACCTTGGCAGCGTACCGATCGGCCGCGTCATCGGTAGCCGTACGGCCTACATCCTCGACGAGGATCTGGCCTTGTTGCCGCAAGGCGGTATTGGCGAACTGTACGTCGGCGGTGCCGGCCTGGCCCAGGGTTACCACGACCGGCCAGGCCTCACTGCCGAGCGCTTTGTCGCCGACCCGTTCAGTGCCGAAGGCGGGCGCCTGTACCGTACCGGCGACCTGGTACGCCTGGGTATCGATGGCCTGGTGGAGTATGTCGGCCGTGCCGACCAGCAGGTGAAGATCCGCGGCTTCCGCATCGAACTGGGCGAAATCGAGAGCCGCCTGCAAGCGCACGAGGCTGTCGACGAGGCCGTCGTGCTGGCGCTGGACTTGCCGGGCGGCAAGCAACTGGTGGGCTATCTGGTGTGCAGGCAGGCCACCGCCGGTAACGACGTGCAACAACTGCTGCGCGAAGCGGTGAAAGCCGATGCCCGCCAGCACCTGCCCGACTACATGGTGCCTGCGCACCTGGTGCTGATCGATAGCCTGCCGCTGATGGGCAACGGCAAGCTCGACCGCCGTGCGCTGCCGCTGCCGGACCTTGAGCAGACGAGGCAGCAATACCAGGCCCCTGGCAATGAGGTGGAAGCACAGTTGGCGCAGATCTGGCGCGAGGTGCTCAACGTTGCCCGGGTCGGCGTGCAGGACAACTTCTTCGAGCTGGGGGGCGACTCGATCCTGTCGATTCAGGTGGTCAGCCGCGCCCGGCAGGCCGGCTTGCAATTCACCCCACGCGACCTGTTCCAGCATCAGACCATCCAGACTCTGGCAACTGTGGTTCAGCTCAGCGAAGCCGCGAGCACCGTCGAGCAGGGCCTGCGCCAGGGCCAGGCCGGGCTGACGCCGATCCAGCACTGGTTCTTCGACAGTGACGTGCCACAGCCGCAACACTGGAACCAGGCCGTGCTGCTGGAGGTGCGCCAACCCTTGGTTGAGGCCACCCTTGAACAGGCATTGGCTGCGCTGGTGCAGCACCATGACAGCCTGCGCCTGCGCTTCAGCGACGCCCAGGGCCGCTGGCAGGCGCAGTACGCGCAGCCTGGCGCCGAGCAACTGCTGTGGAGCGCCACTGTCGCCGATTTCAATGATTGTCAGGCACTCTACACTGACGTGCAGCGCAGCCTGGACCTGCAACAGGGGCCGCTGCTGCGCGCCTTGCTGGTGCGTGACGGGCAGGGCACCCAGCGGTTGTTGCTGGCGATCCATCACCTGGTGGTCGATGGTGTGTCCTGGCGGGTGCTGCTGGAAGACCTGCAGGCGCTGTACCGTGGCCAGCCTCTGCCGGCCAAGACCCACGCCGTCGGCGACTGGGCCGCGCGCCTGGCCAGCTACGCCGGCAGCGATTCGCTGCGTGACGAACTGGCCTGGTGGCAAGGCCAGCTGGGCGGTGTGCGTCGCGAATTGCCGTGCGACCATCCGCAGGGCGGCAATTTGCATCGCCACGCTCAAACCCTGGCCATCGGCCTGGACGTGGAGCAAACCCGGCAGCTGTTGCAACTGGCCCCGGCGGCTTACCACACCCAGGTCAACGACCTGCTGTTGACTGCACTGGCGCGGGCCTTGTGCCGCTGGAGCGGCGATGAAGAAGTGCTGGTGCAGCTCGAAGGCCATGGCCGTGACGGGTTGTTCGAAGATATGGACCTGACCCGCAGCGTCGGCTGGTTCACCAATGCCTACCCACTGAGCCTGCGTCCGCTGCCAGGTGAAGACGACGCGGCGCGGGCCGGTTCGATCAAGCGCATCAAGGAACAACTGCGCCATGTACCGCACAAGGGCCTGGGCTACGGCGTACTGCGCTACCTGGCGGATGCCGCCGGGCGCGAGCAGATGGCGGCCTTGCCGCAGGCGCGCATCACCTTCAACTACCTGGGCCAGTTCGACCAGCAGTTCGACAGTGCGGCCTTGTTCCAGCCCCTGGAAGCCCCGGCCGGGTTGGCACATGACCTCGATGCGCCGTTGCCCAACTGGTTGAGCGTCGATGGCCAGGTGTATGGCGGTGCTCTGCAACTGCGCTGGACCTTCAGCGCCGAGCGCTACGACCAGCAGACCATCGCGGGTCTGGCTGAGGGCTATCGTCAGGAGCTGCTGGCGCTGGTCGCGCATTGCCTGGCCGATGGCAATGGCAGCTTCACCCCATCGGACTTCCCGCTGGCGCACCTGACTCAGGAGCAGATCGACGCATTGCCGGTCCCGGCCGCGCAGATCGAGGACGTTTACCCGCTGACGCCGATGCAGGAAGGCATGCTGCTGCACACCCTGCTGGAGCCGGGCACTGGCCTGTACTACATGCAGGACCGCTACCGCATCAACAGCGCCCTCGACCCCGAGCGTTTCGCCCAGGCCTGGCAGGCCGTGGTGGCGCGCCACGAAGCGTTGCGCGCCTCGTTCAGCTGGAACAGCGGCGAGGCGATGCTGCAGATCATCCACAAGCCGGGCAACCTGGCGATGGACTACCAGGACTGGCGCGGCCTGGCCGACGATGCCCAGGAGCAGCGCCTGCAGGCCCTGCACAAGCAGGAGCGCGAGGCCGGCTTTGCCTTGCTCAGCGAGGCACCGTTCCACCTGCGCCTGGTGCGCGTGGCCGATGAACGCTACTGGTTCATGATGAGCAACCACCACATCCTTATCGATGCCTGGTGCCGCTCGCTGTTGATGAACGATTTCTTCGAGGTCTACCAGGCCCTTGGCGAAGGCCGTCAGGCCCAACTGCCGGTGCCACCGCGTTACCGCGATTACATCGGTTGGCTGCAACGCCAGGGTCTGGACGACGCACGCGCCTGGTGGCAGGCCAACCTGGCCGGCTTCGAACGTGCCACAGCCATCCCGAGCGACCGTCCGCTGCGCCATGACCACGCCGGTAGCGGCATGGTCGTCGGCGATTGTTATACCCGCCTTGAGGTGAATGATGGCGTGCGTCTGCGCGAACTGGCCCAGGCCCATCAGCTCACCGTCAACACTTTCGCCCAGGCGGCCTGGGCCCTGGTGCTGTCGCGCTACAGCGGCGACCGCGACGTGGCCTTTGGCGTAACCGTGGCCGGGCGCCCGGTGAGCATGCCGCAGATGCAGCGCACCGTCGGCCTGTTCATCAACAGCGTGGCCCTGCGCGTGCAGTTGCCCGCGGCGGGTGAGCGTTGCAGCGTACGCCAGTGGCTGCAGGGCCTGCTGCAAAGCAACATGGAACTGCGCGAGTACGAATACTTGCCGCTGGTGGCGATCCAGGCGTGCAGCGAGCTGCCCAAGGGCCAGCCGCTGTTCGACAGCCTGTTCGTGTTCGAGAATGCGCCGGTTGAAACCGCCGTGCTCGATCACGCCCAGCACCTGAACGCCAGCTCCGACTCGGGCCGTACCCACACCAACTTCCCGCTGACGGCGGTGTGTTACCCGGGTGATGACCTGGGCCTGCACCTGTCTTTCGACCAGCGCTACTTCGACTACCCGACCGTCGAGCGCCTGCTGGCCGAGTTCAAGCGCCTGCTGCTGGCGCTGGTACAAGGTTTTGAAGGGGAGGTGAGCGAGCTACCGCTGCTGAGCGCCCAGGAGCAAGGCTTCCTGCTGGAGGACTGCAACCGGACCGAGCGGGTTTATCCGCTGGAACAAAGCTACATCGCGCAGTTCGAAGCGCAGGTCGTGGCGCATCCACAGCGTACCGTGGCCCGCTGCCTGGAGGCATCCTATGATTACGCTGGGCTGAACCTGGCGGCCAACCGCCTGGGCCATGCGCTGGTGGCTGCCGGCGTCTGCGTGGACCAGCCAGTGGCACTGCTTGCCGAGCGTGGGTTGCCGCTGCTGGGCATGATTGTCGGCAGCTTCAAGGCCGGCGCCGGCTACCTGCCGCTGGACCCGGGCCTGCCGGCGGCGCGCCTGCAAAGCATCATCCAGCTCAGCCGCACGCCAGTGTTGGTGTGCAGCGCGGCCTGCGCCGAGCAGGGGCGGCAGTTGCTCGGTGAGTTGGAAACTGCGCTGCGGCCGCGACTGCTGGTCTGGGAAGACATCCAGGCCAACCCGATCGCAAGCCACAACCCGGGTATCCACAGTGGCCCGGACAACCTCGCCTACGTGATCTACACCTCAGGCTCGACCGGCCTGCCGAAAGGGGTGATGGTCGAGCAGCGCGGCATGCTCAACAACCAACTGAGCAAGGTGCCTTACCTGGCGCTGAGCGAGCAGGACGTGATTGCCCAGACCGCTTCGCAAAGCTTCGACATCTCGGTCTGGCAGTTCCTGGCTGCGCCGCTGTTCGGCGCCAAGGTAGAGATCGTGCCGAATGCCATCGCCCATGACCCGCAGGGCCTGCTGGCGCACGTGCAGGCCACCGGCATCACCGTGCTGGAGAGCGTGCCGTCGCTGATCCAGGGCATGCTGGCCAGCGACCACCAGGCCCTCGACGGCCTGCGCTGGATGCTGCCGACCGGCGAGGCCATGCCACCGGAGCTGGCGGCGCAGTGGCTGCAGCGCTACCCGCAGATCGGCCTGGTCAATGCCTATGGCCCGGCGGAGTGCTCGGATGACGTGGCGTTCTTCCGCGTCGATGCCGCCTCGACCCAAGGCAGCTACCTGCCCATCGGTACGCCAACCGACAACAACCGCCTATACCTGTTCGGCGAGGACCAGAAGCTGGTGCCGCTGGGGGCGGTGGGCGAGTTGTGCGTGGCGGGTGCGGGTGTAGGCCGTGGCTACGTCGGTGACCCGGTGCGCACGGCACTGGCGTTCATTCCTCACCCTTACGGGGCACCGGGAGAGCGCCTGTACCGTACCGGTGACCTCGCACGGCAGCGCCTGGACGGTGTGCTGGAGTACGTCGGGCGCATCGACCACCAGGTGAAGATTCGCGGCTATCGCATCGAACTGGGCGAAATCGAGGCCCGGCTGCATGAGCAGGCGGAAATTCGCGATGCCGCCGTGGCGGTGCAGGAGGGCGTGAACGGCAAGCATCTGGTTGGCTACCTGGTGGCGCACCAGGGCGTCAGTGCCGATGCCGCGTTGCTGGAGCAGGTCAAGCAACGACTGCGTGCCGAGTTGCCGGAGTACATGGTGCCCTTGCACTGGGGCTGGTTCGACAGCTTGCCGCACAACACCAACGGCAAGCTCGACCGCAAGGCCCTGCCAGCCATCGACATCGGCGTGCAGCATAGCCAGGCCTATCAGGCGCCACGTAACGACCTGGAGGACGTGTTGGCGGGCATCTGGGCCGATGTGCTCAAAGCCGAGCGGGTGGGGGTGCACGACAACTTCTTCGAGCTGGGCGGGCATTCGCTGCTGGCCACGCAGATCGCTTCGCGGGTGCAGAAGCAGCTACAGCTGAACGTGCCGCTGCGGGCGATGTTCGAGTGCAGCACGGTGGAGGCGTTGGCCGAGTATGTACAGGGGCTGCAGGGCAGTGCGCTGGATGATGACAAGGTCGACCGGCTCAGTGACCTGATGGCTGAACTGGAGGGGCTGTGATGGGCAGGGGCGCTTGGCGCCCCCTCTCAATGGCCACGGTACCTAGACCGAAGCATTGATAAAGGCTTCATCCAGCGATTTGGCATGGTGGCGTTCCATGAACTGTCCACCACTGTCAAACGCTTCCAGTCGCTTGTTTGCGAGCATATAAAAGCGCTGGCAGTTTTTCGTGATTTCCTCTGTGTAATGAGAAGCTATCAGCACGCTCGCGCCTTCCGCGCACGCGCTTTTTATACCGAGCCATATATAATGTCGAAATTCAGGGTCCACGCCAGCCGTTGGCTCGTCAAGAATGATCAAGTCACTGTTTAAAAGCAACAAGGTCAGCGTGAAGTAGCTGCGAATTTCACCGTAGCTGCAATTGGCGGCTTTTTTCTTTGCAATTTCTGCATATCGCTTGGACAGTGACGGGGACCATTTGGCTAGTTTCGAGAGAATCTCTGTGTGATCTGGGGAAACGTTGGGGGTCAGGCTGGTGATTAGCTTGCCCGCTTCGTCCATGCGCAGTAAGGGGGGCGGTGTAAGGATTTGGGTCAAATAGGCCTGACGCCTGGATACATTGGAAATGGTGCCTTTCGCCGGTTTCTTTGTTTTACAGATGAGGTCGAAAAGGGTTGTCTTTCCGGCCCCGTTGTTGCCCAGAATGCCAACCAGTTCCCCCGCTTTTATAGTGAGTTCAATGTCGTTCAGCAGCGGGTTTCCGCTGTATCCGAAGTGAAGGTTATTTATAGTTAAAATGTCCATCAGTATCGGCTCCATATGGGTTGGATTCTGAAATACCTTCCGGTTAGGTATGTCGAGGCTGCAGAGGCCGAAAGTGCAATCAGGAAACTGTTGAGAAGGGGCATTTCGCCATGGAAGATCTGCGCGCTTAGAAAGAGCGGGTTGATCAGCGTTAGCGTATGCGAAGCATCGTGCCCCAGCGTGGCACCGGTGTATCCGGAGACCAGCATGAAAAATGACATGAGTGAGAAAAGTGTGCTGGCTGTGCTGAATTTTATCGGCAGCGCAGCGATCCCCAGGCCGATACAGGTGAACATGAGGTAGCTGGTGTAGAAGCATGCCATCAGATAGAGGTATTCAGGAAGTGAGTAGTGACCTCGTAAGGGTTTGGTCAAGAGGTAGAATAGTGTGGCGTAAAGCGAGCTCAATAAAAAATAACTGAGTGTGTGGGCAGTCAGGAATAGCTTGATTGCGCTGTGTTGGTAGATGAAGGACCGCGTGAAGCCACTTTCCCTCCTGCCGATGAGGTAGAAACTGAATCCAAAGAACGCGAGGGTGGCAGAGATGTATGAGTAGAACCAGGCGGCTGAAGCGGTATAGGTCGAGGCTGCATACGTTGGCTGGGTGATGACGAAGAGTATGCAAGGGGCCAGCGCTGACCAAAGAAGCGATGTGGGCTCCCTCAAGTGCTCAGTGGTCAAGATTTTTGTGATTGTCGTGATTTTTTTTGCGCTACGGATACAGTGGTTTGGATTCATGAGTAGACCATTTTGGTGTCATGGTTGCGTGTTATTTGATTTCGCAGTGAGTGTCGAAGCCAATGCCATGAGGCTAATGCCATATTGATTTTTCATGAGTGTCTCCTGGTTTTTGGCGTGGTCTGAAATGTATGGGTATGGAGGTTTAGGCGTTCGGCTGTTTCAAGTCAATCTTTCGGTGGGGATGGCGTGGTTGGACGTGATATTGGAGTGTTCGGTTTAAAGCTATTTTTGTGGGAAAATTCTTCAGAAGGGTCTTACTTAAACCTGATAATGTTTTTTGGGGCTTATTTTTTCTTCTAATTGTGTAAGAAGTTTCTGTTTTTGATGCTCGAACGCTCTGTTGTGAGCGCCCGAGTGTTCTTTGTTGTGCGTGTGTGTGGGATTTGAGTAAGGGAAGCAAGCAGACGATGTTTAACGACAGGGGGTGCCGAATAATTGTTGCTAGATTTGTTGAGTGGCAGATTGAAATCTGCGCGGGGTAGATTTGCCGGGCCGGGAGATTTACTGCTTGCGAAAGAACGGCCTGCGTCCAATCACCAATGTGTCTCCACCCCCGATCAGCGTAGGAGCGGGTTTACCCGCGAATACAGTGGCGGCGGCAACGGTGAACGGCTGGTGGAAATTGGCCAGCAGGTCCGGCCCTTTCNCCCGACCGCGCAGGCCTTGCGATCACGTGCCTGGCGTACAATCCAGCCGTTAGCGCGAGCCCCGTAGGAGCGGGTTCACCCGCGAACACCGGCGTAGCCGGTGCCATGCCCCGCGTCACCTGCTTCGCGGCGCTCGATCTTTGCCCCACCACATGCACTAGCGCTTGCCCAGAATCTTCCCAAGCATCTCCGGCCGTGGTGCCCCTTGCTGGCTTTGCAGGTTGCCTTGCTCATCCTGGTAGAAAATGGCCGGGGTCGCCTGCAACCCCATCTCTTCCATCAACGCCATGTTCGCCGCCAGCTTCTGTTGCACAGCCTCTGGCACCTGTTCCAGCGCCTTCAGGGTACTGGCCTTGCCGGCCTTTTCATGCTGTTGCAGTGCCTTGACCGGGTCTTTCGCTGCCAGCAGTGCCGCCGATTTGCCCGGGCTGTCTTCGCGGATGATGCCGACCATGATATGGCGTAACTGCACCTTGCCCGACTCCACCCATGGCCGCGCCTGTTCCCAGAACATGTTGCAGTAGGGGCAGTTCGGGTCGCTGAACAGGTACACCTTGCGCGGCGCGTCGGCCTTGCCATCGGCGATCCACGCGGTCTTTTCCATTTTCGCCCAGATTTCCTTGCTCATCGGCGCGTATACCAGCTTTTGCAGCGGCTCGGCGCTCAGGTCCTTGCCCTGTTCGTCGAACAGGCTGCCGACCAGCACGTGCTTGCCGTCGGCGGTCAGGTACAGGGCCAGGGCGTTGTTCTGGTACTCGGCGGCATAACCGCGCAGGCCGTTGGGCGCATCGAAGCTGCCCTTGATCACGGCGCCCTTGGCTTGCAGTTGCTGAACCGCCTTGGGCAGTTCTTCGGCTTGCAGGGCAGGGGCGGCCAGCAGGGCCAGGGACAGGGGCAGCAGTGCAGTCAATCGCATGTCAGTTTCCTTGTGCGGCAGGGGCGGGCGCAATGGCCCGGTCGAAAGGTTCCAGGGCGTGGCGCAGGCTGGCCCGGGACAGTTCGCCCAGGTGGCTGCCGACCAGCCGCCCGTTGGCGTCGTAGAACAGAGTGGTGGGCAAGGCCATGGAGCCGACACGCTGGGCCAGCAGGCCGGTGCCGTCGAACAGCACGTGGGTCAGGCTCAGGCCGGTGGTGGCGAGGAAGGTGCTGACGTTTTCCGGGGTCTCGCCCTGGTTGACGAACAGGAAGGTCACGTGCGGGTAATCGCTTTGTGCCTGTTGCAGCACTGGCATCTCACGCCGACACGGCGGGCACCAGGTGGCCCAGATGTTGATGACCAGCGGCTTGCCGCGGTAGCTGTGCAATGCCACGGCCTGGCCGCCGGCGTTGCGCAGGCTCAGTTCGGGCAGCTCGGTGCCTTTGCTGTACAGGTGGCCGCCGAGGCTGGCCAGGCCCCAGAACAGCGCGCCGCTGAACAGAGCCCAGCCTAGCGGGCGGCGCAGGCCGGGGTGGCGCCAGCCCTGCCACAGGGCTCCGAGCACGATGCCGGCAAGGCCCGACCAGAACAGGAAGCCGCCGTCACGGATGTCGATGATTTGCAGCGGGTCGTCCTCATACATCGGCCAGTAGGCCAGCACGAAGCCGGCGCGGGCACACAGCAGGCCGATCAGGAACAGGTTGAACAGCGCCGATTCCGGGCTCTCGCCGCCACGTCGGGCGACCCACCAGCCGACCACGCTGGCGATCACCAGGGCGGTGAGCATCAGCAGATGGTTGAGGGCCATGGTCAGTGGCCCGAGTGTTACGGTCAGCATCAGCCTTGGCTCCTGGTCTGGCCCCAGTGTTGCTGGAACGCTGCTGCGTCCACCTCACCGGTGATGCGCCGCGCGCGGCGTTCTTCACCTTCCGGGCCGATCCAGATGATGCTGGGCGGGCCGGGTACCTGGTAGCGCTGCAGCAGGGCCTTGCTGGCCGGGCTGTCGGCTGTCACGTCCAGGCGCAGCAGGTGTACGCCGGCCAGGCCAGCCTGTACGTCGCTGCGTGCGAACACCTGTTTTTCCATGACTTTGCACGACACGCACCAGTCGGCATAGTAGTCGAGCATCACCCACTGGCCGCGGGCTTTGGCGGCGTCCAGTTCACGTTGCAGGTCTTCGGGGCGGCTGACAGCGACGAAGCTGTCCTCGGTATGCTGGCTCTGGGCTGGCGCGGCGGCACCGCCGGCGAAGGGGCGTAGTGGCTGCCAGAGGTCGTCGCCACCGGCTGCCGCGCCTACCAGCAGCAGGCCGCCCCACAGCGCGCCGAGCAACGGTACTGCACGCAACGCCGGCAGCCGTTGCAGGGCCGGCCAGGCAGCCCAGGCCAGGGCGATCAGCCAGGCGCCGCTCAGTGCCAGCAGCAAGGTCGCAGGCAGCAGGCTGCGCACGGTGTACAGCGCCATGGCCAGGAACACGAAACCGAACACACCCTTGACCCGGTTCATCCACGCACCCGGGCGCGGCAGATAACGGTTGCCCAGGGTTACCAGCAACAGCAGCGGCACGCCCATGCCCAGGCCGAGGCTGAACAGCACCAGCGCGCCTTGCAGCACGTCGCCGCTCTGCGCGATGTACAGCAGCGCACCGGCCAACGGCGCAGTCATGCACGGGCCGAGTAACAGGCCGGACAACGCCCCGAGCAATGCCGCGCCATAAAGGTTGCCGCCACGGGTACCTTGCCCGGCGCGGTCCAGGCGGTCGCGCAGGGCGGCAGGCAGTTGCAGTTCGAAGGCACCGAACATCGGCAGTGCCAGCAGCACGAACAGCCCCGCCAGGCTGCCCAGCAGCCAGGGTTGCTGCAGCCAGGCCTGCAGGCTGGCACCCAGCAGGGCAGCAACCACCCCGAGCCCGGCGTACACCAGGGCCATGCTCAGCACATAGACCCCGGCCAGCAGCCAGCCACGGCGGGCGCTGGCGCCATTGCCCAGCACCAGCCCGGCCAGGATCGGCAGCATCGGCAGCGAGCAGGGGGTAAACGCCAGCAGCAGGCCAAGGCCGAAGAACGCCAGCAGGCTCCAGGCCAGGTGGCCTTGTTGCAGGCCGCTGGCCAGGGCCTGGTCGCTGGCTTGCTCGGCGGCCGGCGTTACGCTGCCACCCAAGTCGATCGAGGTGGTTTGCGGCGGGTAGCACAGGCCGGCGTCGGCGCAGCCCTGCCAGCCTAGGCGCAACTGACCCTGGGCGTTGGCAGGCAATAGCAGTTCAAGCTGGTCGCGGTACACCGCGCTGTCGCCGAAGAACTCGTCGTGATGGTTGAGTGCCGGTGGCAGTTGCGGGTGTTGCTCGGTGGGCAGGCCATCGAACTTCAGGCGCTTCTGGTACAGGTAGTAGCCCGGCTTGATCTGGAAGTACAGGCGCATCTGGCCGTCGGCCTGGCGGTCGTGGGTGAGCACGAAGGCTTGGTCAACCGGCAGGAAGTCTGGTTTCACATCGAACGGGTTGGCTTGCAACGGGCCGGCCAGTAGGAGTGTGAGGAAGAGCAGGAGAACGCGCATGTCTTCGCCTTGGCAGATCTGGGAATGGGGCCATGCTGGCTGGGGTTGATTAAATGAAGGTTAACGCGGGTGTTGGGGTTGGGGTGGTCAGGGAGTAGTAAGAGTTTGGTTCTGGATTTGCAGGGTCTTCGTTGTTGGATTTTCGAGGGGGCGGCGTTGGAATTTTGAGGTGTTTGCCGGGAGATTTTCAGCGCCTGTGAGATCGAGCGCCGCCCGCGCGGCGCTTCGCGGGTAAACCCGCTCCTACGTTTGTTTCGGGCCAATT
>NZ_JBQENN010000042.1:0-19233 GCF_052044625.1 Pseudomonas sp. 22515
ATTGAGTAGGAGGCGGGTTCACACCCGCCGTCCTCTCACACCACCGTGCGTACGGTTCCGTACACGGCGGTTCAAGCTATGCGGCTAAGCCGGTTGATCGTATCCAGTATCGAGACCAGTCCGAGTCGATCCCATAGTTTCTTCGGCAGCGCCTGATTCATATGTGGCGCCCCCGAGTTCCACCATGGGCCTCGGCCGTTATAGGCCGATTTACAGGCACGCTCCTCGCTTAAGCCCAGACGCATCAGGTTGCGCGCCCTCGTAGAGGGCTGTTTCCATTGGCGCCAAATGGCACAGCGGAGTTTGTGCCTGATCCAGCCATCCAGCTCCTCAAGTGGCCGCTTGCTCTGGCTGAGCTTGAAGTAACCCGCCCAACCTCGTAGTACGGGGTTTATCCGCTCGATGGTGTTTGCCATCTTGCGGCCCCGCGCGCCGCATAGCAGCTCTGCGAGCCGGTCGCGCAGGCGACTCAGGCTCACCGTTGCCACCCGCAACCTTGGCTGCTGATGCCAGCTCATCCCATAACCCAAGTAATCACACTTCCAGGCTCTCGCGACTCGACTCTTCTTCTGATTCACCGTCAGTTTCAAACGTTGACTCAGGAAGCGCTCGACACTAGCCAGTACCCGTTCGCCAGCCCGAGGACTGCGCACATAAATGTTCGCGTCATCGGCATAGCGCACGAAGCGATGGCCCCGCCGCTCCAGTTCGCGGTCAAATTCATCGAGCAGGATATTCGACAGCAGCGGCGAGAGCGGGCCGCCTTGCGGCGTCCCTTCCTGCCGTGGACTGACGACACCGCCTGACATGACTCCCGCTTCAAGGTAGCGACGGATAAGCCTAAGTACGCACTTATCTTTGACCCGGCGCTCGATACAGGCCATGAGGATGTCGTGGTTGACCCGATCAAAAAACTTCTCCAGATCGACTTCCACGCACCACCGGTGCCCCGATGCCACATGGGCACGGGCCATCTCGACAGCTTGATGCGCGCTCCTGCCCGGACGGAAGCCGTAGCTAAAATCCGAGAACAAAGGATCGAAGAATGGCGTGAGTTGTTGCAGCAATGCCTGCTGGATCAGGCGATCCACGACGCTGGGAATTCCCAGTTGCCGCGTGCCGCCCTGCGGCTTGAGAATTTCAACCGCACGTACGGCTTGGGGATGGTATTCACCGGCCAGCAATCTGCCTTTGAGGATTGGCCAATACTGATTCACATAGCCTGCAAGGTCGGCGACCGTCATGCCATCGGCACCCGGCGCTCCCTTATTGCTGACTACGCGCTTATACGCACGTCTGAGGTTGGCCGGTGCGAGCACCCGCTCCATCAGCGTGTCCGGCTCTGCGTTCGTCCACGCCGATGACGCCGTCGATACCTTTGCGCTGTCAGGCATCATCCTCGGCTTCTGGCCGGGATTCGGAGTGACAGATTCCGTTTTAGGAAATTTCTGCATTGCGGCTACCAACGAGACAGTGACGCCTACTGGCGGCATAACCTGTTCGGCCCTTGGTGACGCGGTTAACCGCCACTTACTACGGCCTCGGCTGACTTCTGCACGCTCATCCCGTCGCCTCTCGACGCTCGGTAGCACCAAGGCAAGCGTACAGATCTCCCAGGGTAATTCGCGTGACCTTCCTGCTTATGCCTGTCGGATTTACGTCGCAGCGTTCCGTGCAAGTATTGGGCTTTGACGATTATGGCCGTCTTGCCCCGCTGCGCCGCCTGATCCGCTTCCTGTTCGTCAGGCCAGCATTTTGCCTCGGGCTTCCTTCAGATTCGTAGTCGCCCACGACACCCTTGCCTCTGGCTAACACTTCCCCTTGCCGGGTGTGTAGAGGACTTTCACCCCCAAGTCACCAGCGAGGCCACCACAGCCAAGCTGGTTGCGCTATCGCGCAACGCGCCATGCCTGGCGCACCACGAAAAAGGCGACCTTGGGTCGCCTTTCTCATTTCAACCCGCTATCAACGAGCCGGGCCTTCAGCCACGCCCAGGTCGTCCGTCGGGCGGGTATCGACCAGCGGCGCACCACCGGAGGCCAGTTCCGAAGCCAGCTTGTCGTTGTCCATTTCCTTGACCCACTTGGCCACTACCACGGTGGCAACGGCGTTGCCCACCAGGTTGGTCAGGGCGCGGGCTTCGGACATGAAGCGGTCGATGCCAAGGATCAGCGCCAGGCCGGCAACCGGCAGGTGACCAACAGCCGACAGGGTCGCGGCCAGCACGATGAAGCCCGAACCGGTAACGCCGGCAGCACCCTTGGAAGCCACCAGCAGCACCAGCAGCAGGGTGATCTGGTGAGTGATGTCCATGGTGGTGTCAGTGGCCTGAGCGATGAACACCGCAGCCATGGTCAGGTAGATCGAGGTGCCGTCCAGGTTGAACGAGTAGCCAGTCGGGATAACCAGGCCCACTACCGACTTCTTGGCACCCAGGCGCTCCATCTTGGCCAGCATGCGTGGCAGGGCCGACTCCGAGGACGAAGTACCCAGCACGATTAGCAGTTCTTCACGGATGTAGCGGATCAGCTTGATCACGCTGAAGCCGTGGGCACGGCAGATACCGCCCAGCACCACCAGCACGAACAGCAGGCAGGTGATGTAGAAGCAGGCCATCAGGTAGCCCAGCTGCACCAGCGAGCCAACACCGTACTGGCCAATGGTGAAGGCCATGGCGCCGAAAGCGCCGATCGGGGCCAGCTTCATGATCATGTTGATGATGTTGAACATGACGTGGGCGAAGCGGTCGATCATGTCCAGTACCGGCTTGCCGTAGCTGCCCAGGCGGTGCAGGGCAAAGCCGAACAGCACCGAGAACATCAGCACTTGCAGGATGTCGCCGTTGGCGAAGGCGCCGACGACCGTATTGGGGATGACGTTAAGCAGGAAGCCGACGGTAGTCTGCTGCGCGCCGGCGGCGGCGTAGGCAGCCACGCTGCTGGCGTTCAGGGTGCTGACGTCGATGTGCATGCCAGCGCCTGGCTTGACCACGTTGACGACGACGAGGCCGATGATCAGGGCGATGGTGGAGACGATTTCGAAGTACAGCAACGCGTAGCCGCCGGTTTTGCCGACCGACTTCATGCTCTGCATGCCGGCAATGCCGCTGACCACGGTACAGAAGATGATCGGGGCGATGACCATCTTGATCAGTTTGACGAAGCCGTCACCCAGGGGTTTGAGGGCAACGCCCGTTTCCGGATAGTAGTGGCCGAGCAGGATGCCGATGGTGATGGCGACCAACACCTGGACATACAGGGATTTGTACAGCGGCTGACGTGTCGTCATGGCTAATTTTCCTCAAGTGTGCCGGTTCACCCTTCCCAGGGTGATGGGGGCACCTGAATCGCTAACCCTCCTGCACTTGGAGGGATTTGTCGTTGTGTTCGAGCTGCCTGGGCAGGCCTCTGCGAGGATCAGTAGCAAGGGTGGTGCCAAAATGCCCATGAAGGGTGCAAAGCCCGTATTTGCTAGGAATAAATGCCCAACGACAGGGCGATATTCCCGGGACGGATTGGCGGATTTCCGCCCGATGGCGGAATTTGTACAAGGAGGAATGGCGGAAAACCGCCCTTTGTGGATTGCCTGTGCCCCCATTCGCAGATTGACCTGCGAATGGGCCGGAACAGGCTAGGGATCAATCCAGGTTGAAGGTGATCCTGAACGCAGCGCCCCCCAGCGGCGAATCGCCAAGGCTCAGCTCGGCGTCATAGCTGTCGACGATATCCTTGACCACGGCCAAGCCTATGCCCTGCCCCGGGTGCTGGCTGTCCAGCCGCTCCCCACGCTCCAGAATGCGTTCACGCTGGTCGGCGGGCACGCCCGGCCCGTCGTCCTCGATGCACAAGGTCAGATACCCCGGCGCCTTCACCAGGCTCACCCGCACTTGGCCCAGGCTCAGCCGGTAGGCGTTCTCCAGCAGGTTGCCGAGCATTTCCAGCAACGCGCCCTGCTCCATCGGCACCTGCGCCGCGTCCGGCAACTCCAGCACCACGTTCACACGTTTTTCCCGGTAAACCTTGGCCAAGGTGCTGCACAGGCTGTCGAGCAACGGCCGCAGCAATACGCTGTGGCGGACCAGGCCACTCTTGCGCAGGCTGGCGCGTTGCAGCTGGTAGTCGATCTGCTGGCTCATGCGCTCGATCTGGCTTTGCAGCACCCGCGCCTGCTCGCGCTCGCCGCTGCGCTGCTGCAAGCTTTCACCCACACCCTGCAACACCGCCAGCGGCGTCTTCAGGCTGTGCGCCAGGTCGTCCAGCGAATCACGGTAGCGCGTGCGCTGCTCACGCTCACTGCGCAACAGACGGTTGAGCGAGCGGGTCAGGCGCAGCAACTCGCGTGGGTGCTCACCGCTCAGACCGTCACGTGCACCTGATTCCACTTCATCCAGTTCGTGGCTGAGGCGTCGCAACGAGCGCAGCCCCCAGGTCAGGCCTGCCCACAACAACACCATGAGCGCCAGCAATGCAGCGCCGAACCCCAGGTAGAGCTTTTCGCGCAGGCCATTGAGGGTGGCCTTGTATTCGCTCACGGGCTGCAGAGCGACAATGCTGTAGGCGGCACTCTGCCCGCCCAGCAGCTTGATCTCGACGTCGTACACGAAGAACTCTTCGCCATCGGACTGGTGAATGCGGTCGAACTCGTTGCCGCGCCCGTCATAGCGCGGCTGGTAGTTGATGTGCCGGTCGGCGGTGGCACGCGACTGCCAGACCAGTTTGCCGTCGCGGTCAAAGATATAGCCGAGCAGGCCTGTGTAGGGCAGGTTGTAGCGCTCGTCCGGCAGCAGTGTCGGCATCTGCAGATGGCCATGCTCGATACGCGCAGCGGAAATCAGCGTGGTCACATCAGAGGCCAGACGCTGCTCGATCGATTCCTGCAGAGCCAGGCTGAAGGCCTTCTGCAAGGCCGGCAGCAACGCCAGCATGAACAGCAGCGCCAACACTGCGGCGGCCAGCATCAGGCGCACCCGCAGCGAGCGGATCATCGGCAGCGCTCGGTGAACAGGTAGCCCAGGCCGCGCACCGTGTCGATGGGTTTGAAGCCGCGCTCGCCTTCAAGCTTGCGGCGCAGGCGGCCAACCAGCACTTCGATGACATTGGGGTCGCGCTCTTCGTCACCTGGGTACAACTGTTCCATCAGGCGATCCTTGGCCACCACCTGCTGGTGATGGCGCATGAGGTATTCGAGGATGCGGTATTCGTAGGCAGTCAGGGCCAAGGCGTGTTCGTCGAGGGTGGCCTGCTTGCGGTTGAGGTCAAGTACCAAGGGGCCAGCGGTGATGGTCGACTGGATGAAACCACTGGAGCGGCGTAACAGGGCATTGAGCCGTGCTTCAAGCTCCTCGAACTGGAACGGCTTGACCAGATAGTCGTCGGCACCGGCGGCCAGGCCCTCGACCTTGTCTTGCCAGTTGCCACGGGCTGTGAGGATGAGAATGGGGAAGGTCTTGTCCTGGCTGCGCAGACGCGTGATCAGCTCCAGGCCGCTGATACCGGGCAGGCCCAGATCGATGATGGCAAGGTCGAAATGGTACTGCTCGGCCTGGTACAGCGCCTCTTCGGCATCAGCGACCGCCTCGACCACATGGCCGCTTTCGCCCAGGCGGGTGTAGAGGTGATGGCGAAGCAGGGCTTCGTCCTCGACCACCAGCAGTTTCATGTGCAGCTCCTTATGTGTATTGCCTGTACCGGCCTATTCGCGGGCATGCCTGCTCCCACAGCAATCGCACAGTCTCTGAAACGTGTGCAGCACCTGCACAAGCCAAAGGTACTGCACAGTTTCAGCGGTTTGTGCAGTACCTGTGGGAGCGGGCGTGCCCGCGAAGGCCGGTACAGGATAACGCGGCTCGTTCGTCAGAACTTGTAACTTGCTGCCAGGTAGGTCTGCGCGCTGCTGGTCAGGCGCAGGGTGCCATCCTTCGGCCCGCCATGCGCGCCCACCTCGGTCGCGGCATTGGTGCGCAGGTAACGGTAGCCCAGTTCGACCGAGGCCTTGTCGGTGATGTCCTGGATCACACCGGCCTGCAAACCGTAGGCATAACCGTAGTCAGTGTCCCGGCTGGCGCCAGGCGAGTCCTGGGTCAGCTTGGTCACACCCAGGCTGCCACCACCGAACAGCTTGGTGGTATCGCCCACCGGCAGGAACAAGTCGTAGCTGCCAAGCAGGTTTTCCTGGCGCAACTTCAGGCCACTGTGGTCGCCAGAGACATTGTCATAGGTCATGTAGTAGCGGCCCTGGTCGTTGATCTTGCCCAGACGCACACCCCAGGTATCGTCCTTGCCGATGATACCGTCGGCATTGAGCTGATCGGTGTTGCGTTGCAGCAGGCCGGACTTGCGAACTTTGTCGCTGGTCTGGCCGTAGGTGAGGCTGGCGAAGTTGTCGTCCGCGGCCTGAGCGGTGGTAATGCCAGCGGCACAGACGGCCATGGCGGCAAGCAGGGTATTGAAGGTTTTCATGGCTGGGTACTCCAGTTGGGTGCGCTGTTTCGGTCTGGAAGCTAGAGTAATCAGGGCACCCTGAACCGCGACTGAACCCTGGCTGAACCCCGGCTGAACGAATCGATAGCAAAACAAGGAGTTGTGAACATGCGAGCCCTGCTGGCCCTGACCCTGATGTGCAGCGCCGCCCTCGCCCAAGCGGCGGTAGTGACCCGTGAAATTCCTTATCAGGACGACGATGGCAACCGCCTCGTCGGCTACTACGCCTACGATGACGCGCTGGACGGCAAACGCCCAGGCATCGTTGTGGTGCATGAATGGTGGGGCCTGAACGACTATGCCAAGCGTCGTGCGAGAGATCTTGCCGCCCTGGGCTACAAGGCACTGGCCATCGACATGTACGGCGATGGCAAGCACACCGAGCATCCGCAGGATGCCCAGGCATTCATGGCCGCAGCGATGAAGGACCCGGCCGCAGCAGCAGCACGCTTCGACGCGGGCCTGGAGTTGTTGAAAAAGCAGCCGAATGTGAACAAGCATCAACTGGGCGCTGTCGGCTACTGTTTTGGCGGCAAGGTGGTGCTCGATGCCGCACGCCGGGGAGAAAAGCTCGATGGCGTGGTGAGCTTCCATGGCGCACTGGCCACCCAGACCCCGGCAAAACCTGGCGTGGTGCGGGCCGATATCCTGGTCGAGCATGGTGCAGCGGACAGCATGGTCACCCCACAGCAGGTGGAGGCGTTCAAGGCCGAGATGGATGCGGCCAAGGTCAACTACCAGTTCGTCAGTATTGAAGGGGCCAAGCACGGGTTCACCAACCCCGATGCCGATCGGCTCAGCCACGGTGAACATGGGGGGCCGGACATTGGCTATAACAAGGCCGCGGACGAGCGTTCCTGGGCGGATATGCAGGCGTTCTTCAAGAAGGTGTTCAAATAAAAGATTGTGCAATCGTTGTAGGAGCAACTGTCTTGCTCAATTTCTAAAAGCTGGCGCGATCCCTGTGGGAGCGGGCTTGCCCGCGAACACGGGCGAAGCCCGTGCCATCCACCGCGGTGTATGCTTCGCGGGTAAACCCGCTCCCACACGGATCACGCTGTGATCTGCGCCATGTTTTCATGGCTGCGGTAAGTCATCCTGCCACGCCACCTCCCTCAGCGCCTGCACAGCTGGCACAATAACCGCCATGAACACACTTCCTGCCTGTTGCGCCCCGCTCCAGCACCACTGGCCCCTGCCCCGCCCATTGCCCGGCGCGGTGCTGGTCAGTTGCGCCTTCGACCCTGCCCACTTGGCCGCCGACGACTTCCAGCGCGCTGGCGTACTGCCCAGCGCCAGCCTGCTGCGCTCGGTGGCCAAGCGCCAGGCCGAGTACCTGGCCGGCCGCGTATGTGCCCGCGCCGCGCTCCAGCACCTGGACGGCCGCGACTACGTGCCCGGCACCCACGAAGACCGCTCGCCCATCTGGCCCGCCGGTATTCATGGCTCGATCACACACGGCAAGGGCTGGGCCGCCGCGGTGGTCGCCGGCGAAAACAGCTGCCAAGGTCTGGGCCTGGATCAGGAAGCCTTGCTGGATGACGCGCGCGCCGAGCGACTGATGGGCGAAATCCTTACCCCGGCAGAGCTGGAGCGCCTGGACCGCTGCCAGCTTGGGCTTACGGTCACCCTGACGTTCTCGCTGAAGGAAAGCTTGTTCAAGACCCTGTACCCACTGACTCGCCAACGCTTCTACTTCGAACACGCAGAAGTGCTCGACTGGTCCGCAGAAGGGCTGGCGCGCTTGCGCCTGCTCACCGACCTGTCACCGCAGTGGCAGCAAGGCGCAGAGCTGCAAGGCCAGTTCTGCCTGCAGGACGGCCACCTGCTGAGCCTGGTCAGCGTCTGACCTTCACAGCGGTGCCTGCTGCCTTGGCCAGTTCAGGCTGAAGCAGGCACCGCCCAACGCCTCGCTGCGGCCCACCGTGGCCCGGCCCGCGTGCCAGTAGATGATCCGCCGTACGATCGACAGGCCCAGGCCATGCCCGCCCGAGGCACGGGTGCGGCTGTCATCGAGGCGGGTGAAGGGCGTGAAAATGCGGTCCCAGAAGCCCTCGGGGATCCCCGGGCCGTCATCCTCCACATCGATGCGGCAACGTTGCTGGCCCAGCTGATAGCTCAGGCGCACTTCGCTCTCGGCATGGCGCATGGCATTGCCGACAAGGTTCTGCAGGGCCCGGTGCAAGTAGCGCGGCTCGGCCTCGACCCAGGCGCCTTCGGCATCCGCGCCCTGACAGTCGCCGCGCACCACGCGCACCTCGGCACGCAAAGGTGCCAGCTCTTCGATCACCCGATCGAGCAAGGCATCCAGATCGACCCGCTGGAACTTCAAGGCCGGTGCGCCCTGCTCCAGGCGGGCGTAGGTCAGCATCTCGTCGACCAGCTTGTCGAGGTCCTGGATATCCCCGTCCATGCCCGCCAGGTGCTTTGCCCGCACCTGTTCAGTCGTGGCGCTTTCGATCATCTCCAGGCCAAAGCGCAGGCGCGCCACCGGCGTGCGAAGCTCGTGGGACACCGCTCGCACCAGCTCACGCTGCATGGTCAGCGAGCGCTGCAGGTGCTCGGCCATGCCATTGAAGGCAGCCGCCAGGCGCCCTACCGAGTCGGCGTCGCCGGCCGGCACGCGGGTATCCAGGCTGCCCTGGGCGATGCGCGTGGCAGCAATCTCCAGGCCGGACACACGACGTTCCAGCTGACGCACCAGCAGGTAGACCACCAGGCCAATCAGGCACAGACCCAGGAAGGCAATCAGGATCAGCAACTGCGGCGGGTAAGGGTTGAGCTGGTACAGCGGGCCAATTTCCAGTACCCATGGCGAGCCCGTCAGCCCGGCGAACACCCGGATCGAGTCACCATCCTTGCCCAGCGCCATCACCGTGTCGCCCTCCTCCACGCGGCGCCGCTGGTCATCGTCCAGGCTGACCCGCTCGATACGTTGCAAAGCAACGCCAAAGCCGAAGCCCTTTTCGTGCTTGATCTGTGCCAGGCGCTGCTGCTGTTCGGTTACCGGGTAGCGCACCAGTTCGTCGGCCAATAGATAGAGGGTGGCCCGCGCCAACTGCTCGCTGATCTGTTTGATCTGCGCGACCAGCATCAGGTCTTCCTGGCCCACCTTGCGTAGCACTTGCGCCGTATGCGGGCCAATTTTCTCGACCACCACCAGGCCACGGTACAGGCGCGCCCGCTGGCCACCGTCAAGGCTGCGTGCGCTCATCGGTTGCAGCGCCAACGGCACGCCAAGCAGGCGTTCCCAGATCAGCAGCGAACGCTTGCGTTGGGTTTCATTCTGCATTGCCAGGTTGTCGGCCATCAGGCTGAAGGTGCCCTGGGCCAGGCCCTCGCGATGCTGGGCAGCGCGCACTTCGTTGACCAGGTGCAGGCTGAGCACGCCAAGCAGGGCCACCAGCACCAGCACGGCCAGCATGCCGCCGTAGATGCGCAGGAAGATCGAATTGTTCATGGTGCCTCGCCCACGAACAGGTAGCCTTTGCTGCGCAGGGTCTTGATCAACCGCGGCTGAAGCGGGTCGTCGCCGATCTTGGGGCGGATTTTCGAGATGCGGATATCGATGGAGCGGTCCTGGCCGTCGTAGCCCACGCCACGCAGTGCAGTGAAGATCTGTTCACGGGTCAGCACCCGGCCAGCGTTGCTGGCCAACAGCCAGAGCAGATCGAATTCGGCGCCGGTCAGCTCGATCAACTGCTCGCCCAGGTGCGCCTCACGCAGGCGGTTGTCGATACGCAGCGCACCGAAGACCAGGTCCTGGCGCTTGCTGTCCACGGTTTCGCTGCGGCGCAGCAGGGCCTGGATACGCGCCAGCAGCAAGCGTGGGCGCACGGGTTTGCAGACGTAGTCGTCGGCGCCCAGGTCCAGGCCCTGAACCTGGTCGAGTTCATCGCTGCGCGCGGTGAGCATGAGGATCGGCCCCTGGTACTGGCTGCGCACCCGGCGGCAGATGCTCAGGCCGTCCTCGCCGGGGAGCATCAGGTCGAGGATCACCAGGTCGGGCTGGCTGTCGATGATGCGCCTCGCGGCACGGGCGCCATCGGCCTCCACCGCGACCTCGAAACCATTGGCCTGCAGGTATTCGGCGGTGAGTTCGGCGAGGCGCTGATCGTCTTCGACGATGAGGATGCGGGGTATGGGGTGGTCCATGGCTTTGGCCTTGTTGTTCTTGGGATCGTGTCAGGGCAGCTGAGAGTATGAATGTAGATGGGGGGCCCTGCGAGACCGAGCGCCCCGCGGGCGGTGCTCGATCTCCCAGGCACCCCAGATCTTCAGACACGCCCTACCGCCCCCTCGACTGAACCGTTTTTTGTGACAGGCTTCGCGCCCAAAAAAACTGCCCAAGGGCGTCAAGGTGCAGAAAAATACTGCAAACCACTTGGCACAAGGCCTACAGCGAATACCCACCATTCACTCACAAAGTACACACAACTTATCCACAGGCGCTCGCCTTGCAAAGCCCCCAATACCGCATTATCTTGTATCCCGATCGCAGCGAACCACTAGATATAGGGGTTCGTGCAAAATCACACACAAAAGTCAACCCGCAAGATCAAGCGATTTTTCGGGTGGAACTTCAGGTGATTTCAGCAGCCAAACCGCTCCTGCGGAGGCGACCGAGGCAAGCTCTTTCAGGGCGTTGTTCGGGCATGGGTGTTGCAGGCCAGGCCTGGCACCCATCAGCAACAGTTTTTGGGCTCGGCCCAGAACCTTTGACTTCGGCCAGGGAGCGGCAAGCCATTGCCCCTTATTCCTGAGTCTGTCCCGAAGTCGGTACGCCCGCGCGGGCGGATGCGCATGCATTGCGCATCCCCGCGAGGTTATCGAGCAAGTGGACGGAACGGTGGGCGCCCATAAGGCGCCTGAACAATATAGAAACTGTGGAGACACCCACCCATGCAAACCGACACAACTCGCGAGAACCCGCAGGCCCAGGTGCCGCAGGCCGCCGATTCCAACCAGGATCTGGCTGCCACCGCCCCCGGCCAACTGCGCGTGATCAAGCGTAACGGCACTGTCGTCCCTTACACCGACGACAAGATCACCGTTGCCATCACCAAGGCGTTCCTCGCAGTTGAAGGCGGCACCGCCGCCGCTTCGTCGCGCATCCACGACACCGTCGCGCGCCTGACCGAGCAGGTTACCGCCACGTTCAAGCGTCGCATGCCATCGGGTGGCACCATCCACATCGAAGAAATCCAGGACCAGGTCGAACTGGCCCTGATGCGTGCCGGCGAGCAGAAAGTTGCCCGTGACTACGTGATCTACCGCGACCAGCGCGCCAAGGAACGCGCCACCCGCGCCAACACCGACGCCGTGGTCGAGCCGCACCCAAGCATCCGCATCACCCTGGCCGACGGCAGCCTGGCGCCGCTCGACATGGCCCGCCTGAACACCATCATCAGCGAAGCCTGCGAAGGCCTGGCCGAAGTCGATGGCGACCTGATCCAGCGCGAAACCCTGAAAAACCTGTACGACGGCGTTGCCATCAAGGACGTCAACACCGCCCTGGTGATGACCGCCCGTACCCTGGTAGAGCGCGAGCCGAACTACTCGTTCGTTACCGCCCGCCTGCTCATGGACACCCTGCGCGCCGAAGGCCTGGGCTTCCTGAACGTCGCCGACAGCGCCACCCACCACGAGATGGCCGACCTGTATGCCAAGGCCCTGCCGGCCTACGTCGCCAAAGGTATCGAGTTCGAGCTGCTGAACCCGGCCCTGGCCGACTTCGACCTGGAAAAACTGGGCAAGGCAATCAACCACGAGCGTGACCAGCAGTTCACCTACCTGGGCCTGCAGACCCTTTACGACCGCTACTTCATCCACAAGGATGGCGTGCGCTTCGAGCTGCCGCAGGTGTTCTTCATGCGTGTGGCCATGGGCCTGGCGCTGGAAGAGAAAGACAAGGAAGCCCGTGCGATCGAGTTCTACAACCTGTTGTCGTCGTTCGACTACATGGCCTCGACCCCGACCCTGTTCAACGCCGGTACCCTGCGCCCGCAGCTGTCCAGCTGCTACCTGACCACCGTGCCAGACGACCTGTCGGGCATCTACCACGCGATCCACGACAACGCCATGCTGTCGAAATTCGCTGGCGGCCTGGGCAACGACTGGACCCCGGTCCGTGCACTGGGCTCGTACATCAAGGGCACCAACGGTAAATCCCAGGGCGTCGTCCCGTTCCTGAAAGTGGTCAACGACACCGCCGTTGCCGTGAACCAGGGTGGCAAGCGCAAAGGCGCTGTATGTGCTTACCTGGAAACCTGGCACCTGGACATCGAAGAATTCATCGAGCTGCGCAAGAACACCGGTGATGACCGCCGTCGTACCCACGACATGAACACCGCCAACTGGATCCCTGACCTGTTCATGAAGCGTGTCTTCGATGACGGCAAGTGGACCCTGTTCTCGCCTTCGGAAGTGCCAGACCTGCACGACCTGACCGGCAAGGCCTTCGAAGAGCGCTACGAGTACTACGAAGCCCTGACCGAGTACAACAAGATCAAGGTGTTCAAGACCATCCAGGCCAAAGACCTGTGGCGCAAGATGCTGTCGATGCTGTTCGAGACCGGCCACCCATGGCTGACCTTCAAGGACCCGTGCAACCTGCGTTCGCCGCAGCAGCACGTGGGCGTGGTCCACAGCTCGAACCTGTGCACCGAAATCACCCTGAACACCAACAAGGACGAGATCGCAGTCTGCAACCTGGGCTCGATCAACCTGCCGAACCACATCGTCGACGGCAAGCTGGACACTGCCAAGCTGCAGCGTACCGTGAACACCGCCGTGCGCATGCTCGACAACGTGATCGACATCAACTACTACTCGGTGCCGCAAGCGCGTAACTCGAACTTCAAGCACCGCCCGGTCGGCCTGGGCATCATGGGCTTCCAGGACGCGCTGTACCTGCAGCACATTCCTTACGGTTCCGATGCAGCCGTCGAGTTCGCCGACAAGTCGATGGAAGCGGTCAGCTACTACGCCATCCAGGCTTCTTGCGACCTGGCCGATGAACGCGGCGCCTACGAGACCTTCCAGGGTTCGCTGTGGTCCAAGGGCATCCTGCCGCTGGATTCGCAACAGATCCTGATCGAGGCCCGTGGCCAGAAGTACATCGACGTCAACCTGGAAGAAACCCTGGACTGGGCGCCGGTACGTGCCCGCGTACAGAAAGGTATTCGTAACTCGAACATCATGGCCATCGCGCCAACCGCGACCATCGCCAACATCACTGGCGTGTCGCAGTCGATCGAGCCTACCTACCAGAACCTGTACGTGAAATCGAACCTGTCGGGCGAATTCACCGTGATCAACCCGTACCTGGTTCGCGACCTCAAGGCCCGCGACCTGTGGGACTCGGTCATGATCAACGACCTGAAGTACTACGACGGTTCGGTACAGCAGATCGAGCGTATCCCGCAAGAGCTGAAAGACCTGTACGCCACTGCGTTCGAAGTCGAGACCAAGTGGATTGTCGACGCGGCTTCCCGTCGCCAGAAGTGGATCGACCAGGCGCAGTCGCTGAACCTGTACATTGCCGGCGCCTCGGGCAAGAAGCTGGACGTGACCTACCGCATGGCTTGGTACCGTGGCTTGAAAACCACCTACTACCTCCGTGCCCTGGCCGCAACCAGCACCGAGAAGTCGACCATCAACACCGGCAAGCTCAACGCCGTTTCCAGCGGTGGCGACAGCGCCCCGGTCCAGGCAGCCGGCCCAGCGCCAGTGCCGAAGGCCTGCGCGATCGACGAGCCTGACTGCGAAGCCTGCCAGTAAGGCCTGAATGCCGTGCGGGGTGCCTACGGGTGCCCCGCGCGGCATTTTTGTATCCGCGCCTCAGGGAAACCTTGCCCTTTGCCCACTGTTCACGCAGCTCGGTAAAAGAACAGGACCTCTCAAAAAGGATGTAAGCCCATGGCGCGGAAAAAACTGGCATCTCGCAAGATTGGCCGCAACGCAGAAACCGGCCGTTTCACCTCGGTGGAACAGGCACGCAAGCACCCCAAGACACACATCGTCGAAACGCTGTATACCCACCGTAGCTAGTGGTGGCTGGCCTCACCGCCGGCTAGCCCGCGGTGAGGCCGGCTTCGCCAACAAAGCCCTCAATAAACACCATATGATGTGCCTTTAAATTTAAACTGGCACAACATATAGGTTGGCGCTACACTCTCCCCCCGTAGAAGAAGCCACCTGTTTCGTGAACGGACGCACGCCAAACCGGTCGAAAAAGTTACCCTCGCCGGCAACACATGCGCCCCGATCGAAGGTGAATTCCGGTATACTTTGCGCCCTCTGAAAAGAGCACCTATTCAATTGTCCTGGCCCCTCCCAGAGGCCTGGCCAGGTACAAGCCAGAACACATTCAGATGTAAACGAGAGTCAGCCTCTCGAGCTGTCCATTCGCCGTTACGGCCTTGCGTCAGGCATCACATTCTTTAAATCCAACCGGTTGCCCCAGGGCGACCCTCAAGCAGGAGCCAAACCATGCTGAGCTGGGACGAATTCGACAAAGAAGACGGCGAAGTAGCCGCCAAAGGCAACACCCCTGCGCAGGCCGCTGCCGCCGCCACCCTCGACAAGCTCGACAGCGCCGGTGGTGCCGCCGCCCTGGAGGCCCGTGCGGCCACCGCTTCTGACTCCGAAGCCGTCAAACGTGCCAAGGCTGCCCTCGACGCCCTCGACGTTGCCGAAGGCCTGGCCGAGCTGGAAGGCTCCTCGGCCCGCGTGGCAGTCGATGAAAAGCGCATGATCAACTGCCGCGCCGACCTCAACCAGCTGGTACCGTTCAAGTACGACTGGGCCTGGCAGAAGTACCTGGACGGCTGCGCCAACCACTGGATGCCGCAAGAGGTCAACATGACCGCCGACATCGCCCTGTGGAAGAGCCAAGACGGCCTGACCGAAGACGAGCGCCGCATCGTCATGCGCAACCTCGGTTTCTTCTCCACTGCCGACTCGCTGGTTGCCAACAACCTGGCCCTGGCCGTGTACCGCCTGATCACCAACCCGGAGTGCCGCCAGTACATCCTGCGCCAGGCCTTCGAAGAGGCGATCCACACCCACGCCTACCAGTACTGCATCGAGTCGCTGGGCATGGATGAAGGCGAGATCTTCAACATGTACCACGAGATCCCGTCGGTCGCTAAAAAAGCCGCCTGGGGCCTGAAGTACACCCGCGCCATCTCCGACCCGGAATTCAACACCGGCACCGTCGAAACCGACAAAGAGCTGCTGCGCAACCTGATCGCCTACTACTGCGTTCTGGAAGGCATCTTCTTCTACTGCGGCTTCACCCAGATCCTGTCCATGGGCCGCCGCAACAAGATGACCGGCGTTGCCGAGCAGTTCCAGTACATCCTGCGTGACGAGTCGATGCACCTGAACTTCGGTATCGACGTGATCAACCAGATCAAGATCGAAAACCCGCACCTGTGGGATGCGGCGATGAAGGAAGAAGCGACCCAGATGATCCTGCAAGGGACCCAGCTGGAGATCGAATACGCCCGAGACACCATGCCACGCGGCGTACTGGGGATGAACGCAGCGATGATGGAGGACTACCTCAAGTTCATCGCCAACCGTCGTCTGACCCAGATTGGCTTGAAAGAAGAATATCCAGGGACTACCAACCCGTTCCCTTGGATGAGCGAGATCATGGACTTGAAGAAAGAGAAGAACTTCTTTGAGACGCGGGTGATTGAGTATCAGACGGGTGGGGCGTTGAGCTGGGACTGATCGTCCGGGCTGAGCATCGAGAAGGCTGCCGATTGGCAGCCTTTTTTATGATTTTCCCCGAGAGTCCTGACGTCAGTTACGAAGATTGATTTCTTAATCCTATAAAAGACCGCCCCTGCGAAGGCCCATGTGAACAGGGGCCATTTATTGCCTGTGCTGGCCTCTTCGCGGGCAAGCCCGCTCCCACCAAAGCACAGCTCTAGCTTTGAGGCGGTGTTTTACCTTGAGATTTCGGCCTGGGGCTGCCAAACCCTATAGGCCTACTAAAGTCGCTCAGCAGCCTTTTTGTAAGCTTGATCCCGCTCACGGCGATCGACAGCGACGACAAAAACCACGATCTCTTGATCAATGACCTGATAGACCAGCCTGTACCCACTGCTGCGAAGCTTTATTTTGTAGCAATCTGGCAGCGAGTGAAGGCGGCTTGCCTCGATTCGAGGTTTCAGCAGGACCTCTGCCAGTTTCTTCTTAACTGCTGACGCACGGTATCGCCCAGCTTCTTCCACTCTTTCAATGCGCGGGAATCAAAGTCGAGGCTATAGGTCATCCAGCTGTACCCTCACGCGCTGCGGAGAAGCAAGCCGCTCTTGTACAGTGGCAATGAGGTCTTCATCTTCCTCGGTCATCAGGACCGGCCGGAAGGGTAGCTTGCCCCGCTCAGTTACATATTGCAGGGCCTGGCGCATGAGTTCGGAGGGGGTGACACCGAGGCGATCGAGCTCTTTGTAGGCGCGGGCTTTGAGATCGTCGTCGACGCGGATATTGATAGAAGCCATGACATAGCCCTCATGTAAAGACGATTGTCATTACAAAGCACTGATCTTGGCTATTCTGCAATGGCAGTTTGTCTGCCGGAAGTGACCACAGCGCCATTCCCTTCAAATGAAGAGGCCTCGCCCTTGCCGACAGGAGGGGTACGGCACCAGCAAGGATGCCGGGACTGGACATGCCAGTCTACGTGGTCAAGGGCGAGGCCAGATCTGAAGATAGCGCAGGCTCGGGGATGGGGCCACCGCAGTTACGATTTGATTTTTAACCCTGCCCCCGGTTTGCGGTGCGAGGCGGCCAATGGGGTGGATGGCACGGGCTTTACCCGTGTTCGCGGGCAAGCCCGCTCCTACCAGTAGATCGTGTACGTGCGTGGCATGGTGCATGGCAGTTGTAGTATGTCTGCAGCGCGTTCAGGGTAGAGCCTCTGCCGCTCAGTTTTTGGCGTCTAGTACCCTATTTGCTCTGCGATCAGCCGTTGACAGCCCTCCTCCCCCTTGCTAATAATCGCCCACAGTTGTACGACAACGCATAACAAAAACAACAATCAGTGGACGAACTCATGTCGACATCCATCCCGCTACACCTACGTCTGTTGCATACCCCTCTTCCCCCGGCCAGCTCGCGTAAACCTGCCAGTACGTAGCGCCCGGTTGCCGCGCATTCACCCCTGGCCCTGACCGGCCCGTTATCTACCCGCCCCTGCCGCAGGCCGCTTGCGCGTGCCCGGTGGACGGGCTGCCACACCCTTAGGGAGCACAACAATAATGAAAATCTGCCACACCCTGCCCTTCGCCCTGCTTGGCGCCGGGGTTATCGCCGGCCTGCCGGGCACCAGCCTGGCTGCGGGATTTGTCGAGGACAGCAAGGCCACGCTCGGGCTGCGCAACTTCTACATCAACCGCAACTTCACCAACCCCAGCAACCCACAGAGCAAGGCCGAGGAGTGGACGCAAAGCTTCATTCTCGATGCCCGCTCGGGGTTCACAGAAGGGCCAATCGGCTTCGGCGTGGATGTGCTGGGGCTGTGGTCGGTCAAACTCGACGGCGGTGGCGGTACCTATGGCACGGCGTTGCTGCCACGCCATGACGATGGCAAGCCGGCAGACGACTACGGGCGCCTGGCAGTGGCGGGCAAGGCGCGTATTTCCAAGACCGAACTGAAGATCGGTGAATGGATGCCGGTACTGCCGATTCTGCGTTCGGACGACGGGCGTTCGTTGCCACAGACGTTCCGTGGCGGGCAGGTTACCTCCAACGAAATCGCAGGGCTGACCCTGTACGGCGGCCAGTTCCGCGGCAACAGCCCGCGCAACGACGCGAGCATGGAAGACATGAGCTACGGCGGCGGCGTGTCGGACCGTTTCAACTTCGTCGGCGGCGAGTACAAGTTCAACCAGGACCGCACGCTGGTGGGACTTTGGAATGCGGTGCTGAAGGACGTGTACCAGCAGCAATACCTGCAACTGAGCCACAGCCAGCCGGTGGGTGACTGGACCCTGGGTGCGAACCTGGGCTACTTCCATGGCGACGAGGACGGCTCCGAACGCGCCGGGCAGCTGGACAACAAGACCTACTCGGGGATGTTCTCGGCCAAGTACGGTGGCAGCACCTTCTGGGTGGGGCTGCAGAAAGTCGATGGTGATACCTGGATGCGGGTGAACGGCACCAGTGGCGGGACCTTGGCCAACGACAGTTACAACTCCAGCTTCGACAATGCCAACGAGCGTTCGTGGCAGGTGCGCCATGACTTCAACTTCGTCACCGTCGGGGTGCCAGGGCTGACCTTGATGAACCGCTACATCAGCGGGCGCGATGTGCACAGCGGGGGGGTGACCGATGGCAAGGAGTGGGTGCGTGAAACGGAGCTTGCGTATGTGATCCAGAGCGGGGCATTCAAGGATTTGAGTGTGAAATGGCGTAACTCGTCGATTCGCCGGGATTACAGCAATAACGAGTTTGATGAGAACCGGTTGATCTTCAACTACCCATTGTCGTTGCTCTGATCAAGACCTGCGGGTTTACCCGCGAATACGGTGGTGGCGGCAACGGTGAGCGGCGGGTGGAGATTGGCCAGCAGGGCCGGCCCTTTCGCGGGTGAACCCGCTCCTACGACGACCTGTGTCCAACCACCGACCTGTGTCCACCCTCGATCAGGTGTAGGAGCGGGTTTACCCGCGAATACGGTAGCGGCGGCAACGGCGAACGGCGGGTGGAGATTGGCCAGCAGGGCCGGCCTCTT
>NZ_JBQENN010000042.1:19372-35760 GCF_052044625.1 Pseudomonas sp. 22515
GACCTGTGTCCACCATTGATCAGGTGTAGGAGCGGGTTTACCCGCGAATACGGTGGTGGCGGCGACGGTGAACGGCGGGTGGAGATTGGCCAGCAGGCCTGGCCCATTCGCGGGTAAACCCGCTCCTACGGGCGACCGCGCAGGCCTTTCGCCTTTTCTTACCCGCGAAAAGGCCGGCAAAAGCCGCCCAAGCCTCATTGACAACACACAGAACCACCGCCAATAATCACCCAAGTCATACGACAACCTACAACAACTAACAACAAGAGCCGGCCATGACCACTACCCCCTTCAATCGCCTGCTGCTCACCGGAGCCGCAGGCGGCCTGGGCAAGGTCCTTCGCGAACGCCTGAAAGGCTACGCCGAGGTCCTGCGCCTTTCCGACATCAGCCCCATGGCGCCTGCTGCTGGCCCGCATGAGGAAGTCATCACCTGCGACCTGGCCGACAAGGCTGCGGTGCATGCACTGGTCGAAGGCGTGGACGCCATCATCCACTTCGGCGGGGTTTCTACCGAGCACGCCTTCGAAGAGATTCTCGGCCCCAATATCTGTGGCGTGTTCCACGTGTACGAGGCGGCGCGCAAGCATGGGGTCAAGCGCATCATCTTCGCCAGCTCCAACCACACCATCGGTTTCTACCGCCAGGATGAGCGCATCGACGCTCACGCGCCGCGCCGCCCCGACAGCTATTACGGGCTGTCCAAGTGCTACGGCGAAGATGTGGCCAGCTTCTACTTTGACCGCTACGGCATCGAGACCGTCAGCATTCGCATCGGCTCGTCGTTCCCGCAGCCACAGAACCCGCGCATGCTCTGCACCTGGCTGAGCTATGACGACTTGGTGCAACTGATCGAACGTGGCCTATCGACGCCCAACGTTGGCCATACCATCGTCTACGGCGCCTCCGACAATCGCACCGTGTGGTGGGACAACCGCCATGCCGCGCACCTGGGCTATGTGCCCAAGGACAGCTCGGAAGCCTTCCGCGCAGCCGTGGAGGCCCAACCGGCACCCGCCGCCGATGACCCGAGCATGGTCTACCAGGGCGGCGCTTTCGCCGTGGCCGGCCCGTTCAACTGACCCCACGCCAGGAGGCACGGCCATGAACTGCGAACTGATCGTCGACGCCCGTAACGGTACCGGCGAAAGCCCTGTGTGGCACCCCGGTGAACAGGCCTTGTACTGGGTAGACATTCCCGCCCGCCAGTTGCACCGCTGGCAGGCCGCCGATGGCGCGCACCAAGTATGGCAAGGCGACGAAATGCTCGCCTGCATTGCCCGTAGCGGCCAAGGCTGGGTGGCAGGCATGGAAAGCGGCATCTACCAGATCCAGGCCAAAGCCGATGGCCGCCTGGATAGCCGCCTGCTTGCCAGCCTGCAGCATGCCCAGGGCGGGATGCGCTTCAATGATGGCCGCTGCGATCGCCAGGGCCGTTTCTGGGCCGGCACGATGCTGCTGGACATGCAGCAAGGCGCCCATGTGGGTGCGCTGTACCGGCATGACGGCGAAGGCCACCTGCACCTGCAGCAAGACGGCATGATCGTGCCCAACGGCCTGGCGTTCAGCCCCGATGGCAAGCGCATGTACCTGTCCGACTCGCACCCCAACGTGCAGAAGGTGTGGGCCTTCGACTACGACACCGACAGCGGTACGCCGCACAACAAACGGCTGTACGTCGACATGCGCGGCTACCCAGGGCGCCCCGACGGCGCCGCGATCGACCAGGATGGCTGCTACTGGATCTGCGGCAACGACGCCGGGCAAGTTCACCGCTTCACCCCTGACGGGCGCCTCGACCGCTCGCTCAGCGTGCCGGTGAAAAAGCCGGCCATGTGCGCCTTTGGTGGCGCCAACCTCGACACCCTGTACGTCACCTCGATCCGCCCCGCGGGCATCGACCTCGGCGACCAGCCACTGGCTGGCGGGGTATTTGCCCTCAACCCTGGCACAAAGGGCCTGGAGGAACCTGCCTACCGGGGCTGAGCCCCACTACCACACCCACACTTGCACGCCCGAAACCGGATAATAAAAACCACGGAGTTTCATCATGACGTTCAAACGCAAGCTGCTTCTTGCCGTACTCCCGTTCGCCTTCAGCGTGGCCATGCCCGCCTCGGCGCTGGACATCAAGTTCGCCGAAATCCACCCGGCCGGCTACCCGACCGTGGTCGCCGAGCAGAACATGGGTAAAAAGCTGGAACAGGCCAGCAATGGCGACATTACCTTCAAGATGTTCGCCGGCGGGGTGCTGGGATCGGAGAAGGAAGTGATCGAACAGGCTCAGATCGGCGCCGTGCAGATGACCCGCGTCAGCTTAGGGATCGTCGGCCCGGTCGTACCGGATGTGAACGTGTTCAACATGCCGTTCGTGTTCCGCGACCATGATCACATGCGCAAGATTATCGATGGCGAGATCGGCCAGGAGATCCTCGACAAGATCACCAACTCCGACTTCAACCTGGTGGCCTTGGCCTGGATGGACGGCGGCTCGCGCAGCATCTACACCAAAAAGCCGGTGCGCAGCCTGGAAGACCTCAAAGGCATGAAGATTCGCGTACAGGGCAACCCGCTGTTCATCGACATGATGAACGCCATGGGCGGCAACGGCATCGCCATGGACACCGGGGAAATCTTCAGTGCCCTGCAAACCGGGGTGATCGACGGCGCCGAGAACAACCCGCCGACCTTGCTTGAGCACAACCATTTCCAGAGCGCCAAGTACTACACCCTGACCGGCCACCTGATCCTGCCGGAGCCGGTGGTGATGTCCAAGACCACCTGGAACAAGCTCACTCCCGAGCAGCAGGTGCTGGTGAAAAAGGTCGCGCGCGAAGCACAGATGGAAGAACGCGCGCTGTGGGACGCCAAGTCCGCCGCCAGCGAAGAGAAGCTCAAGGCCGCCGGTGTCGAGTTCATCACTGTCGACAAGAAGCCGTTCTATGACGCCACCGCCTCGGTACGCGAGAAGTACGGCGCGCAGTACGCCGACCTGATGAAGCGTATCGACGCCGTCCAGTAATACCAGCCCCTTCCAAGACGACCTCGGCAGTGCGGCCGCCGCCGCCCTGCCGCTTTGGTGATGCCTATGAAATCGCTTTTCCTGAGCGTGAACGACACGCTGTACCGCAGTTGCATCTGGATCGCGGGCCTGTCGATCCTGGCCATGACGCTGATCATCCCGTGGGGCATCTTCGCCCGCTACGTGCTGGGTACCGGCTCCAGCTGGCCAGAGCCGGTCTCGATCCTGCTGATGGTGGTATTCACCTTCGTTGGTGCCGCCGCCAGCTATCGCGCCGGGGCGCATATGGCGGTGGGGATGATTACCGACCGGTTGCCGCCGCTGCAGCGCCAGCTGGTCGCCCTGCTGGTACAACTGCTGATGATCGTGGTGTGCGTGTTCATGACCTATTACGGCACCCGGCTGTGCATCACCACCTGGAACCAGTCGCTGGCCTCGCTGCCCGGTGTGCGGGTCGGCATGACTTACGCGCCGATCCCGGTCGGCGGCGTGCTGACGCTGGTGTTCGTGCTGGAAAAACTCCTGCTGGGCGATCAGAGCAACCGCAAGGTCGTGCGCTTTGATCTGGTCGAAGAAAACGAAGGAGCTGCGTAAATGGAAGCGTTCATTCTGTTGGGCAGTTTCATCGTGCTGATTCTGATCGGCATGCCGGTAGCCTACGCCCTGGGCCTGTCGGCACTGATCGGCGCCTGGTGGATCGACATCCCGCTGCAGGCGATGATGATCCAGGTGGCCAGTGGGGTTAACAAGTTCTCGCTGCTGGCGATTCCGTTCTTCGTGCTGGCGGGCGCGATCATGGCCGAAGGCGGCATGTCGCGGCGGCTGGTGGCTTTTGCCGGAGTGCTGGTGGGCTTCGTGCGTGGCGGGCTGTCGCTGGTCAACATCATGGCCTCGACCTTCTTTGGCGCGATTTCCGGCTCGTCGGTAGCCGATACCGCCTCGGTGGGCTCGGTGCTGATCCCGGAGATGGAACGCAAGGGTTACCCCCGCGAGTTCTCCACCGCCGTAACCGTCAGCGGTTCGGTGCAGGCGTTGCTGACCCCGCCTAGCCACAACTCGGTGCTGTACTCGCTGGCGGCGGGCGGCACGGTATCGATCGCCTCGCTGTTCATGGCAGGGGTGATGCCCGGCCTGCTGCTGAGCGCGGTGATGATGGGCCTGTGCCTGTTGTTCGCCAAGAAGCGCAACTACCCCAAGGGCGAAGTGATCCCGCTGCGCCAGGCGCTGAAAATTGCCGGTGAGGCGCTGTGGGGCCTGATGGCCATGGTCATCATCCTCGGCGGTATCCTGTCGGGGGTGTTCACCGCCACCGAATCGGCAGCCGTGGCGGTGGTGTGGTCGTTCTTCGTGACCATGTTCATCTACCGCGACTACAAGTGGCGCGACCTGCCCAAGCTGATGCACCGCACAGTACGGACCATCTCCATCGTGATGATCCTGATCGGCTTCGCCGCCAGCTTCGGCTACGTAATGACGCTGATGCAGATCCCGTCGAAGATCACCACGGCGTTCCTGACCCTGTCGGACAACCGCTACGTGATCCTGATGTGCATCAACTTCATGTTGTTGCTGCTGGGCACGGTGATGGACATGGCGCCGCTGATCCTGATTCTTACCCCGATCCTGCTGCCGGTGATTACCGGTATCGGCGTGGACCCGGTGCACTTTGGCATGATCATGCTGGTAAACCTGGGGATCGGCCTGATAACGCCACCGGTGGGCGCGGTGCTGTTCGTGGGCTCGGCCATTGGCAAGGTGAGCATCGAGTCGACGGTGAAGGCGCTGCTGCCGTTTTACCTGGCGCTGTTCCTGGTGCTGATGGCAGTGACTTACATTCCAGCGATCTCGCTGTGGCTGCCTAGCGTGGTGCTGTAATTATGACCGGGGGCCGCTTGGCGGCCCCTGGGCTCTTGCAAATGGATCCTGCACATGGCTGTCCCCTCCTCTGCCGTACCCCTGTTCCCACGCAAGCTGGCCATCGCCCTGCTGGCCCTGCTGGCCTGTTCGTTCGCCGGCAACCATGTCGCCGCGCGCATTGCCTTCGATGACGGCACCGGCGTGTTGCTGGCCATTCTCTGTCGCTCGGGCATCACCTTCCTGGTACTGGCCGGGCTGCTGCTGTGGCAACGTCAGGCCCTGGCCCTGCCCGCTGGTGCGCGCCGCTGGCAGCTGCTGCTCGGCTTGCTGATTGCCACCCAGAGCCTCTGCCTGTACTCGGCGGTGGCGCGTATTCCGGTGGCTCTGGCACTGCTGGTGGGCAACACCTTCCCGATGCTGTTGGCGCTGCTCACCTGGGCGCTGGGCGGCGCACGCCCCACGGGCCGCACCGTACTGTTCATGGGCCTGATCCTGTGCGGCCTGGTGCTGGCGCTGGATGTCCCGGCACGCCTGGCCGACAGCGCTGCGGCCAACCCGCACTGGGTGCCGGGGGTCAGCCTGGCCTTCGGCGCCGCCTGTGCCTTTGCCTGCGCCTTGTGGATCACCGACCATAAACTGGCCAGCGTGCGCGGCCCCGTGCGCAGCCTGCTGACTTTGCTGATCGTGTTCTCCAGCATGCTGGTTGCAGGCGCAAGCGGCGTGATGCCGTCCGGTTTGTCACTGCCAGGCAGCAGCAGTGGCTGGGCGGCCTTGGCCAGCCTGGTAGTGCTGTATGGCTTGGCCTTCACCTTGCTGTTCGTTTGTGTGCCAAGGCTGAACATGGCGCAGAACGCACCCGTGATGAACGTCGAACCCATCGCCACGCTACTGCTGGGCTGGGCCTTGCTCGACCAGCAACTCGGCACCCTGCAATTACTCGGCGGCGCGGTGGTGGTGTGCGGCATCGTGCTGCTCACCTACCGTCGGGCCAATTGATCGTTCATTTAAATGGAGCCTTGAATGCCTGCGACCGAACTGCACCTGCAGGACCGCCTGACCCGCCTGAGCCTGGCTCCGGAGTTGGGCGCCAGCCTGGTCAACTGGGAAGTGAAAGCGACCGGGCAAGCGCTGCTGCGCCATTCCGACCTGGCCGCACTGGAAAGTGGTACGCCACGACGCCTCGCCTGCTACCCACTGGTGCCTTGGTCCAACCGCATTGGCGAGGGTGGCTTTGCCCGACCCGAGGGGTGGCAGGCACTGGCACCCAATACCGGGCATGACCCTTACCCGATCCATGGCAGTGCCTGGCAGCAGCCCTGGCAGGTGGAGCACCACAGTGAACAGCGAGCACGGCTGACGCTAGACAGTGCTGTGCCGTTTGCTTACCGGGCCACGCTGGATGTGCATCTGCATGAGGGGTGCCTGAACCTGGACCTGCATATAACCCATCTGGATGAGTCGGCCAACTGGTACGGGTTGGGGTTGCACCCTTACTTTCCGCGGTATCCCGATACCAAGTTGTACGCATCGGCACGCAACGTGTGGCTGGCCGAGGATGGGCGGTTGCCGTCGTACCAGGCCGAGGTGCCCGAACAATGGCGCTTCAATGCCATGGGACGTTTACCCGAGACAGTGGTTGATCACGCCTTCGGTGGCTGGCCAGGCGAGTGCGTGATCGAACAGCCCAGCGCGGGTTATCGACTGGCGTGCAGTGCCAATGGGGCCGAACACTTCTTGCTGTATTGCCCGCAGGGGCAAGGTTTTTTCTGCTTTGAACCTGTTAGCCACCCAATCAATGCGCATCACCTGCCAGGGCGACCAGGGTTGCGGTTGCTGAACCGGGGGGAGGCAATGATCCTGGGGTTCAGGATGCAGTATCGGGCGTTGTGAGCGGGCTGCCTGAAAAAGGGCCGTCACGATAGCGAACATTGTCTGGCGCCATTTCTCGACGCGCTGCACGACCTCAATCCAGCTGCTGATCGCGCAAGTCTTGCGCCAGCATGTCGATAAAGGCCCTGACCTTGGCCGAGCCGTACTTGCTTTCGCGGTGCAGCACATGAATGGGCCAGGGCGCCTCTTCGTACTCGGCCAGCAGCACCTGTAACTGCCCGCTGGCCAGTTCGTCTGCCACCTGGTACGACAGCAGCCGGGCAATCCCCAGCCCGCCGCTGGCAGCTGCGATTGCCCCGTCATTGCTGGTTACCGTCAGCCGTGGCTTCATGCGCACCAAGGTCGGCTCGTCGGTCACTCCGAAGCGCCAACCCGCCCGCGGCGACAGGTTGGTGGTGCCGATTATCGCATGCCCGGCCAGGTCCGACGGGTGCTTCGGCACACCATGGCGCGCCAGGTAGTCGGGTGAGGCACACAACATGCGCCGCACCCTGCCCACCCGCAACGCCTTCAACCCGGAGTCGGGCAACGGCCCGATGCGCACGGCCACGTCCATGCCCTCCTCGACCATGTTCACCACGCGGTCGAGAAAAAACGCGGAAACGTCGACTTCCGGGTACTGCTGCAGGTAACGGACAATGCACGGCATGACGAACTTCTTGCCGAACAAAATCGGCGCGGTCACCGCCAGGTCGCCCCTGGGCGTCGCATTGATGCCGGCAGCGGCTTCATTGGCCTCGTGAATACTGGCGAGGATGTGCCGGGTGTCTTCCAGATAGCGGCCGCCGGCCTCGGTCAGACGCACGCTGCGGGTTGTACGCAGCAACAGTTTGACCCCGAGCTGCTCTTCCAGGGCGCTGACGGCGCGGGTGACGGCGGCCGCAGAAATGTCCAGACGGCGGGCAGCCGCGGCGAAGCTTTCCAGCTCGCCGACGGCGACGAATACCTTCATCAGGTGGATCTGGTCCATGCGGGCTCCTGAGGGTAATGGGGCGTGCGGATTATCGTTCATCTGGATGCGTGGTGTTAGCTGTGCCGGCCTCTTCGCGGGCAAGCCCGCTCCTACGACTGGCTTGAATCAGACATCCAGCACCAACGCCTGCGTCCCCTCCTCCCCCTTCGCTGGCACAGCACAACAGATCAGCACCGACCCTGCTTCCGGCAACTCTGCCGGCGGATTCGGATAATGCACCTGGCCGCTCACCAGCCGGGTCTTGCAGGTACCACACGAACCACCCCGGCAACTGAACTCCGGTGCCAGCCCACGCGCCTCGGCCAGTTCCAGCAAGGTGCCGCTACCGGGCACCCAGCGAGCCTCCTTGGCCGACGCAGCAAAATACACCGGCACCGGTTCGTCGGCGGCAGGCGGCTGTTGCAAGATTGGCTGGTCTGCGTCGCTGTGCCGCCGCAGCGTCGACGGGCCAAACGCTTCGGCGTGAATCCGCGCATCCGGCACATGCACCCCACGCAGCCCTTCGTAAAGCTGCTGGGTGAAGCTGCCCGGCCCACACAGGTAGAAATCGTAGTCGTCCAACGCCAGCGTTGCCTTGACCTGTTCGATACCCAACCGGCCGGCAAACTCGTAATCACGACCGACCTGCGCGTGCCCTTCAGGCTGGCTCAGGGCGCGGTGTATATGCAGTAGTTCGCCAGCCTGTTGCTGCAAGGTCGCCAGTTCCTGCTGGAACGGCAAGTCGGCCAGGCTGCGTGCGCCATGGAACAGATGAATGCGCCGGGCCTGCCCCGTCCTCAACTGCTGACGCAGCATGGCCAGCAACGGCGTGATGCCCACCCCCGCGCCGATCAGCACCAACGGGCGCGTGCTTTGCTGATCAAGCGTGAAGCTGCCCATCGGCGACCGCACATTCAACACCTCGCCGGCCACAACGTGCTCATGCAAATACCGCGAAGCCGGGCCCTGGGCTTTGACGCTGATGCGCAAGAATCCATCGTCGGGGGCACTTGAAAGGCTGTAGGTGCGGATCAGCGCCGGCTCGCCATCACGCGGCACCTGCACAGGCAGATGCTGGCCAGGGGCAAAGGCCACATGGCAGCCTGCCGGTGGTTCGAGATAGAACGAGCGGATGTCGCGGCTTTCCTGCTCCACCCGCAGCACCCGCCAGGCCAGCCATTGGCGCTGTTGTTGCCGCTGCTCCAGGCGCGCATCGGCCTCGGCCCAGGTACCGGTCATCAGACTGGTCGGCGCGTATTCCTTGAAAGCCCAGCGCAGCGCAACGGCTGCCGGACGCCACACCACCTGCTCGACCTGCAGTGTCCATAACCGCTCAGCGCCTTCAAAGGCGTGGATGGCCGGGCTGTCCAGCAGCACCTCGGCACGCCCGTACAGTTGCAACACATTGCCATTATTGAAGTCGATGAACAGCAAGCCGGCCCGCGGGTTGACCACCAGGTTGCCCAAGGTGTTGAAATGCAGATTGCCAGCATAGTCGGGAATCGTCAGCCGATTGCCTTCGACCTTGATGAACCCTGGCCGGCCACCACGGTGGGAGACATCCACCGAGCGCTGGCCGTCAGCATGCTTGACATAGCTGGCGACGAAGAAGGTATCGGCCGCCTGGATCATGCTGACGGTTGAGGTATCCAGTGTTGTCGCATCGATGCGCCCGAGGGCGGGTTCGGTGACGCGGGTGTAGTCACGCAACTGGATGTACTGCGGGCAGTTGCCAAACGCCTGCTCCACGGCCACTTGCAGTTGCCCTTGGGCAGCGTGACGGATCTGCCCGTTGATGCGATTGCGCCGACGGGTGTGCAGTTCGATCCCCAGCAGGCCGACCGCCTGCCCGGCTGCCAACCCGGGGGTGGCGGGGTCATCTGCTGGCAGCGTGGTGTGGATCGTCAGCATACGAGGGTCGGGCGAGCTTACGAACCCTTCTGGCCCCTCCAGCAGCGTGGCCCAAGGCCGCCCCTGGGTATCCACACTGGCGGCGACCATGAAGGGTAACTGGTGATAGAACGTTCGGTGCTGGTCGGGCATGTGGTCACGAATGACCTTTTGCCCGAACGCCTCCATGCGTTCTGCTACACCGACCTTTTCCTGCAGGGTCTTTTCACCCGTATGCCAGGGCGAGGGGCGGTGATCAGGAGATTGTTGCATGGCGGCGTTCCTCGCGATGGCGGGGTTTCAGGCGTGGGTTTGCAGCCCGATCACGGTGCGCGGCATGGGGACGAAACGCGGCAGCGCCTCGATCCGCGCCAGCCAGTTGCGCACATTGGCATAGGGCTCCAGCGACACGTTGCCTTCGGGGGCGTGAGCGATGTAGGAGTAGTTGGCAATGTCCGCGATCGTGGGTGTGCTACCCGCCAGGAATGGCGTCTTCGCCAACTCGGCATCGATCACCTTGAGCAAGGTGTGGGCACGGGAAATCACTTCGTCGGCATTGAATGAAGCCCCGAACACCGTGACCAGGCGGGCGGCGGCCGGGCCAAAGGCCAGCGGGCCGGCAGCGACTGATAACCAGCGTTGCACACGGGCGGCGGCGGCAGGTTCTTCGGGCAGCCAGGCACCGTTGTCATATTTTTTGGCCAGGTAGACGAGGATGGCGTTGGAGTCGGCAATCACCGTGCCGTTGTCATCGATGACCGGAACCTGGCCGAACGGGTTGAGGGCGAGGAAGTCCGGCTGCTTGTGCGCGCCTTTGGCCAGGTCGACGAACACCAGCTCGGTGGGCAGGTTCAGTAGCGAGAGCATCAACTCGATGCGATGGGCATGGCCAGACTTGGGGAAGTTGTAGAGCTTGATCGGGTTCGACATGGGCTTGGCTCCTGGTCAGCGCCGGGATGGGGCTGATGGAGCACATGCTGCACTGGATCGGCTGGCAGCAGAATCAGTGCGCAGGGGAAACCATAATTTCGCAGGGCGGAATAATGGTTTCCAAACACTTGCGCTGGCGCCGGCAGGTGAGCACTAGCCCATGCAGATATCAGATCAGTGCCGCTTTTTGAAATGTCGGTACAGCCCGCGCGCAGCCTCGACCACCTGCGGCACACAGGCCTGGATATCCTCTTCGCTCATCTGGTCCAGCAGCTCGAAATTATCTTCCAGCCCATGTAGCGAAATGGCCTTGAGCAGCGGGTCCTGCTCCGGTGGCAACTCGCCCCAACCGGCAATCTGGGTACCGCGCATGTAGCCGAAACACCACTCCTCCATCACGATCACAGTGCCCTGTTCGCCCTCGCTTTCCTCGAACAGCGGCTCGAACTGGTCGACACCATTGCTGAGTTCTTCTGCCACCTGGCTGGCATAACGCAGCATCAATGCCGTGTAGGCCTCCTCATGCGCGGGCTTCTTGAACTTCGGTACCTTGCCACCCGCCACCGCGGGCAGCCATTGCTCCGGGTGGACAGTGATCGGCGAACTGGCCAGCGCGACGAAAAAGCCATTGAGCTCGGCCAGGTTCAGCACCGAGTAGTCATTGCCATAGGTGATCAGCAGGTCTTCGAGGCGGTCGAGTTCTTTTTTGCTGAGTACGGGGAGCATGGGTAAAAATCCTGGGGAGCAAAAGTGTGTGCACCCTAGCACAGCAACGCCGGAAGGGCTGCCCGCGCGAACGACCGCGCGGGCAGATGGTTCAGGGCTGCAACCAGGCCTGCAGCTCATGTTGCCGGTCGGCGCCTATCAGCAGCCAGAGCAAGATGCGGCACTTGCGCGGGCAGAGTGGCCCAGCCATGTAGACGCCTTTTTTCTGCAAGTCGATTTCTGCACCAGCAAACCCGTAGGTTGCCCGGGCTGTAGGCCCTCTCCCTGTGCGTGTAGCAACCAATACCGGCAAGGTGGGCGCCAAGTGTTCCAGCACTTCGGACCAACTGGCAGAAACATGACCAGCACCGAAACCGGCGATGACCAACCCTTCATAACCCAGTGTGGCCACAGCCTGCAGCAGCGCCGTGTCTGCGTCCAGGCAGGCTTCCAGCAGGGCAACGCGCTGGTCGATGCGATACGGTAACGGCAACACTTCCCGCCGCCCAGGCGGATGGCGATACAACACGCTCCCCTCCACAACGTCGCCCAACGGGCCACATCCGGGCGACTCGAATGCCGCCATCGCCAGGCTGGCCGTCTTGCGAACCCTTGCCGCGCAGTGGACCTGATCATTCATGACCACAAGCACACCTCGCCCATGGCTGTCTTTTGCCAATGCAACCTGGGCCGCAGCCAACACGTTGGCCGGCCCATCATTGCCCGGCTGACTCGCCGAGCGCATGGCACCCGTCATCACCAATGGCACCTCGAATGGCCAGAGCAGATCCAGGAAATAGGCCGTTTCCTCAAGGCTATCGGTCCCTTGGCTCAATACCAAGGCCTGAGCTCCGCGCTCCACCTCGCCCCGGGCCCATGCCAGCACCTCCAGCAACGTCGCGAAGTCCAGCGATGCACTGGGGAGCAGGCACAATGAAGCAACGTTCAACTGTGCCATCTCGCGCAACTGTGGAACCTGAAGCAGTTGCCGCTCACAATCCAGGCTTGGCGTCACACCACCCCCAACCGCACCGGCCCGCATACTGACCGTGCCGCCCAGAGTGGCGATCGACAGCCTGGGCAAGCTCGAATGTTCACTCATGCTTCTCCCCCCACAACCAAACCGACTACCGGCACGATGCCCAGCGTGCAGATGGCCATCGACACCACCTTGCCGATGTAGCCATGCACATAGGCCGGCAACCGCTGAGTGATCGCCACTGCCAGCGGCGGAGCCAACAGTGCACCCAGCACTGCACTGGCCACCACCACTTGCCAACTGCCGCCATGTGTCAACACCGCGGCCGGGACGATCGACACAATCGGAATGTAGGTGGGGTACCACCCACGGGCTTTCCATTGTCCACGCCAGCATACAACCCCGACCAGGGATGCCAGGGCCTGCCCGGCCACCATCTGCATCACCAACATAGAACCGTATGACAGTGCAGCCGGGCTCAACAGGTATGCCAGCAACACACCCAGCAATAGCCCGAGGCTGGCCAGTTCATTACCAAAGAATGGGGCTTCGCTGAAGTCGGCCAGAACGCGCCGCAAAGTCCAGACCACACCGTAGTCAGGCTGATTGACAACCGGCGCCACGACGGTGGGTTCACCGCATTGGCGTACCCATGAAGGAAAGCGCTTGCACAGGATGAAGGCCACGACGCTTGCCACAGCCATGCCACTCACATTGCCCACTACCACGGGCAACTGCAGGGGATAACACAGGTAATTGACCATCAGCAGGCTGGCCGGTGTTACCAGTAGTGCCCCCAGTAGCGCCCCCGTGATCGTCACCCGCCAGCCCGCACCAAAAAGCAAGACCATGGCTGCCGGCAATGACACGAAGGCAACGAACGTTGGTTGCCAGATGCCACTGGCCAAGGTCCATCCCCACAACGCATGGCTGAGCAGCAAGCCCAAGAGCGAGCTGGTAAACACCCATGGCCATAATCCGCTGCCATAGCAAATGGCAAAGCCCTGCCAGCGGTACCCTCGCACCTGCGCCCAGTGCGCCAGGCACGCGCCCAGCAGCAAGCCCAGCGCGGGTAGTTCGTGCTTGTAGAAAGCCACTTCACTGATATCACCAACAATCCAGCGCAAGCGGCTGAGCGGTTCATCGAGCGTCGCCACCCTCTGTGCATAATCCAGCCATTGGCCATGGGCAAGGCTTGCAGCGAGAAACACCAGCAGGCAGCCGAACATCAACACAAGCCAATGCTGCTGTCGTGAGAAGAAGTGCGTGTTCATTCGCAACTCCTCAACGTGGCATAGGTGCATGCAAGCGATAGCCAAGGGTGGCATCGTAGAGGTCGGTTCGCCGGTCTCTTGGCAGGTCGTTGAGGCTGTTCCAGATCGGTGCCGACCGTGCACTGCTCAAATCGACATCGGCATAGATAATCTCCTCGGCTTCTGCACTGCCCACCTCGCCGATCGGCCAGCCATTGGTACCGGCGATCAGCGAGCAGCCCAGGAAGCGCCCGCCCCGTTCGCTGCCGACACGGTTCGCGGCGGCGATATAAACGTTGTTGACATGCGCTGCCGTCATGGTCAGGTACGAGGCCATGCAGCGCCCTGCATCATCGAACAACGGCGGCGGGGTCCATACCCAGTTGTTGAGGCTGCAGATGATGTCGGCACCTTGCGCGGCCATCACCCGTGGTACTTCCGGGAACCAGATGTCCCAGCAGATCAGCAGGCCGATACGGCCGATAGGCGTCTCGAACACCGGGAACCCCAGGTCACCAGGGGTGAACCAAAGCTTTTCCTGGTTCCACAGATGCGCTTTGCGGTAGTGCCCGAGCAGGCCTTCGGGGCCAAACAGTACAGCACTGTCGTAGAGCTTCAGCCCGTCACATTCGGCAAACCCCGCAGCCAGGTATACTTGGTACTGCTTGGCGAAGTCGGCCCAGGTTTTCAGGCAAGGGCCGTCCTGCAGCACCTGCGCATGGGAATAGGCTTCGGCACGGGAGTTGAAGGTGTAGCCCGTGTTGGCCAGTTCAGGCAGTACGATCAGGTTGGCACCTTCGCGTGCTGCGCGCCGGGCCAATGCCAGGCCTCTGCTCACGTTGCTCTCACAGTGCTCAAGACCGACCTGAGGGTCGTACTGGATGACAGCGATACGTACGGGGCTGACGGGGGAACAGGATTCAGACATGGCGGCTTCCTTTTTGTGGTTGTTTTGGAAGGACGCCAGTAAAGCGATGTTGGGCCAGGGAGCGACAGTCAGGAGAGTCTTATGGGACCAAAGGAAAGTCACATAATGGCAGTAGGATTCCCCCTACAAAATGGCCCGTACGCCGTTATTTCCCAACCTGATCTTGTTCGAGAAGCCGGCGGTAGTCGAAGCAGAGATCCGGGGGATTAGGGAAACGTGCGGCCCATGGCTGCATAGGCAGTGATGGGTCGATGGCCAGATCGGTAGGATAATTGTGTGTCGAACCAATAGTCATGTTCTCGGGTTCTCCATGAGTAGAGAACCTGAGAATGATCAATTGCAACAGGCATGAAGTGGTTGCCATCTACCACCCGCCGGCACCTACAGGATCTGAGATACCTGTGGGTGCCGGCTTACAGCGATAAGGTCGTCAGGGCTTACACCGCCAGCGCGCGCTCACGCAGCTCGCTGTTGAGGATGCGGTCGTTCTCGCTGTAATCGACCGGGCAGTCGATCACGTGCACACCCGGGGTCTTGATGCAGTGCTCCAGCAGCGGCAGCAGGCCTTCGGCGCTTTCCACGCGGTGGCCGTTGGCGCCGTAGGCTTCGGCATACTTGACGAAGTCCGGGTTGCCGTAGTCCAGGCCGAAATCGGTGAAGCCCATGTTGGCCTGCTTCCAGCGGATCATGCCGTAGCCGTCGTCACGCAGGATCACCACGGTGATGTGCATGCCCAGACGTACTGCAGTTTCCAGTTCCTGGCTGTTCATCATGAAGCCGCCGTCACCACACACCGAGATTACCGGGCGGTCCGGGTGCACCAGGTGCGCAGCCATTGCCGATGGCAGGCCAGCGCCCATGGTCGCCAGGGCGTTGTCCAGCAGCACGGTGTTTGGCTTGTGCGCTTTGTAGTTGCGGGCGAACCAGATCTTGTAGATGCCGTTGTCCAGGGCGACGATGCCTTCGGACGGCAGTACACGACGGATGTCAGCCACCATGCGCTGTGGGTAGACCGGGAAGCGGTCGTCGTCGGCGCCTTCGGCGATCTGTGCTTCGTTGGCTTCACGGATGGCCATCAGGCGGGTGAAGTCCCAGTGCGACGTGTCGTTCAGTGCTTCACTGATCTGCCACACGGCGTTGGCGATGTCGCCGATCACTTCTACTTGCGGGAAGTACACGGCATCGACTTCGGCAGAGCGGAAGTTGATGTGGATGACTTCGGTGCCGCCACGGACCATGAAGAACGGCGGCTTCTCGATCACATCGTGGCCAATGTTGACGATCAGGTCGGCGGCTTCGACGGCGCGGTGAACGAAGTCGCCCGACGACAGCGCAGCGTTGCCAAGGAAGCGCGGGTGGCGCTCGTCGACCACGCCTTTACCCATTTGGGTGGTGATGAACGGGATGCCGGTCTTGTCGATCAGTTGCTTGAGGACCTTGGCGGTCATCTTGCGGTTGGCACCGGCACCGATCACCAGGATCGGGTTACGCGCGTTCTGCAGTTTCTCGACGGCAGCTTCGATGGCCACGTGCTCGGCCAGCGGGCGGCGGTGCAGGCTGCGCGGGATCGGCAGCGCGTCGGTCTGCTCGGCGGCGATGTCTTCCGGCAGCTCCAGGTGCACCGCACCCGGCTTTTCTTCTTCGGCCAGGCGGAAGGCTTCGCGCATGCGGGCCGGGATGTTGTCGGCCGAGGCGAACTGGTGGGTGTACTTGGTGATGGGGTCCATCATGCCGCACACGTCAATGATCTGGAAGCGACCCTGCTTGGACTTCTTGATCGGCTTCTGCCCGGTGATCATCATCATCGGCATGCCGCCCAGGTAGGCGTAGGCGCTGGCGGTCACCAGGTTGGTGGCACCAGGGCCGAGGGTCGACAGGCTGACGCCGGTCTTGCCGGTCAGACGACCGTAGGTGGCAGCCATGAAACCTGCAGACTGCTCGTGACGGGTCAGTACCAGCTTGATCTTCGACTTGCGCAGGGA